>NZ_JAUBPU010000015.1:0-113151 GCF_036700885.1 Microcoleus sp. S13_B4
CGCCAACAACAGTGTCATTATCTTTGCCAGCATAGATGGTATCGTTACCAGCGCCGCCTAGGATGAAATCGCTGCCTCCATTGCCGAAGATTGAGTCGTTATCTGCGCCACCGTCAATGTTGTCATTGCCGCCCATGCCGTAGAGAGTATCGCTGCCGGCTTGTCCGTTAATTGAGTCGTTGATGCCACCGCCCATGATGAAATCGGTAGTGTCGCCGCCGTTGATAGTTTGTTGGACGGGGTTGGGGGTGATGGTAGCAGGGTCAAGTTGCGGGGCGGTGAGGCTATCGAATAAGCAATCATCTACGGCCGGAGTTGGAGTCGGTGCGGGAGTTGGTGTCGGCGGCGGAGTCGGTGCGGGAGTTGGTGTCGGCGCCGGAGTCGGTGTGGGAGTTGGCGCCGGAGTTGGTGTCGGCGGCGGAGTTGGCGCAGGCGTAGGAGTTGGCGCCGGAGTCGGTGTGGGAGTTGGTGTCGGCGTCGGTGTCGGAGTTGGAGTGGGTTCCGGTGTGGGTGTCGGAGTCTGAGTAGGAGTCGGCGCCGGAGTAGGAGTCGGCGCCGGAGTCGGCGCGGGAGTGGGAGTTGGCGCGGGAGTAGGAGTCGGGGCCGGAGTCGGCGGAGTGGGAGTTGGCGCCGGAGTTGGTGTGGGAGTTGGAGTTGGCGCAGGCGTCGGAGTTGGCGCCGGAGTCGGTGTGGGAGTTGGAGTTGGCGCGGGAGTGGGAGTCGGCGCCGGAGTCGGTGTGGGAGTTGGAGTTGGCGCAGGCGTCGGAGTTGGCGCAGGCGTCGGAGTTGGCGCAGGCGTCGGCGCAGGCGTCGGAGTCGGCGCAGGCGTCGGAGTTGGCACTGGGACGACACTACCTCCCAATTCAAAAGAGCCGCTGTCCACGATCGCACCTGGAATGCTGTCGCCATCTTGAGGGCGAGTCACGCCGCGCTGATCCGTAGCGGGTGCGCCCGTGGCAATCCCTTTATCAATTGCCGGACTTCCTATCAGCAGTGGCCTGACTAAAGCGCCGTTGAGGTTTTGCAAAGGGCCAAGTAAGGGGTCTGCGATCGTCACACTTGCCGTCGCATTGTAATCGTTGAAGTTAGTGGTTTTTTTGACAGGCCACTGAAAATTGCCACCTTGGTCAGTTAGTTCGCTGCTGGTGTGCTGCTGAATGCCAAACTCATTCCCCGCCGTGTTGTTAGAAAAAATCGTGTTCTTGACGCTGACAGGCTTTCCTTCCGCAGCCGAGATGCCTCCGCCAACCCAACGGGCGGAATTATCGGCAATGGTGGTGTTGACGATGGTTGTGGGGGCATAAAGAGCCATTGCACCACCGACATTGCCGTAAAAGTCGGTAGTCCCAGTAACTTGGTTGCCAGAAAAGGTGCTGTTAGTAATCGTGGTAGTGGCATCCATGATCCACATTGCGCCACCTTGAGCGGGGGCTTTGTTACCAGCAAAGGTGGTGTTGGAGACGGTAAGTCCTTTGTTGAGGCCGTTGCTCAAGTTTACCAACCCCCCTCCAACTCCGTTGTTGCCACCCGGAAGCGACAGAATTTCGTTGTTTTGGAAGGTGCTGTCTGCAATACTTACGCTATCTTGGGTGCCGGTAAACAGATAAGCTGCTCCGCCTTCGCCTCGCCCTTTGTTATCTTGAAATACACTTTTGGTGATCTTAATTGTGCCGGAAGCTTCGCTGGGATTGCTGGCTCGATCGGTATAAACTGCGCCGCCGAAACCCCTTAAAAAATCATTGGGCTGACCTGTGGCGAAAGTGGCGGCAGTGGTATCGTTGCCGATGAATCGGGAGTTGTCAATGGTTAACTTGCCCTGAAGGCTGTTAATCGCCCCGCCGTTAATTCCTTTGTTGTTGGTGAAGTCACTGTTGGTGACTGTAAAAGCTTTGGAACTCAAAAAGCCGATCGCACCTGCACCTCGTTCATCATTAGCTGCGGTGGCCACGTTGCCATTGAATTTACTGTTGGTAACAGTCAGAGTATTGTTAAAATTGCCAAAAATTGCGCCACCGCCTTTATCGGCGACGTTGTTGTTGAACTGAACGTTTTCTACTGTGAGGTTTACTTCGTCGGTTGTGCCGATCGCGCCACCTCGATCGGTAGTTTTTCCGTTAGTAATAATGAGGTTTTTGACAACAAAACTCGTAGCAAAGTCAACATTTGCATTGACAAAAAAGGCGCGGGATGCGTTGTTGCCGCTGATCGTTAAACCCGCTGCTGCGGCGCCGTCAATCGTGATGTTTTTGCCAGCGGGAATATCGAGTTGACCGCTGGTGAGGGTAATAGTTTGGCTGGCTAAACCTGGAGCGAAGGTAATTATATCGCCGGCAACAGCGGTGGCGATCGCAGCCCTTAATGAACCGGGCCCGCTATCGCTATTGTTGGCTACTACGATCGTAGCTAAATCACCTTGGTAACTTGCCATAGCCTGTGGCTGCAAGGCTAAGGGAGATTCAATTTGGCCAGAGGCAAATTCTAAATTCCAGTCGCCGTCACGGCCGGTTGTGTTGGTGGATGCCGCAACGTCAGCCCCGGTTAATTGACTGAATCGATCGACGAAATTAGCACCTGTACCGCCTGCTACATCGCAGCCGTACAGCATGATGTCTGCTTGGGGGGCTAGTGAAGTTTGCCACTTTTCCAACTGGCTTTTGTATTGCTCTATATTATCTGAACCCAGAGCGGTATTGCCTAATTGTAGGCTGCCAGAACTGCCGTGAGAAATAATGTGAACCGAGTCTATCGCCCCCTTAGTAGAGGCGTATTTTTCCATCTCCGAGGTGATTTGTTCGATGCCGTTTTTGGCGCGATCGAGTATTACTACCTGCTGTCCCGGCAGCACTCCCGCTGTAAGTGACTCGTAATCTTCCACGCCGGAGTCAATGAAGACTAACGAGCGCAGTGGCTGTTTTTCAAAAGAAGATTGTGAGTTAACTTGAGCGAATGTAGAACTCATATTGGAGACTCCATTAAGGGCATTATTAGTAGATACACCCTGGAGCAATATGATCAGGCTTATTTCATTATATCTTAACACTAACTTGAGATATAGTGCAACTTTTTAAATGTTTTTATTAATTTATTCTGACCCATATTTATCGGTTCGACCCTAAATAAAAGGGAACTTTAGACCTCTACCTCTGGGAATATATTACAACACGTGAATATTCAAACAAATCAATCTAGGTTCTACCATCCAACTTTTTTCGACCTTATTTGACTAACACTAGCCGGAGTTCAGGTAATCGGAAATGGTGGAGGTAATTTCTCCGAGAATAACTCCTCTTAATTATATTTAGTAGTTTTTATTTGAGTGTTATATTTTACGTATAGGCACAACACAATAGAGTTTCCCTAGCTGTATTTCATCCAAGGGAAAACTGAATTATGTAGATTTTGAATGATTCTATATGCTTTGGACTTGCTAGGTTTGCGATACAGCCAAATACTGATTACCAGGAGGTTTGGTCGCATTTACTAAGAGTCAAAACTGTCTAACATTAAGTGGAACCCATCGCTAGAACTCAATTGGATTATGGCGTGCTACCGACCCTGTGAGGACTGCCCACCTCACTACAAAAATGATTCAAATTATTCAGCGGGAGTTGATATTATGGCATATTGAGTCAGATCTAATCGTTGATTGCGATCGCACCTGCGTCCCTAATTACAATTGCATTCGGCTCAGTCGCCCTCGGTACGTTCCACACCCTCCCTTAAATCACTCTCCTTAATTAGCAAACAGTCGATCGCGCCCACCGCCGTTGCTGAGTGTATCACTATGTCGATCGGCATAACACGAATCAAGCCGCCTGTTTTGAGTCAGAGAACTATGGGACTTTGACAATTGACTTTTGTATGGTTCCAGGTAATCTGAACTGAGGATAACAAAGCCTAATTGCAGTTGGTTCGAGCTGCTGCCAGAAGTTGTGCCAACTTTGTCAATCTCTCTAAGGATAGAGGCAGATTTTTGAAGTGCCGAGGTAATTTTCTCGATGCAGTCAGATTCGCCAGCCAAAATTCTGGAAACAAAATATCCACCTTCATTGATGCTGGAGTCCTTGAATACAAAGCTTTTGGATGGGGGATTTGCGTATTCCGAGGCGGGAGTCGTTTCCCTTAAAGAAGTCAACATATTCCGTCCTCCAAAAGTGAGTTGAGCGCTAGATAAACCCCTGGAGTCGGACCCCCAGAAGCTGCCAGCTACCTTGTTTATTTCGCTCATTCTTATTTAACCTATCTATCAGTTTCTCCTATTTCTGCTGAGCTGCCATCCGCGATCGCACGGAATTTATATTCTCCGTGTTTTCCCTTACTTCCGGCAAACGCGCAATTACCGATAAATCCGAGATCCTCTCCGTGATACCACTTTCAAAAAAGAATCCAACTGTCAGCCCATCCTTCCAACCTCGATAGTCTTCAGTCATTCCCTCATCCAAAATCTAAAATCTAAAAGGGTATGACAGTTAGTTAACTGGCCGCGCAACTGCACCCCTCAAGATTCTGTGGAAGATGGGGGTTTTTTCCCTGAATTGCGGATATTAATAATCTTGTTGAGCGCCTCGAACCAAAAAGCAGCCCCCATAGAAATAGCTACGCCGCTCAATATCCAACCAAACAATTTTGCTATCAAAGCCGGCCACAATAAATTCCCCTGCTTATCTCGTTCTAAGCTGTTCTGTTTGCTCCATCCAAAAGGCAGAGCTACCTGATCCAAAGCTTGATCGACATCCTTTTGAACTTTTGTCAGACTGCTTAAATTATTTGATTGAGTCTTAGCATTGTTTGCCACCAACTGCTGAGCATACAAGTTAACATTCGATCGCAGCATCGAATCCTTCGACAACCGATCAATAATATTAATGGTATCAGCATTAGCAGCGACAGCAATCGCAGTTCCGAGCAAAATCGCCACCCCTCTGGCATTCCGCTTGTAAACGCCAGAAGCACGCTGCATCGATTGGTCAAACCAAATTTCAATTTCTTGCTGAAACCGCTGCAACTGCTCTTGAGTATCTCCCCCGCCTTTTTCAGCGCGCTGCGCTAAAAGATAAAGGCTGCGTTTCAAAGAGTCTGGCATACTGTCCAAGGTTTCTTGAATTTGTTGGTAAATCGGACTGTCTTCTTTTAGCTCCATAATTTCGCCTACCGTATCTTGACTTTTTTTAACAGTATTTAACAGATTGCTCAAACTAGGTTGCAGTTGCCCTAGCAGCGCCGCCCGCTCAAATTGGCTGTCAAAACGAGCCTTAACAAATGCCATATGCCGCTGAAACTCTCTCCCTGCTAGCTCGGTTTCTGGCAGATAAACCTGAGAATCCTTAATATAAAATCCCAGCTTTTCAGACATCCTATCCAAGCTGTTGTTCAAACTTACTAAATCGTTTTTATAATCTTCAATAACTCGATCAAACTCCGCAGTCAGCCAGCCAAATTCTTGCTCGATAATCGGTTTAGTAGAGTGCGGCAGATTCAGACTCTCTCCTATCCTTTTAATTTGTGCCAACTGTAAAGTTTTAAATTTTTCTAATCTCGTTTTAGAGATAGAGCTGATCAAAGTAGAAATCTTTAAAGTATCCAAAAGGCTAGCAGAAAAACTCTCGGCTGGAATATAAGAAGGCCCAGTGGATTTATTGCCGAAAACATTTTTAGTACCCGTAACTCCGTGGTAAAAATCCCCCATGCGGTGCGTAACAGAACGGAATCCCTCTGATAAAAGCCCTTTCGCGCCCTGATTCAAATCTTTGATCATGGGATTGGTGTAAATCGAATTGGCTAACTGTCCGACTCGCTTAAATTGCATGGGATCTTTCGCGCCTTCGCTGCCGCCGGAAATCAGCACTTCGATCGACTTCTTTAAATGTTCCGCCCGCCACTGCAAAACAGTAGCAATCAGTTCCTGAATTTCCGAAGCTAGCAAGCTTAACGTCAGGTAGATAAAGACTAAGCCAATGATAATATCTATAATTACAGGCAAGTTCATGGTATTTTCCTAGTCGCAAATAACTGCTTTCTAAGTTTACCTTCAGTTTGGGACGCTCAAAACTCTCTTAAGTTATGTCAGAAATCTTTCCATTCCTACACCGCAAACCGAAAAATCGCTGGAATGACAGCTTTACAGACAAACTGTGGATGTTGGCTTTTCTGTTGGCTGCAGTGCTGATTTTCGGGCTGAATCTGGGCGGCGTGGCGTTGCGGGATTGGGATGAAGGCATTGCAGCGCAGGTAAGTCGCGAAATTTGGCGTGGCAACTTAAATTGGCTGTATCCGACGATCGACTCTATGCCTTATTTCAACAAACCGCCGCTGGTACACTGGCTAATCGGGCTGTGTTTTGCAGCAGGCGGTGTCAGCGAATTGACGGCGAGGTTGGTACCGGCGATGCTGACAGCCACTTCAGTGCCGTTGCTTTACGCTATTGGCAGGGAGTTGTTTCCTCCGCGTTTGATTGCCATTTTTTCTGCCCTCGTTTATCTGACGCTGTTACCGGTGGTGCGGCATGGACGTTTGGCGATGTTGGATGGGGCGGTTTTGTGTTTTTTGCTGGGGGCGATGTGGTGTTTGCTACGATCGCGCCGGGACTTGCGCTACGCTTTGGGGGCGGGGATTGGGTTCGGACTCATTTGCCTGACTAAGGGCGTGATGTTGGGGCTGCTGCTGGCTGCGATGGGCTGTATTTTTTTGGTTTGGGATACCCCGCGACTCCTCACTTGTGGGTATCTTTGGGGCGGATTCGCGATCGGAACATTGCCAGTAGCTGCTTGGTATTTTGCCCAATGGCTGCACTACGGCCAATATTTCATCCACGCTAATTTAGTTAACGAATCTTTCCGACGCATTTCGGAACCTGTGAGCAGTCACAAAGGCCCGCCCTGGTATTATATTTTAGAAATTTTAAAATTAGCTTGGCCGTGGCAGTTATTTTGGCTACAAGGGCTGCGTCTGAGTTGGGAAAATCGCAGTTTTCCCGGGCCAAAATTAGTATTGGTTTGGACTGGAGTATATCTGCTGGCTATTTCGGTGATGAATACTAAATTGCCTTGGTATGTTTTGCCAATTTATCCAGCTTTTGCTCTTGCCGTTGGCAGTTATCTCGCTGAAGTGTGGGAGCAACTGTGGCTGCCGCCAGAGCCGGTCAAAGAGGAAGCAGAAGAACATTTTGATGCTATTTCTTTGTTGCCTCACCCCGCGATTTTGGCAATACTGGCTGTAGTTGGTGTTGTCGGCTGCATTTACTTCAGTGGCTTAGTGCAAATTGGGAAATACATTGTGCCTCTCCAGCGAGATTTGCAGTTAATGCTGATGTTTGTAGGTTTGACAATGACAATGGGGGCAGTGTTGCTGCACCGCAAAGATCGGCAGTTTATATTAGTTTTAATTTGGGGAACTTACCTGACGCTGTTGGTATTGGTGGCTTCAGATCACTGGGTTTGGGAACTGGCGGAGGATTATCCGGTTAAGCCGATCGCCGAAATTGTCCGCACAGGAACTCCGGCCGGTCAACAAGTGTTTACTTCTCACCGCTTGGGCCGTCCATCGCTGAATTTTTATAGTCAACGCCAAGTTATTGTCGCCGACGCGCCGACGCTCAAACAGAAATGGCAAACTCTCCCGCAACCTTATTTTTTGTTGGAAAAACCAGTTTTAAAACATTTAGGTTTGCAGAATGCTGAGATTGTCAAAACAGCGGACGATTGGGTTTTGGTAACTAAAAAGTAAGTTAATAGTTAACAGTCCCCTTCTTGGGGTGGGTGAGATAACTTTCGATTGTCTACTGTTGGTTCAGATCACCTGCCTTACCCGGAGTGGGCTTGAATTAACGATATTAATTCCGGTTGCACTCCTTGATATAGCAATCCTTGCAGGAGTCGTAAACTTTTTACCCCACCCCAACCCTCCCCTTATCAAGGGAAGGGAGTAAGAAATTCACAAATGATGTGAGGATTGCTATATGATTGTTGACTTTTAACTGTTGACTAAAATTATGCGATCGGGCAAGCTGACTGTTTGGAGATTTGAACAATACCGATGCAACCAGAAACACTATCAGAAATCAATCGGACACGATATAACCGCTAACAATCAACAGACTGCATTTCTATTTTTAACGCCGTTTCGACTCTTTGATACTCGGCCTCAACCTGTTCTAAAAGCGCGCAGGCCGGATCAGGTAAAGGCTGGTTAGCATTTGTGCCGATGCGGCCCATGATTTCGAGTTCCTCGCACAGCTCAAACAAGCGAAAAGCACCGAGAGTACCGCTAATCGACTTTAAAGAGTGAGCCGATCGCCGCAAAGCCAGCGGATCGGCGTTGGACAGAGCCATAGAGATGCCTCGCAGCAGTTCGGGAGCTGTTTCGAGGTAAATCTCGATCGCCTCGTCCAAAGCTTCCACATCTCGCAGTCCCTCTATAATCTTGGCACTCAGGGAATCGTGGCTCTGTGACAAAGCCTGATCGAGATTTGATGAACCCCAATCGACGACTGCCGGCGAATTGGGAATTGTCAGTTGTGGATTTCCCGCAACAGCCACATTCGATCGCACTTGTAATTCACTCGTTCCTTCGATCTGTTCTGCCGGGGCATCCCAAGAAACGATCGGCTGCAGACGATCGAATGCGGAGTTCGATCGAGATTTACACGCGATCAAAGCTCGCACCAACTGCTCAATGGCGATCGGCTTACTCAAATAGTCGTCCATCCCCGCAGCCATACACTCTTCGCGATCGCCCTGCATCGCATTTGCCGTCATTGCCACAATCCAAGGTCTCGTCGATTTTCGATTTTCGATTTTCGATTTTCGATTGTTAGATTCCTCGTCAGTCAATTTTCGATTTTCGATTTTCGATTTTCGATTGTTAGATTCCTCGTCAGTTACGGAAACTTCTGATTCTCCCGTGTGATTTTCTAAAGTTAAATCTGCTGAAAATTGCTCGCGGATGCGGCGGGTAGTTTCCAGTCCGTCCATTTCCGGCATTTGCACATCCATCAGCACCACATCGTAAGGCTGGCGGCGCAAAGCTTCTAGCACTTCGATACCGTTTCCCGCCACATCCGCGCGATACCCCATCCGCTGTAAAATTTGCAAAGCCACCTTCTGATTCACCAAATGATCGTCAGCCAACAGAATCCGCAGGGGTAATTTCTCCGCCAGCACGGGTATGGTTTGCAAGAAAGACCCGGTAGTGCGCTGCCCTTTAAATTCAGTTGTCTGTTCTCCAAAAATATTGATTAAAACATTGTAAAGCTGAGACTGTTTGATGGGTTTATTCAAAAAAGCAGCAAAATCCATCTCCTGCATAGTAGGGGGGTTAATTTCTTGCCTGCCGATCGAAGTTAGCATCACTAAAGGCAACCTTTCGCAATCAGGATAGCGGCGAATTTGCGCCGCTAAAGTTAACCCGTCCATTTCCGGCATTTGCATATCCAAAACTGCCAAGTCAAACATCTCTTTAGCAGCCAGCCAATCTAAAGCCAAACGAGCCGAAGCTGAAGCCCTAGCCACCATTCCCCAAGACTGAGCTTGGAGAGTCAAAATTCTGCGGTTGGTAGCATTGTCATCGACAATTAAGACTCGCTTGCCAGCTAATTCAGGTTGAGAATTGCTCAAGTTAACTGGTAAGGAATTCTTGCAGCCCGAAACGATCGTACTAAAATAAAAAGTAGAGCCAACGGATTTCGTATTTTGGCTGAGCGGCTTGTTGCTGAGTACAGATTTGCCATAGCCATATTTTTCGGCAATTTCGCAAGATTCTGCCCATCCCAAATCAAAAACTGCCGATGATCTAAAATCGGCAGGAGGATTGCCCGCGACACTAGCCATACTTTCCACCCACATCCGGCCGCCCATCATTTCGGCCAAACGTTTGCTAATTGCCAAACCCAATCCGGTACCGCCGTACTGCCGACTCGTTGAAGAATCAACCTGGCTGAAAGATTTAAATAGCCGATCCATGCGATCGCTCGGAATGCCGATACCGGTATCTTTGACCGCAAAATGTATTTCGTATGCTGGGTTAGTTGCTACCGGTTCGCCAGCAATTAATGGCAGTTCTTTAGCGTTAGTCGCCGGCACTGAAATCTTTTTTGCAGTCACCGAAACCACCACTTCTCCAGCATCGGTAAATTTAACAGCATTACTGAGCAAGTTGATTAAAATTTGCCTCAAGCGGGTGCTATCGCCGATCGCCGTTGCCGGTACTGTACGATCGATCAAGTAACCCACTTCCAGTTTTTTTTCTGCCGCCTTAGCAGCTACCAAGTCTAGAGATTCCTCAATGCAAGTGCGGATGTCAAACGGATGTTCCTCCAAGTCCAATTTGCCCGACTCAATTTTCGAGAAATCTAGAATATCGTTGATCAGCGTCAGCAAAGCATCGCCGCTGCTGCGGATAGTTTCTACAAAATCGCGCTGTTCGCGAGTTAAGGGGGTATCCAGCAGCAAACCAGTCATGCCGATGACTCCATTCATCGGAGTGCGAATTTCGTGGCTCATGGTGGCTAAAAATTCGCTTTTGGCTCTAGTAGCCGCCAGTGCTTGATCGCGAGCTTTTGCTAAATCTACGTCGGTTTGCTGACGTTCGAGTTCGCTTCCCACCCACTGAGCCATCAGTTTCACCAACTCTCTGTCTACAACTCGGAACGGTTCTGTCACAGGAGTCGGAGAAAAGAAGCACAGAGTGCCGTAAACTTCACCTCCCACCGTGACGGGAATGCCCATGTAAGCTTCGATGGGGAAAGCTCGATCGTCAATGTTGAAGGAAAAACCCGAAAATCTCACCGACTCAAAGTAAATCGGTTCTTTTGCCATTGACGTAGCGACGCAGAAAGTTTTTTCCAGATCGTAGATTTGGTCTTTGACGATCGACCCGTCAGGACACTCAACAGCCATGATTTGATAGTTGTCGCCTTGAATGCAGGACAAAATTCCCACGGACAGGCCTAAATGCCGACATCCCATTGCCAGCAGTTCTTGGAGGCGCAAATCAAAGGTAGAGAGGTGGTTGAGCGGGTCTGTACGGGGAGCCGAAGTCACTTGGTACAAAGCTTTGATTGCAGCTTCGCTTTCTCGCAGTTCTTGTTCTGTTTGCTTCCGCACGCTGATGTCGCGGGAAATGCCGATAATTTCTTGGACTTCGCCGGTTTGAGGATCGCTGATCGTGCGGCCGGTGGTTTCAAACCAAATGTATTTGCCGTCTTTGCGGCGGATGCGGTAGCTGACGGTGTAAGTAACTGGGAGCGCCAGGACTTTCCAGTGAGCTTTGGCAATGGTTTCTAAATCGTCGGGGTGAAAATAATCGTTGGGGACGCGGCCGATGAGTTCCGAAGGTTCGTATCCCAGCAAAGCGCGGCTGGCGGGGGAGACGTAAACAAACACGCCTTTGGGGTCGTGTCTGGTGATCATGTCGGTTGAATTTTCGGCCATCAACCGATAGCGGTCTTCGCTTTCATTACGTTCGACTTGAGAAGTGCCCAATGCTTCTAGCATTCGGTTGATGCCGTCGGCCAAGCTTGCGAGTTCATCTGCTCCTGCCATATGAACGCGCAAGTCTGGGTCGCCGCTGGCTGCGATGTTGCTGACGCTGGTGCTCAAGGAAGCCAATCTCGCCAAGACTAATTTTTCTAGCAACAGCAGGGTGATGGCGCTAAATATTAAACCTACTCCCAGTATTGATAAGGTAAATAGCTCCAAGGTAGCCTGACCTTGGCCGTAGATGATGCGATCTGTCTCTACCCGCAGCAGCAACGCTAGGTTGCCGTGAATGTCGCGAATTAGGGCGTATCCTGCGACTAAGGTGCCGCTGAGTGGCTCGACTAAAATTTCTACTGATTTGAGGTTGGAAATTTTGAGTTTGATATTTTCCAACTCCTGCCTCGATCGAGCCAGCGCCTTGGCGGTGTGCCCGGAGTAGTTCGCGGCTCCAACTTTAAAATCTAAACTCGGCAATCTAAAATCCACTGACAGGTGAGTCAGTTCTGAAAGCAAACCGATTTCGCTGCTGTCGAGGTAGCGTCCCAAAATCAGCGTCCCCCGCGACGGGCCTTGGGCGTTGCTGTTGAAGATGGGCTTGGCGGCAATCAGCAGTCTGGCTTCTGGCAGGGTGAGGACGCCTGTTTTGTTGGGGCCGGGGCGATCGCCATCGACTGTAGATGAGTCTAGTAGCGCCTCGGTCAAGTGCTGTTTTAAGCTTTCGGGAATCGGGATTTCGGTTTGGGATTTAAGGTCGAAACCTTTGCTGAAGATCGTCTTACCATTGGAGTCAAGCAGCACCAATAAGTTTAGTCTCAAGTAAATAAATGTCGAATTGACGAAATTTGACTTGACAAAATTTTCGTTCCGTGTTTCCACGAAAGAGTAAGTATCGTCCCACTCGGCGTAATCTTGGGCGCTGGTGTCTAAATTCGACAAGTCATCATCTAATGCGTCCAAAGCCCGTGCGACATCCTGGCGCACGTACTGTGCCTCCAGGTTGTGAAAATCATGCAGCAAAATAGTTGATGCAGTGGCATAGAGAACCACAATCAGGCTGATCAGCGCTGCACCGATGATTAATAGTGTTTTTTTTCGGAGTTGCATGGCGTCGCCCTCCTCACGGTGCTACTCGGCAACTAGCCAGGAGAAGTTTGAGACATAGGTTGTTTAGCATGGGCGATCGCAGGGCCTGCGTATTTGGACTGTTCTGGGGTGACGAGAGCAAAGCCCCTGGTATTTCCAAGGTATCCGGTATGTTGCCCCCCACAGTCAGTGTAGTATTTTCGCAGCTTTAGTTCCCTATTATGCACAACCTATGACCTACAAGTTATGATCTGACGATCGGCATTTTCAAAAGGAACGGGCGATCGAACTCACAACTGTTTGCGTTTGATACTGATGCAGCCAGGGCGGCGGGCGGTTGGTATAACAGGCGTGCTGGGTTGAGAACTCTCACTATTATTGTACCTAAAAAATGTTGAGGAGAGAGCGGACTGGCGCACCGACTTGCGCCTGCCAAAAGGATCTCATTTCAATAGCTGTGTGGATTTTTGTCGTTGTCTAGCAATCCTTGCAAGAGTAGTGGAATAAGCTCAAAAGCATATCCAGCGTCGAAGCCTGAACCACGTTCCTAACTGACAAAAAAATAGCTCTCGCAGAAGTAATTAATATCCGCAGACTTTTCATTTACATCCGCCCCTCTAATAAAAAATTATAAAGTCCCAAAATTATAATTTTTATTTTTTAATTTTAAATTACTTAAAACAGTCAATTAAAATGTATGAATTCACAGTTTACACCATCCTCAAAAAACAGGTAGGAGCAGGTTTACTAATAAGCCTATACACTACCAACAACTTAAATAAACCCCTTCCTACTCGCAGATAAAATCCTTTACTAACATTAGTGCCTGATGTCAGTAGAAACTCACATCAGGCACTATATGCAATCCTTGCAGGAGTCGTAAATTTATTACCCCACCCCAACCCTCCCCGAACCCGATCGCTCGGGAGTAAGAAATTCACAAATGATTTAGTCTTGCTATATATGCAATCCGATCACAACTGAAGTCTTTTTTATCGGATGACGGCTAAAGCACCGGCGCCTGCTGCTGCTGCTGCCGAGGTTAGAGCTGTGAAAAACAGCCACCAAGAAGCAACTTCTGCTGCTTTCCGAGTTTCTTCGGCTTGTTTTTCAGCTTGCACTTTGATGCTTTCGAGGCGAAGCTGAGCCTCTTGCTGCAAGCGTTCTGCTCTTTGCAAGACGCTGTTGCGGCTTCTTTCAATTTGGTCGATCAAACGGTTGGCATCTGCTTCGGAAATGTCCTCGCGCGAACTCATTAGTGCTACTAAAGTATCGCGGTTGAAATGACCAAGCCGATCGCGCAAAGCGTCAAATCCGGCTTGCGGATCGTCGAATAACTTCCGCACGTCCCGCGTAATTCCTTCGTAATTCAGTTCTGGGCGATCGAGCGAATTGAGGTAATCCCGAACTTTTCCGAGGACCCCGTCAATTACCGACTGAATACCCTCCTGTATTTTCTGAATTTGCATGGCGAACTCGTCGCGTACCGACAAAATTCCATCGACAATGCGATTGGCTTCTGCTTCAGAAATATCCGGCCGCTGAGACAGCAGAGAAACAACTGTAGCTCGATCGAGGTGTGACAGGCGCTCGCCCAAACTGTAAGCGCCGACTTTCGGGTCGTGCAGCAGCAGTTGCAAGTCGCGCTTGATGGCTTCGGGATTTAATTCATCCTTGCCTGTATTACGCAAATAATCTTGTAAAACAGTCTGAAAATCCTGCACCTGGCTTTGCATCCGCTTTGCCAAACGGCGCGGCGCTTTCACAATCGATCCCAGGGTTTCCTGCACTTGGTTGATAATTTGATTGACTTGTTCCTCGCTCAAATCTTGTCTTTGAGAAAGCAGTTTTACCAAAGTATCGCGATCGACTTGAGACAGGCGGCCCCGCAGCGCTAAAGCTCCTTCTTTGGGATTTTGCAGCAGTTTTGTCAAATCCCGCTGAATCCCTTCAGGATTGAGTTCTGATTTGCCAGTATTACGCAGGTAATCTGCCAGGGCGGTGGTGGTATTGTCGTACTGATCCTTAGCTTTTTCGGCTAACTTTTGCGGCGCATGCACCACACTTTGCCAATTTTCTTCGGCGCTGTCAATAAGCTGATTTACTTGGTCTTCGCTGAGGTCTTTCCGCTGAGATAGCAATTTTACCAAAGTTTCCCGATCGAACTTAGAAGCTCTAGCTCTCAGCGCCCACATTCCCGCTTCTGGGTTATCCAGCAGCGTTTTCAAATCGCGCTTGATGCCTTCGGGATTAAGTTCTTCTTTGCCCGTAGACTTCAAGTATTCTTGCACTCTTTGCCACTGGTTGTCTAGTCGAACTTGCGCTGCTTCTTGCAGACCTTTAGAATCTGCTAAAACTACATCTCGCGTCCTTTCCAACTCTTGAACAATCTGTTCTACTTCCTGAAATCCGAAGTTTTCGCGACCTCTGAGAATTTGCACAAAACTGTCGCGGGTGTAAGGAGAAAGCCGATCGCGCAACTGTTCGTAACTAGCGTCGGAATCCTCTAAGATTTTTTTGAAATCGCTCCCGATACCTGCTGCTGTCAGTTCTTCTTTCGGCGTCAGTTTCAAATAAGTTTCCAACCGCCACTGCAAATCGCGAGATTTTTCTTGCTCCTCGGCAAAGATCACTGTTTGTAAAACGCGCTGTCTAATTGCTTCTAATTCCTGGGAAATTTGTTTAATTTTGTCTTGGGTAAAAACACCTCGACTGGCGAGAATTTCCGCAAAACTCGCCTGTTTGAGTTTTTCTAACTGGCGGCGCACAGTTCCGGGATCAGCCGTAGGATCGTAGAGCACGTCCCGAAATTCGCGCTCGATCGCTTGCGGGTTCATCTGCCACGAATAAGTGTTGAGTAGGTAGTTTTCTACGTCGGCACGAATTGGGCTGTAAGTTTCGGGTTCGCCTTTAACTTGAGCGGTAACTTTATCAGTTTGCTGGGTAACTTTGTCTTTAGCTGCTTTAAGCTGACCGACTACTTTTTCAACATCGAAGTCGGACATATCCGTGCGACCCAATACTATTCCCATTAAAGCATTGACTGCCATTGTCGTTGCTTGGGACATCATGGTCGGGCTTTCTCCAGAATTTTGACCGCCCAAATTGCCAAGGACTTTTTCTACCCTACTTGTCAGCGTATCTGAGAGCAAATCTCCCGATTTTGCAGATTTGAGATAGTCTACCAATTGGGCGATGCCGTCTGATTGCTGCCCTTGTTTTCCTACTTGTTTCCAAGCATCTTGAAGTTGGTCTACAATCCGGTTTACATCGCGTTTTGATAAGTCCGATCGCGAACTTACTAAATCTACGAGAGTTTGCCGATCAAGATTGGGCAAGTTTTCGGCTGCAATGGTTTTTAGTTGGGGATCGTTGAGCAATTTTTCAAACTCGCTACGCATCCCTTTGATGTCTAATTCGGGCGGTTTGAGGCTTTGGATGTAGTCTTCGACGTTTTCGCGCAAGCTTGTAGGGTCGATCGCGCTACCCAGTTCATGGCCCACTGCTGCTGCTGCTGCTTTAGCTGTGGCGACTACTTGGTTGCTGGCTGCTTTGGCGCCGATAGCCGAGGCTGCGGTGCCGACAATGGCTTGAAAGCCTGATGTCGCAGTGTTGACGACGGAACCGATCAAGGAACCGACGGTGGTGGAACTCACCCAGACAAGCATTGAGAAATAGGTTGCCCACACGACTAAACCGACGATCGCACCTAAACCGGGACTGCTAATCAAGCTAAGCTTCACTGCTAGCAAGCAAGCAAAGAATAGGGCAATGGTGACGGTGACTAGCGTCCAAGTACCTACCTTTCGGCCGATGTGGCGGACTGGGGGGCTGCTGCTATCCGAGTGGTGGCTGTTGTCGTCGTGGGATTGTCCCATGTACGAAAGGCCGGCTGCTACTGATAAATTTGTTAGCAAGAGTTGGAAAGCGCACGCGAGCACGACTCCAGCTATCAAGGCAATAAAAAATTGTGGCCCGGAATAAAGGAGTGCTGCGTCTTCTGCTGTGTTTGTAGTAGTCTGCTGTACTGGCACTTGGGCCAGCCAGAACCCGATGTTATACAGTTGTGGATTTATGGGCAAATTTTGATACATAGTATATTCCTCGTTAAGGAGTGGGTGCGCGCGCTCATTGGCGCAAGTTAACTAATGTATAGTTTTAGACTCATGCCCCCAATGGCAAGCATCGCCTTATTGACGAGCTAAAGCATCCCCCTACAGTTGGAAGTGTAGAAATATGTCTGCGGCCGGCTGTCTATTTAGGGCTATTTGTGGTATGTAAGTTGGCAGTTGTTAAATAGTTAGTTCTTAGTAATGAATAAGGTGCGCTGTGGCACACCCGAGATTGATAGTAGTAGTGGTAAGTCTGATTAAAATAATCGCAGAGGAGAATCTTTGGTCGATCGATATTAAGAGTGAACACAAAATCCTCGACAAATGGTTCACAAATCATCTACCAATGCCATAGCAAATTAGCTTTCAAGGAATTCGATCGTGCAGCGAGAAAGTCATGCAATTATTATTGGCAGCAGTTTATCAGGACTGTTGGCATCTAGAGTATTAGCAAAACACTTTGATCGAGTAAGTATTGTTGAACGGGATTTTTTACCCGAAAAACCCGCGCCCCGTCCCGGAATTCCTCAATCCCGTCACCTTCACATCCTTTTGAATCGGGGAAAAATCATCCTAGAAGAGTTTTTTCCCGGCTTGGAAAACGAACTGGTAGCTGCTGGTGCTCCTATGTTAGATCCGAGGTCAATCGGGTGGTTTAGTCCTGCAGGTTGGGCTCCGCAATTTAGCCCGGATCTAAATGATTTAATTATGTTCAGTCGGGATTTACTTGATTGGCAAATTCGGCGCCGCTTGGCTGAAAATACGAACGTGCATTTTCTCGAAGGAGGCAAAGTAACGGGACTCCTGGCGAATGCCTCGCGCGCGGATGTTACGGGCGTGTCGGTGCGTTTTCGCGATCGCCACAACCCAGGTAACATCAATGCAGAGAATTTGTATGCAGATTTAGTAGTCGATGCAGGTGGCAAAGTTTCCAAAACACCTCAATGGTTAAAAAGTTTGGGCTATGAACCTCCCCAAGAAACCGTTATCAATGCTTTTGTCGGCTATGCCAGCCGCATCTATAAATGCAGCGGTAAATTGTCAGACACAGCGCCAGTATTTGTGTCTACCGCACCGCCATTTCGCACTCGCGGCGGTGCAATTTTCCCGATCGAAGGTAATCGCTGGCTGGTGAGTGTCGCCGGGGGCGATCGCGATTATCCCCCCGCAGACGAAGCAGGTTTTCTAGAATTTGCCCGCACTTTGCCAACCCCAACAATTTATCATGCGATTAAAGACGCAGAAGCAATAACACCTGTTTATAGTTATCGAGGTACAGAAAACCGTTTACGCCACTACGAAAGCCTCCCCCGCTATCTTGAGAACTTAGCAGTTATCGGTCATGCAGTTTGCGCTTTCAACCCAGTTTATGGCCAGGGAATGACGGTTGCTGCACTGGATGCTCAGATGCTAGATGAATGTTTGCAAAAGCAAAGAGAGCGGTATCCAGAAGGCGATTTAACAGGCTTGGCGCGACAATTTCAACAAAAACTAGCAAAATTACATACTATCCCTTGGACGTTTGCTATCAGTCAGGATTCTCGCTATCGGGGAAGTACAGGTGCAAAACTAAACCTTGCTACGCGGCTGACAATTGATTACATGGATTTGGTGTTAAAAGTGCTGGTCGGAGATGCTAAAGTTTGTCAAGCATTTTTGGAAGTTCTACACATGATTGAGTCGCCGGCTGTACTTTTTTCTCCCAGTATTGTGCTTAAGGCGATCGGGCAATTAGTCACCGTTCGGCAGAAGGCAGAATTAATATAAAGAGTTTATACAGAATTAGGTTAGTTTTGCCAATTCTATTTTTCCCCGCCGAGGAGTGAAGATAAAAGCAGATAAATTCCTATTCATCTGCCTTTATTTAAGCTAATATTATGTTCCCTTGAACCTTGAGGATAAAAACCGTGATTTTGGCGACTGCGGTTTTCGGATACTTTATGTAATTAAGATGGGTAAAATCCGATTGCCTAGCGCAATTGTCGGTTTTTGAAATCAATTATTAGATTTATTGCCAAAAATGTTTTTATTCACGACTTACCCACAGGACTCAAGAAACCGGGGTTTTTCCCCATATCCCTCGCGCTTCACGCTATATATAGCCATCCTAAATCATTTGTGAATTTCTTACTCCCTCCCCTTGATAAGGGGAGGGCTGGGGTGGGGTCAAAAATTTACGACTCCTGCAAGGATTGCTGTAGTCGTAAAAAAAATCGGTTTCTGCATCCTATTCTAATATAGACTTGTGCTATTCTCAATTGCCAACCAAACCATCTAATTCCCCTTGCATTTGGGCGGTAACTCGATCGTAACAAGCATCAACATAATCGCGATCGCGCGCCGCCTCCGAACCGTACCTCTCAAATACAATCGGTTCGCACACGCGAGTCCGAATTTGAACGGGTAAAGGCAGGTTTGGCAAAGGCCCAATACTCAATCCCCAAGGCAATCCCAAATACACCGGCAATACCACTGGATCGATGCCAAATAGCCACGGCATCCCCAATTCATGCAATTGCTTTGCTTGTTCGTACAAATCTGCCAAAACTATCAAAGTATCGTGGGCGCCGTGCGAGATAATTGGTACAATTGGCACTTCTTCTCGCAATGCTAATTTAATAAATCCCTTGCGTCCCGCAAAGTAGATTCGATCGCGCAAGTGGTGGGGGCGAAAAACATCTTGGGCGCCGCCCGGATAGACTAGAACAGGAGCATTTTTTCGCAAAGCTGCGATCGCCATTTTCGGATGCGCCTTGAGAGCACCACACTGAACCGCCATGCTAGCAATATCAGGAGAAACTTGCCAAACCGTGGGGTGCATCAATCCGTAGGCCAAGCGATCGGTTCCGTACCTGCGGAACCATTCGTATAGGAACATAAACATATCAGGAGCGGCTATTCCCCCGTTGTGAGAACCAACCACGAGCATTTTTCCGCTCGCGGGGACGTGGTGCCAGCCGTCGCTTTGTACGCGAAAATAGTAGCGGTACAGCCATTCCCAGAGTGGCAACAGAAGCTGAATGAAGTCGGGATTGCGATCGTCTAAAGATAGACCGTCAAAGGGATATTTAGAGGATTTGCCGTCTTTTTTGTTAGTAGTTTTTGTCACTGCAAAAATATTTAACGCTTTAATCATTATATAGCAGAAGGAAAAAAGCTTTAACTCTCGAACAGAGAAGGCTTTAGTTATTTGGGAAAGAAGGAAGGAGATTAGTTGGGCTGTTCCTCTTATTGTGCGTGCGCTAATCGCCATCGCCCTGCGAAAAAAGATTTTTCCTATCATTAATATGCTCTTAGTCGCAAGGAATCTACCCCATTAGTTTCAGCAAGTGAAAACCTCATAAACATCGAGTGCGGTTGCTATATAGCAATCCTCAATCATTTGTGAATTTCTTACTCCCTCCCCTTGATAAGGGGAGGGTTTGGTTGGGGTAAAAAGTTTACGACTCCTGCAAGGATTGCTATAGCAATATAATTAAATCAGAATTGGCGCAAATATTTGGTTTCTGATTTGAGTCGGCTGCTTTTGTTCGGAGGTTTTGTGCTGGTTGTCTATGTTGTTGGCTAAACCCGCCCCTTGGATTTTTAAACTGAGATGTTGCACCCTTCTCAATAAGACTTTTATGGGCGGGATCTCCTGCCAATCCCCTAGTCCCCAGAAGAAATTTATTCTTTGTGGAACAGGCTGTCGGGGCTTTTAAGCGATAATGGTGCTCTGGGCGTGAGTTTCAAGAGACTGGCGCTCGAACCGTAGCAGGCAAAGTAAAGCGTCAGCGAGTAAATATCAAGCAACCATCCAAGTTTCTTACGTAAGAGTCAGCACCAAGGGCATCTGAAGTCCGGGAACTACAAATCGGCGTTGTGACGACTAGAATCCTGAATGGAAATGTCTCCACAAGAACAAAACCGTTTGGAAACAGCTACCGCAACTGTCGCTGATGGCGGGGTGGCTTTAGCCACAAAAACACAACTGTGTCTCAAGCCGATAAGTTTCCGTTTTGGAAGATTTTATCAAATTGACGCCAGCCCTCGGGTCAATGCTAGCGATTTGCGCTGTTTGCCACAATTTTAAGAGGACTTAGGCACATACTACGATTTTCTGTCCGAAGATAAAGTAGGGAAGCAATGTTTCGGCTACGCTCAACACAAGTCTCAAACCCTTGATTTAACGCCCTTGAGTGCGTAAGTTCTGTTTAAGTAAGGTACGATCGACAGTGGAGATCGAAGAACTGTATCCGGCTTCCGACACCCCAGTACGACGATGGAGTCGATCGCACCAATCGCCTGTCAATCTGAATCGTGCAGCATCTCCAGCACCATCTCGGTCTCGAAGCTGCCAAGAATTCACCTGAAATGTAGCCCCATATTACTCAACTGCAACAACTGACAGCTAAATGGTTTAACGAACACCTGACAAGATATTGACGGACAACACATAACTTGGATTCCTAGCAAACTGTCACGCATTTAAACTGTTAACTATTGACTGTTGACTTTCCCGCTCTCCCATTCCTCGACTCAAACACTCTCGCCTTCTCTCTCCCCCGCTCTGCCATAATGAGTCATTTATCGGCGTAGCAGCTTTATTTGTCTTCGCTCAACTCACCAAACATTAAATAATATAAATAGAACTTGACTTTTGGTCATAAAAAAGTTATATGAAGCTTTTTTGTGGAAGACAAATCGATTTTTTTGCTATATTGACCTGCAATTAAGATAATGATTGTGTTTAAGTGAGGAGTTGAACGGATGAAAAACTTGAATTGCTGGAATAAACCCGCTGCATTGCTGGGCGCGATCGCGATGGTAGCCGGAAGTGTGCAGGCGAATGCCATCGGTGTTGCCGCCCCATCAACATCCACTGTCAGTCAACATGGGGAAAATATTTCCTTTGAAGATAGCGCCACGTTTCAAATAGCCCAGGCTGGCAACCTTTGCCGCAAAGTCACTCCCAAAGAAGGTTTGACCGTTCGCCAGAACCCAGACCCCAAATCCCCTAGAGTTGGCAGTGTAGCAATTAACACTCAGGTAACGGTACCCCAAAGCGCTAGTTCTGTTAAAGCCTCAGATGGCCGCCTCTGGATTCAAATTACCGCTCCCGTAAAAGGGTATGTAGCTACCGGATACCCCAAAAACGAGGCTAATTTAGGTTCGTGCACGACCGCCAGCACCACAATTAGTCAAACTCCTTCCCCAAGGCCGGCAGCGACACCTGCACCTGCACCTGCACCGGCACCTTCCCCAAGGCCGGCAGCGACACCGGCACCTGCACCGGCACCGGCGCCAGCACCTGCGCCAGCACCAGCACCTGCGCCTGCGCCAGCACCTGCGCCTGCGCCAGCACCTGCGCCTGCGCCAGCACCTGCGCCTGCGCCAGCACCTGCGCCAGCACCTGCGCCAGCACCTGCGCCAGCACCTGCGCCTGCGCCAGCACCTGCGCCTGCGCCAGCACCTGCGCCTGCGCCAGCACCAGCACCAGCACCAGCAACGGGCCCGGTAAGTCTGTGCCGCCAAGTAGAACCTCGCGTAGCGCCGAGGGGTCTAGCTATCCGCACCGAGCCTTCAAAGACTTCTGCTGTTAAAGGCGGTGTACCGGCTAACGGTCAAGTAACGCTTGTACCGAATTTCCAGTTAGTCAAAGATAAGAATGGAGAAAATCGCAATTGGGTTGAGATTTCAGCCCCTGTGGCCGGATTCATCTCGGCGGGAAATTTAATCATGTGCAAGTAAACTTCTGAGTTCGATCGCTCTTTTAGCCAAAAAGAGCGAGCGACACCCAAAATAGTTGGTAAGTTATTGTCGCGCAGCCAGGGAACAACGCCGAGCCCAGATTCCTTCCCTGACTTACGCAGGAATAACTTATTGCTGTCGCGAGTCAGCGGTAGCGAATCTTTCTGTGCCTCTGTTTTTCGTCGGTGGCCTCAAGTCTTAGCTTCGTTCGTCCAACGCATCCGGGGTGAAAGAATTTAAGCAAAAAGCCGATCGACTTTTCTACTGACAGCGGTCGCTTGCCCAATCTTGGTGTCCGCGATTTGGTTGACACTTTGATTGTCGGCCAATCCAGACAATTTCCCACTTATTTTGCCTGAGTCTTAGTTCGATGCGGTGCCGCATTGCAGCAACAGAATCGTCAGCTAAACCGACGACGGTTTGGACAATTACGGCTGTTTCTCGCGTGGGATATTCAACCGAAATTTGGTCGCTTTTTCTGCCTTCAGATTCTTGGTCACTGCTAAAGAGTTTGGCTGCGATATCTTTGGGATTGGAGACGCTAATTTTGCGATCGGCAACGAACTGTTTAGCGTTAATTGATTCGTAGTTCGATCGGGCGGCGGGCTGCCCCATTGCTGCGATGGGAATTTGGATGCAGGCGAAAACAGCTAGGAAAAAGAGCGATCGAGAGTTGATTGGTTCATGAGGCTTCAGATTGTGCGAGAAACTTTTGTCTTCGAGATACGAAAGCCGCCAAGTCTGCCTCGGTGAATTGAGTTTGCTGCCATGAGGGACGCGACATTAGTCGATCGCACCAAGCTTGAATTTTTGGATAACCGTCTATGGATACACCAACCTGCGACGACAGCAAAGGCACGACGGTACCGGCAGTGCACTCGGCAAACGTCACATTGTTGCTACCGAAAAAAGGGCGATCGTCCAACCAACCTTCAAAAAATGCCAGCACAGTATTGACTTTTTCCTTCGCCTTTTTTATTGCTTGAGGTTCAGGATTTCCCCAGCCCATTTTTTCGCTGATGAGGGGGGAAAGGGCCGGCCCAAGTTCGTTAATCGTGACCAATTCTACCATTTTCACAACTGCCAAATCTTGCGGTTCTTTCGGGAGCATTGCCGGTTCGGGATACTTCGTTTCTAGATAGTCAAGAATTGCCAGAGACTCGAAGACGGTGAAGCCATCATCGACCAAAACAGGGATGCGGTGAAAAGGATTCATTGCCACAAATTCAGGCTGCAAGTGATCGCCGTCCAAGTAGATTTCTATTAATTCAAAATCGAGGTTTTTTTCTAAAAGGGCGACCCACACGCGGCGGGAGTTGGTGGAAATGGGAGTGTGATAAAGTTTCATGATGATTGTGATGGTTGTTGAGAGAATCAGGTTTTAAGGATTGAGTTGTTTCGCGCTGCTGAAAATATTTAGACTGTAGTCAATTTTACCCTATCCGGAATTGTCAGGGCAAATACTGGTTAAACATAACAAAAATATGTGCGATCGCATTTAGCTACTTTAGCTACATCATATTGAGTTAATTTCCACCTGTTGCTCTAATTCTATTTCGACTTGAGCCTCAACAAATGGAGCATAAATGGGAATATCCGATGCTATTGCTTCAAAGCTAATAACGAGAGAATATGGTGCTTCAGCATCTGGATCGTTATTCCAACCTTCATGTCCAACTACTGCAATGCAGAATGCTTCTCTGAGTTGAAATGATTTGACAACCGTCCAATCCTTTTGAACAGTTCCCGCGCTTCTAGAAACACCCTCAATTTTTCCATAGTTTTTGGCTCTGTTGCCAATAGTCCATTTAAAACCTTCCTCTCCCTTTTCAACATCCTCTGAAGCATCATACTCTTTCAAAATCCTAGCCAGAAATTTTTCTGGATTTTCTCGCTTTTTGCTACAATCCCAATCCAGCCAAGTTGAAAGATATTTTCTGCGATTTCTACGAGTTCGACGTGGTTGTGCTTTGTAAGATAGAGTAACTTCTACCAGAATCTCATGTTCTTCTCCCTGACTACGCAATTTGTCTGGCAATTTAACTTGGTAAACATGAGCCTGTCTGGCTTTGATACGATTATTTCCTCTGGTAATCAAAGTGATGCGATTGGGAGAATTACCTAAAGCGCGATCGAGATTTGGAATGCCATAACCAATTTGACGAATGACGTGCAGTTTATTCACATTATCTGCCATTGTCCACTCTGGCCATCTGGCTGATTGCACAATCAGCGCACGATGTAAAAGGCAACTTTCATCCGGCAACTCAGCAGCAAGACACGCTGCTATATGGCTGACTTTTGGCGTAGCAAATGACGTGCCCACCGTGTCCGCAGCAACTGCTGGCCCACCATTCAAAGTCGATCGTACTAATTCAGGGCAAACTTCTTTAGGTGAAGTAATGTTAGGTGGTATAGATTCATCTTTTACTAAGTCCCCACCATATTCAACTACTTCCGGTTTAATTGTATCCCAAATTCCTAACCCCGAGCATGAAAAAGCTGACGGTTTATCCTTCTGTGATATTGAAGAAGAAGATAGTTCACGATAAGAAGCTAGAGAAATTGAGCCGACGGTTAAAGCTTGAAAACTTTGTGCAGGGTCAGCAATTCTACAAGAATTCTCTAAAAGATAATCTGGACATAGGCGATTTGCTGCAAGATGCTCTTGCACAGATAATCTTGTATCTTCTCTTTCACCACTTATTTCACCACTTAAGGGTAAATTCCCTGCTGCTACAATAAACAGGATATCCTTTTCCCATGTCAAATTATCCATTCCTGCCGCCCAAGCACTCATATATTGGGTACCACATGGGACACTTCTAGTAATAGAATGATTGAAAATCCTTGTTTTTGTTTTACTGTGATAAAATTCCACAATATCACCTAGTAAGTTGGGTTCAAATAGCTGTGTAGGTATTTGACATTTAGCATCAAGAACTCTGGCATTTTGAATCCAGCAAACAGCTTTTTCGTTTCCAATACGAGGTATCGTTATTGGATAAAGGACTGCACCAGCTACTCTTGTCCCGTGTCCACCGTTGCTAACATAGTCAGCAGTTTTATCGGTTTCTCCGGGAACCCAAGACTTTGAATTCCCTGAATCAATAGCTGCTTTCAAAAGAGAATGATTCTCTTGAATCCCACTATCTATAACACATACGTTAGGGGCATTTGATTCGGGTTGTTCTAGTTGAAAAACAGGAGCGTCAACATCAGATAAATTTTCCTGAGGAACGAACTTAGTAAATTCATCAGGCAAATTCACATCAAAAATATAGGGGAAATTGAAAACTAAGTCTTTTAGTCCCTTGCCCGAAATTTGAATACGGCAGGAAAAACTGTCTGGCAGTTGAGAAGATTGAGGAATAGCTCCATCCACAGTATTTAAAATCTCTCCCCGATAAGCTTGGACAAATTTCGTAAACTCATTTTCTCTTTGCCACTTAATATCATCCCATTGCTCGTAATTTAAATCACGTTTTTTACCCCACTTTCTGAATCGTTTAGTAAATTTCTCCTCACTTTCATCAGGCTTTATTTCTGGGCAATTAGGCAATTGTGACTTCATTCCTAGACAAGCAATACCTATATCCACAGTATATATTTTTTCGTCTGTAATTTGCTGCCATTGATTAAGCAGTTCTGGTGAGAGGACGTACTCAGGTCGCTTGCTTCCCTCAATAAAGTCCCAGATTGCTGCAACTTTACTCGCTCCTCGCTCTGCCTTAATAAATTTTTGTAGCTTTTTTTCTAGTTCACTAAATTCACTATCGTCTGCTGAAGCACCAATAATATACCCATTTTCTAATTCAGCAATTACTTCGATTCCATATTTTCTGAGATCCTCTGCATCAAATGCAGTAGGATCAATCTGTAAAATGATAGGTATAGCTTTTTCTGGAAGTGGTGGCTTTTCCTCTTCCTCTCTTGTTTTTTGAGTATCTTGCCACTGAAAAATTAAGGAGTCTAAAGAACTCTTTAATTTACTTCCATGTCCTTGTCGATTGCTTGCATTGGCAGATGTTATTGCATTTGGTTTGCCTCCTTTTGGTAAACTTGCAGCAATTCCTTCTTTTGCAAGGCTGAGCTGAATATGCGGAAATCTATCAGAACGTTCAACCATTTAGTTCTCCTGATACAAAAAAATAAATTTATCCAACCTTGATTTCTTTAACCGCTTCTTCCAAGTGTTCGTGAATCACCAGCTCCTCTCGCTCAAGAATTGCCCGTTTAGCAGCATCTTGTGCAACCCGCACGGCTTGAGCAGCAGAAAAATCTCTCATCTGAGCTATGAGCACAGGCCAGTTAATAGAGCCTACTTCCATAGCAGATAGTGTTTCTTTTAGGATAAATTCTAACTCTTTTTCTCCGGGCTTTGGTACTTCTATCAAATCATCAAATCGTCTCCACAGTGCAGTATCAAGAGATTTAGTCAGGTTTGTAGCTGCTACAATCAGACCAGAGGTGGGTTCATATTCATCCAAAATTTGAAGAAATGTATTTACCACTCGCTTAATTTCTCCTACTTCCTGATGGTCTTCTCTTGATTTAGCAATTGAATCGCATTCATCAAGAAACAACAAACAGGGATTTTTTGAGGCTTCTTCAAAAACGAGCCTCAAATTACTCGCCGTTTCGCCTAAAAAAGAAGATACCATTGCATCAAATCGAACTTTGAGAAGTGGTAAACCTGTATTCCAAGCTAAACGCTCTGCTCCGAGTGTCTTACCACAGCCCGGGAAACCGTACAAAAGAATTTTTTGTCTGTAGCGGAGTCCGTGATGAGCAAGCCTATCTCTTGCTGCATACTCGCGCTCAATTCGCTGGAAACGTTTTTCAATAACTTCAGGAAGCACCATGTGATGCCGCAGTTTTTCCCTTCCGATGACAGTCACTAAAGGAAGGTTTAATCGCTTACTTGTCGGCAGTTCGCTTAAAGCTTGTAGGCTATTTGGTACTGGCGAAGCTGCTTTGCTGTTAGAGATCGATTTCTCTTTCTGGCTCTTTTTGGTAATATTCTCTAATTGGTCGGCTAGTAGCGTGTGTCCCTTCTGGCGTTCTTCCTCAATGACTAGGTGTGTGAGTTTGTCGATCGCCTCTGTGTCGGCACTGGCGATCGCCCTAAATAATCTTTTAAGAACTTCTGCTTTCATAGCGCCTCTCACTATACTAGAGAGTACACCACTATGATACTTGATTTATTAATCAACTATTCAATTAAAATAAAGTAGGTGAGGGCCCTTGCGCCCCCACCTACTTTAAAGACGACGATTAATTAGTAATCGAAGTCGCCGCCGCCCATGCCGCCGCCAGCGCCAGCAGCAGCGCCATCCTTCGGTTCAGGCTTGTCAACGACGATGCACTCGGTTGTCAGCACCATACCAGCAATAGATGCGGCATTTTGCAGAGCAGAACGAGTCACCTTCGCAGGGTCAACGATACCAGCTTCAAACATATCGACAAACTCATTTGTCGCTGCGTTGAAACCGACGTTGAACGGCTTTTCTTTGACGCGCTCAGCAATCACAGCGCCATTCAAACCAGCATTTTCAGCAATCCGCTTCAGAGGAGCAGCCAGAGCCCGTGCCACAATCAATGCACCGGTCAATTCTTCGCCCTTCAGGCTGCTGTTAGCCCACTCTTCCAATTGAGGAGTCAGGTGAGCCAAAGTTGTACCGCCACCAGGAACAATTCCTTCTTCTACAGCAGCTTTGGTAGCGTTGATCGCATCTTCAAGACGCAGTTTGCGATCCTTCATTTCTGTTTCGGTAGCCGCGCCAACTTTGATGACTGCGACGCCGCCAGCCAATTTGGCCAAACGTTCTTGCAGCTTTTCTTTGTCGTAGGAAGACTCGGTTTCGTCCATTTGACGGCGAATTTGTTCGCAGCGGGACTTGACGGCGGCTTCGTTACCTTCGGCAACAATTGTGGTGCTGTCTTTGGTGATGGTGATCCGGCGAGCTTTGCCGATCATGTCGAGCTTGGTGTTTTCCAGTTTCAAACCGGCATCTTCGGTGATTAGTTGACCGCCGGTCAATACGGCGATATCTTCTAACATGGCTTTGCGTCGATCGCCAAAACCGGGTGCTTTAACAGCAGTCACGTTCAACACACCGCGCAGTTTGTTGACAACGAGGGTAGCTAAAGCTTCTTTCTCAATGTCTTCTGCAATGATCAACAGCGGGCGGCCGGAACGAGCTACTTGTTCGAGCACAGGTACTAAATCTTGTACCAAAGCGATTTTCTTGTCTGTCAGCAAGATGAAGGGTTCTTCTAGAATCGCTTCCATCCGCTCAGTGTCGGTGACGAAGTAGGGAGAAATGTAGCCTTTGTCGAAGCGCATCCCTTCGGTGATTTCCAATTCGGTGGTCATAGACTTCCCTTCTTCTAGGGAAATCACGCCTTCTTTGCCCACCTT
This sequence comes from Microcoleus sp. S13_B4, assembly GCF_036700885.1. NCBI lineage: Bacteria > Bacillati > Cyanobacteriota > Cyanophyceae > Oscillatoriales > Microcoleaceae > Microcoleus > Microcoleus sp. S13_B4. Next base: position 28,824 of record NZ_JAUBPU010000015.1, read on the forward strand.
GTCCATTGCGTTAGCAATCATTTGACCGACTTCATCGTCGTTACCAGCAGAGATGGAGCCGACTTGAGCGATGGCTTTGGAATCTTCTACTTGTTTGGCGTGTTCGGCAATTTTTTCTACCAAAAACGTGGTTGCTTTGTCAACACCGCGTTTGAGGGCGATCGCATTTGCGCCGGCTGCTACGTTACGCAGACCTTCTTTGACCATTGCGTGAGCCAAAACGGTAGCTGTTGTGGTACCGTCGCCTGCTGCGTCGTTGGTTTTGGAAGCTGCTTGACGGATCAGGGCAACGCCTGTATTTTCTACATGGTCTTCTAGTTCGATTTCTTTGGCGATGGTAACACCGTCATTGACGATTTGAGGAGCTCCGAATTTCTTTTCGAGAACCACGTTGCGGCCCTTGGGGCCCAGGGTTACTGCCACTGCTTCGGCCAAAATGTCCATACCGCGTTCGAGGGCGCGACGTGCATTTTCGTTGTAGATGATACGCTTAGCCATAGTTTTTGGGGATTTGAGGGTTTGAGATTGTGGATTGGGGATGATGAATTTTAGTCATTTGCCCCGTGTCATTAGTTGTTTGGCGGCGTTCGCTTTAAACTAATGACTGATGACTAAGGACTGATGACTAATGATTAATTAGTTAACGATCGCCAGAATGTCTTTTTCGGCTAGCAAGACGTATTCGTCAGTGCCGAGTTTGATGTCGGTGCCGGCGTATTTCGAGTAGAGAACTTTGTCGCCGACTTTGACTTCCATTTCAGTGCGGCTGCCGTCGTCGTTGCGCTTGCCGGGGCCTACGGCCGCGACTTCGCCTACTTGGGGCTTTTCCTTAGCTGTGTCGGGCAGAAGGATGCCACCGGCGGTTTTTTCTTCGCTAGCGCTTACTTTCACGAACACGCGCTCGCCTAATGGTTTAACGGTAGAAACACTCAGTGATACTGCTGCCATAAATAAATCTCCAGATTACAGATCCTAGTCAGTCAGCCGTCAGAGGTCGCTCTAAAAGCAACAGCCGACTGCTTGCTACTGACATATTAGCACTCTCGACTCCTGAGTGCTAATTTAGCTTTAGTCACGGTCGATCGCAACTTAGTTGTCAGTACGGGTTCCCGAACAGAAAATGAGTTGGAGGGAAGGAGAGGGGGGAGTGGGGGCTGTGGTGATGACTTTAGACCGCTAACCAATTACTTTTGATTGATGAAGACAATGACAGAAAATAACGAGGAATCTTGCAGCCAAGGCTTGAGTGCTTGCGTCCAAAGCCTGGGAATCGCTCAAATCGAGCGGCATATTTTTATCTGTGCCGACCAAACCGTGCCCAAGTGCTGCGATCGCCAAACGAGTCTAGAGGCGTGGAATTACTTAAAAAAACGCTTGCAAGAATTGGGGTTGGACAAGCCAAGTGCCGATCGACCAGCCTGCGTTTTTCGCACCAAAGCCAATTGCCTGCGAGTGTGCGCGTCTGGCCCGATTATGGTAGTCTATCCAGACGGAGTGTGGTATCGCGACGTTACTCCCCCCGTCATTGAGAGAATTATTCAGGAACATCTCCTCAACTCAAAGGTCGTTCAAGAATACGCTTTCTTGACTCATCCTTTGCCTGTGCCTGCTGAGGCGGAGCAAAACGTCTAATTATAGCGCTGTTAAAGTACATGGGTATAATTAAAGGTTAAATTTAAGGTTAAGGGTGAGAATTTGAGACAGTTTGGCGTCGGGGCGATCGCACCTGCTACAGCTCAAAAAAACTGTAGTTAGGTGATTGTCTTCGTGCAGCTTCCCGTGTTCCTTGTGTTTCTCAAAAGGTACAGCCAAAAAAATCGATCGGAGGGACTGTGAAATTTTGTGCAAAAATTTCTCAGTGGCAGACACTAAGCAGGTTGCCAAACTACACTAGAAACAGTTAAATACGTAAGTAGGGAGTCTGCTTAAATTTCTCTATATCAGAAGTATCATTTAAAACCGGGGCATTAACCTGAAATTGAACCGATCGAGATTAAAGATATTTAACTTGGGATCTGTTAGGGAGTCTCCAATCAATCAAGGCTGATCTTGACAGGGCGAGCGTCCATTACTGGTTTTGGCTGCGTTCCAGGTCGTAAGACACTCACAAACAGCCGTCGATTACAGGTTGGGAAGCGGTAATACCCGCCCCGCTTTCCCTCACCGCCATCCCTTCACCCGATCGTCGTCCTCTACTCCCACCCGGGTGGCGGGGGACTGAGCGAAAAAACAGAAGTGAAAACAAGCAAGTGTGCGGGATACTTTAGCGGGAATAAACATGACAAAGGACAATAATTCAGGAGAGCAAAAACGGCTGATGCTGGTTGACGACGACCCCAATTTGATCTTGCTGGTCAAGGACTACTTGGAGTTTCGGGGTTACAACGTCATTACAGCAGAAAACGGCAGAGACGCTCTGGAAAAACTAGAACAAGAAGTTCCAGACTTGATTATCTGCGACGTGATGATGCCGGAAATGGACGGCTACACTTTAGTCAAACACATCAGAGAAGACCCTCGCACGAGCTGGATTCCGGTTCTTTTCTTGTCCGCCAAAGGTCAAAGTTCAGACCGAGTAAAAGGCTTGAGCACTGGGGCTGACGTTTATATAGTCAAGCCTTTTGAACCAGAAGAACTGGTAGCCCAAGTGGAATCTTCTCTGAAAGCAGCATCCCGCTTGATTCGCCACTCAAATCCAGGTATGGAGAGTGGCCCAAAAATTAAGGCGCGTCGCAATGTCGAATTGACTCCCACTGAGTTAAAGGTGGTACAGTTGCTAGCGCAGGGTATGGCAAACCGCCAGATCGCAGACGTGATGAATGTCAGCCAGCGGACTATCGAAAGCCACGTCAGCAATATGCTGGGCAAAACAGGTCTGCACAACCGGACAGAGTTAGCTCGCTGGGCCCTTGAAAGCAAAAAGGCTTGAGCGGAGGTAATCTGCGCTATGAAATCAGGGGAGCAACATCTACTGCTATGCGCTTGGGTATGCCGGCTTGGCGGTAGGGCGGTACTGGCAGTGGTTTGAAGGTGCCATTAACCTTGACACGGCAACCGGTATTGAGTTACTAGGCGTATAGTTTGTGAGGGCCCCTCGCTCAAATGCAAGCAGGGTTAAAAGAACCCTCTGGCGGTAGAGCCAAAAATATGAAATACTGGGGAGATGGAGTTTTCTGAAGTCTAATCTATTGCCTCAGTTAGCTCCATGTTGCTAAAATGTGATATTTAGATTAACTTCTTTCTACAATTATTAGGTCTAAGTTTCTATGACAAACTTAATGAACCGCCTTTCTATTTTTGTGGACGGGAACAATATGTTCTACGCTCAACAAAAGAACGGCTGGTTTTTTGATCCTCGCAGGGTGCTCGAATATTTCAAAACTTCGCAGCCGAATGTCATCTTGATCAATGCTTTCTGGTATACGGGTTTGAAAGACCCCCAAGATCAAAGAGGATTTCGAGATGCTTTGATCAGTCTAGGTTACACGGTTCGCACTAAAATTCTTAAGGAATATTACGACGATGCTTCGGGCAGATATTCCCAAAAGGCTAATTTAGACATAGAAATTGTGGTTGATATGTTTAATACCGTGGATCAATACGACCAAGTTGTGCTGTTTAGCGGGGATGGGGATTTTGAGCGGGCGATCGAGCTGCTGCGCTCGAAAAATACTCATATTACTGTGGTATCAACCGAAGGAATGATTGCTAGAGAGTTACGAAATGCTACAGATAGGTATATAGACCTAAATGAAATTAGGGAACATATCGAGAAGATGGATTATTAGTCAGTAGTTATTAGTCATTAGTCATTAGCCAGTAGTTATTAGTCATTAGTCATTAGTCATTAGTCAGCAGTCATTAGTCAGTAGTTATGGGTTAGCGGTTATTAATTATTCGTTATTGGCGCGAAACAGGGGACTGGTGACTGGAGGCTAAAAATCCAGAAAAACGGACAAGTAAAAATCAGGAAAACACTTTTTTAGAGCTATGAAAACTCAACCAAGTCAAGACCGGATTATTATTTTCGATACGACTTTGCGGGACGGAGAACAATCTCCGGGTGCATCTCTGAATGTGGATGAAAAGCTGACGATCGCTCGGCAGTTAGCGAGATTGGGCGTGGATGTGATTGAAGCGGGTTTCCCTTTCACCAGCACGGGAGATTTCGAGGCAGTCCAAAAAATAGCCCGCTCGGTGGGTACGGAAGATGGGCCCACAATTTGCGGTTTAGCAAGGGCGAGAAAGCCGGATATTAAAACAGCAGCAGAGGCTCTGAAACCAGCAGCAAATGCGCGAATTCATACGTTTCTGGCTACGTCTGATATTCACTTGGAGTATAAGCTGAAAAAGACGCGGGCTGAGGTTCTGGAAATTGTGCCGGAAATGGTGGCTTACGCTAAGTCTTTTGTGGATGATGTGGAGTTTTCGCCGGAAGATGCTTGTCGATCGGAACCGGAGTTTTTGTATCAGGTTCTAGAACGGGCGATCGCAGCGGGTGCGACTACTGTTAATATTCCCGATACTGTAGGGTACACGACTCCGAGCGAATTTGGGGCTTTGATTCGCGGAATTAAGGAAAATGTGCCGAATATCGATCGCGCAATTATTTCGGTTCACGGTCACAATGACTTAGGATTGGCAGTTGCTAACTTTTTGGAAGCCGTGAAAAATGGCGCCAGACAGTTAGAATGCACGATTAACGGGATTGGCGAACGGGCGGGAAATGCGGCTCTGGAAGAGTTGGTAATGGCGCTTTACGTGCGGCGCCAATATTATAATCCGTTCTTGGGCCGGCCTGCGGATTCTGAGGAACCGCTGACAAATATTGACTCGCGCCAAATTTACAAAACTTCCCGCTTGGTTTCCAATTTGACGGGGATGTTGGTGCAGCCAAATAAGGCGATTGTGGGGGCAAATGCTTTCGCTCACGAGTCTGGAATTCACCAAGACGGGGTGCTGAAAAATAAGCGGACATACGAGATTATGGACGCTGAGTCGATCGGCTTAACTGAAAATCAAATCGTGCTGGGTAAATTGTCGGGGCGCCACGCTTTCCACACTCGCTTGAAAGAGTTGGGTTTTGAAATGGCAGACGATGAGCTAAATAAGGCTTTTGTCAAGTTCAAAGATTTAGCGGACAAGAAAAAAGAGATTACTGATTGGGATTTAGAGGCGATCGCCAATAACGAAGCGCACCAAGCACCGGAACTTTTCCGGTTAGAATTGGTGCAGGTTTCCTGTGGCGACAAATCGCGGCCGACAGCAACCGTAACGGTGCGGACTCCTGCGGGGGAAGAATTGACCGATGCTGCGATCGGCACTGGGCCTGTGGATGCGATTTACAGGGCAATTAACCGCGTGGTAAACGTACCCAACGAGTTAATCGAGTTTTCTGTACAATCGGTGACAGCGGGCATAGATGCGATCGGCGAAGTAACAATTCGCTTGCGCCACGAAGGCAAAGTATTTTCCGGTCACTCGGCAAATACCGACATTATCGTAGCCTCCGCAGAAGCATACATCAGCGCTTTAAATCGGCTGTATCAGGCATTGCAGCATAGTGCTGAAAAATCCTCGGGACAGCCAACTGCGATCGGAAATCAAGTTGTTGCAGAAGCACAGCGCTGATAAATTTATTGTCAGCCATCTTTCTTAAAAAAAACCGCAGACGAACCCAGATCGAAGCAGATAAATCTCAATTAATCTGCGTTAATCCGCGTTCATCTGCGGTTTAAAATTATGTTTTTTACCAACAACAAACCATTAAAAAATGCAAGACGAAACTTTAAAAAAAGAGCGACAATTCCACGATGCTTGGGCATCCACAATCGATATTGACGGCATTCGAGTCAATGATTACTTTGAAGCTTGTACCGCCCCAGAAAATAGATTTATCGTCCAGCAAATGGGCGATATTAGAGGCAAACGCCTGTTAGATTTAGGCTGCGGTGCGGGAGAAAATAGCGTTTATTTTGCTAAAAAAGGTGCGAATTGTGTGGCGGCGGACTATTCTCAGGGCATGGTAGAAGTTGCTCTGAAATTGGCTGAGAAAAACGGCGTCAAAATAGACGGCTGCACGGTGAATGCAATGGCGCTGGATTTCCCGGACAATAGTTTTGATATTGTTTATGCTTCTAATTTATTGCACCATTTACCGGAACCAGAAAAGGCAATTCGCGAAATGCACCGCGTGCTGAAGCCGGGTGGCAAAGCTTGCTTTTGGGACCCTATGAAGCACAATCCGGTGATTAATGTTTACCGCAGAATGGCGACTGAGGTGCGGACGGAGGATGAAAGTCCTTTGGATATTAATATTGTGAAACTTGTTCAATCTTTGTTTTCCGAGACGGCTTACGATACGTTTTGGCTGACATCGCTGTGGATTTTTTTACGCTTTTATTTGATCGAAAAAGTGCATCCAAATGAGGAGCGTTATTGGAAAAAGATTATCATTGAACAAGAGAGATTGAAACCGGAATACTCTCGCTTGGAAGGGTTTGATGGGTTTTTGAAGAAGTTGCCTTTGATGAAGCGCTTGGCTTGGAATTTGGCTGTGGTGGCAACGAAGTAATTAAAAGAAGTACAATAAGTCAAAGCATTTAATTAAGAGGGTAATTATGCCAGAAACTATTACTGCTATCTACGAAAACGGGGTTTTTCGTCCCTTGAGTTCTGTGTCTTTCCAGGATGGGGAAACTGTGCAGATTCAACTCTGGCCAGATGATCCAAAAAAGCAGGCAGAATTGGCAATCCAGTTTTTAGTTGACCGAGGATTGGTGACTCCACTACCTAACGCTGCCCATAACGTCGAGGCTGTCACTGATGAAGATGTGTATGAATTGGCTAAAAGGTTAGGGGCAAAACCGGGCAAGCCTCTATCAGAAATGATTATCGAGGATCGCGGCCCGTGGTAAACATTTATTTTTTGGATAGCAGCGCCCTCATCAAAAGATATGTGGTTGAAATTGGCAGCCCTTGGATAAAAACGCTCACGGATTCCCAGACTGGTAACTCGCTGCTTCTAGTCCGCATCACCTGGGTGGAAGTTCTTAGTGCTTTTGCACGCAGACAACGTGAAGGCGGTATAACTGCTGCGGAAGTTGCTGCACTTATTGCAAAGTTTCGCTCTGAATTCAATAGTCGGTATAGAGTTATCGAAGTTGATGTGGCACTGGTTGAAAGGGCGGGTGAATTGATTGTTCAATATCCACTGCGGGCTTATGATGCTGTGCAATTGGCGTCTGCTTTGCGCGTTCAATCTGTTTTAACATCCATGCCAGAAACTCAACTAATTTTTGTTTCTGCAGATAACAGATTGCTGGATATTGCTCAGTCGGCAGGGTTGGCTATTGATAATCCTAATTATTATCCGTAATCAAGCTGTTGGTAGTGAGGAATGCAAGTCTTGATACAAATCAGAGGACTAAAGCCATTACTAGAAACTAATTTTAGTGCGATCGTTATTTAGAGAATTTCTTTCAAAGTTTTAACTAAGATTTGATTCTGTTCCTCCGTACCTACACTAATCCGCAATTTGTCTTCTAATCGAGGCTGATTGAAGTATCGAATCAATATTCCCCGTACTTTGAGTGTTTGATAAATTCTTTCTGCATCGCCGTTTGGTGGCCTAACTAACAAAAAGTTGGTTTGCGAGGGCCAAATGTCAAAGCCTAATTCCTTGAAGCTAACGGCTAGTTTTGCTCGCGAGGCCTTAATCTTTTCGGCGTTGGCTATTTTGTGGTCTTGATCTGCGATCGCAGCCGCCCCCACTGCATAGGCTAAAGCATCCACATTATAGCTGTCTTTGATTTTATTTAATTCTGCCAGCAGCGCCGGATTTGCTATGCCAAAACCCAGCCTCAATCCTGCTAGGGAATAACCTTTAGAAAGCGTCCTCAAAACTATAACATTACTGTACTTTTTGGTCAAATTCAAAGCATTTTCTTCGGCGAAATCTACATAAGCTTCGTCGATGACAAGAATGCCCGATAACTCTTTAGCCAGTTTCTCCAAATCTGCAACAGATATGGGTGTTCCCGAGGGACTGTTTGGCGAAGCTACAAATGTCACTGCACCCTGGGCTGCTATTAGCAAATCGACTGGTAACTTGTAGTCGTTGGGATAAGGAACTTCAACAAATTCTGCATCTTGAATGTCGGCCAAAGTGCGGTACAATACATAGGTTGGCGCGGGACAAACAATCTGTTTCCCAGATTCGCCCACAGCGCGAACTATCAAGTTTAATAAATCGTCACTGCCGTTACCTACAATAATCCAATCGTCAGCAACTCCAAAAACTTTACTAGCAGCAATGCGGAAAACTTTGCCAGTTGGATCTGGATAGCGCCGCAGCATTTCTCCGTCTATTTCCTGAAGCACTTTTAAGGCTTTGGGAGAAGGCGGATAGGGATTTTCATTAGAATTTAGTTTAATAATTTTTGTGCCAAGCGGTGGCTGTTCCCCCGGCACATAGCCAGACATTTCCTGGATACTTTTGCGAAAGTAATTCATCTATTATCTGCGTTTATCTGCGTTCATCTGCGGTTGAAAAATTATATCAAACAATTAGTGACTATCCGCGTTATACCCAAATCAATTAACTTTTGCATATCCGCTCGATCGTCCACCGTCCACGCCACAATGTCAACTCCCTCACTCCGGCTTTCTTGAATTAGTGCGGGGTGTTCCAGCAACACGCGATACAGACTGCTAATCAAATTATCCCGATGCGCCACAGCGTGAGCAAATTGAGTTTTGTACGCTTCTAGATTAGCAACAATATGTCCGATCGCCAAATCGCCAGATAGCCGCCGCACTTGTTCCAGAAATCCATCGTTAAAGGAAGTAATAACGCATTTGTGTTGGATTTCTTCGCCCTTCAAAGTATTGACAAAATCCCCGACATCTGCATCAGACCACTCGCAGTGAGGTTTGACATCAAAGTAAAGAAATTTGTCCACATTTTTGAGGATAGCTAATGATGCTTTTAAGGTAGGAATTTTTTCTTGTGAAAATTCATCGCTAAACCATTTTCCCGCATTAAGTGTCTGCAATTGGGATAGAGTTTTTTCCCTAACTTTGCCAGAAACTCCAGTTATTCTATCTAATGTGGCGTCGTGAAAAATCACTGGTACGTTGTCGGCGGATAGCTGGATGTCAAATTCGATCGAATGAGCTCCACGGGCGATCGCCAGTTCAAAAGCTGCTAAAGTATTCTCCGGGGCGATCGCCGAAAATCCCCGATGTGCGATAATTTCTAAATTCACTGTCTTGTGCCCTCTAAAAAATCTGCCACAGTTTGATTAAAAGTTTCGGGTTTAGTCAAAAAAGACCAGTGATTCCCCGGTACTTTTGCAACGGTAAGATTTTTCAAGTATCTCTTGTATGGCTGCATTTGCCAATCCATGCGATTTACGCCTTTTTCCGGCTGTACAAACAAAGTCTCGATATCAATATTTTCCGTTAAACCCGCAACTTTCATCACTTCTGCAAATATCTGATTTCTGGCTGCAATCGCAAATTTACTGCCCCAAGTTCCGTCGGATTTTTGTTCGATTTGGTGTTGGAATACCTTTTGCTGCACGTCACTCCAATCTGCGTATTCTCCCGATTGTTTTGCTGCTGCTTCTGCTTGGGCTAAAGTCGCAAACGGGCCCACACATTTGAGACAGTCTAATTTTCGGTAAACAATTGGCAGGGTGAGTTTCATCGCGGCGGGCATTTTGGTGATGAAGATGGGGTCTACTAAAATCATACTGCAAAAGCGATCGGGATTTTGCCTCGCCCAAATCGGTGCTAGTTTTCCCGTCCAAGAATGTCCTAAAATGTGTGCGTCAGGCCAGTTGAGATGTACCATCAAAGCTTCTAAATCTGCGATCGCACTTTCAAAAGTATAGCCTGTTTTCGGTTTGCTACTCTCTCCGTGACCGCGCATATCTGGCGCTACAATATGATAGCGGTTAGACAAGTAATTGCCCAAGCTAGTCCAGACACACGCACTATCTGCTAAACCGTGCATCAGTAGCAAACGGGGAGATTTTTCTAACCCACTTTCTGGCTGCCATTCTAGGTAGGAAAGTTCTATTTCTGGTAATTGCAAATTCTTACGAGTTGGCATGATGAGGGTGTTTTATAGTGGAATAAATTTTATTTCACCTCATTTATACTATTTTTGTTAACAGGCAAGATGCCTGTTCCACAAAGAGTGAATTTTCTTCTAGTGTTTTCATCAACAGGCAAGATCCCTGTTTCACAAAGAATAAATCTTCTTGTGGGGTGGGCTTCTAGCCCGCCCTTCTGACTTAACCTTTGCCTTTCAAACTCAACAAGATAAACTGAGTTTTTTGCGCTTCATCAAAATTGTCATCGCTGACCAAAACTAGACTCTGGCTGCCATCTGGCAAGCGCGGACCGAGGGTCATCCCTTCTAAATTGTACAGCGGAATTCCGAGTTGGCTTAAGTCTAGCAGCAACTTTTTCTTAACTGGTTCGACCGCCACTCGCCCTTTGAAACTCTGGATTCTCGAAGTATCTGTAGCCGCCCCAACCGCTAATTGATAAATCCTAGCGCTATATCCCGACAGCCCAAAAGAACGTTCTAAACTCAGAATCTGACCGCCACCGACAGTTACTAATTCTGTTAAACCGTTCAAAATAGTCATGGGAACTTGGTCGAGATTGTAAAGATTTTCTGAGACTAATTGCGGTGTTTTATCGACGATAATATAATGTAAAAGACGGAGTTTGCTTGCCTGTTCCGGGTCTAAATCTTGCATTAACGGCGCTTCCGTAGCTGCGAACAAACGAAACGGATCTAGACCGTCCGGACTAAAGGTTTCTGGGTCGATGGTTAAAGATTCAAAACCTAAATTGTCCACCACTCCTTGCTGCTGTTTTTCATCGCTGGCATCGGGAATATAGCGCTTTGGTATCGGCAATTTTCCCCGCATTTGCCCTGTTTTGAGGTCAAATTCTCCGAGAAAAGGAGGGATGCCAACATGAGTAACGCCTTCGCTGGCGACAAATACTGAGTTGCGGGGAGAAAGGGCGATGCCTTCGGGATTGATGGAACCCCAAGAGAAGGTTTCACCGTCTGCTTTTTTGAGGGAGGTAACGCCTTCAACGGTAACTTTTTTCAGGCGAATATTTGCCGGATCGCTCGATGTGAGGTCGAGTCGGAGATTGTAAAATCTCGCTTCTCCATTTTCGCTGGGGTCGTCGGAAAGAGCGTAAAAGCGATAAGCTTTGGAAGTGACTGCGCTAATACCTTTGGGGTCGTAGGTAATTCCTGACAAACCGCCGACTGGTACTCCTTCAAAATTGATTTTTGGCAATTGGTACTCGCCCAAAAATTCTAGGGACATTTCTGGAAAAGAGCGGTCTTTTGCAACTGCGGGAGGGGGGGCGCAAGCTGTGCAAACAGTTAAGAGAATGAGGGCTAGACTAAATAAGCGTAAAATGCGATCGCCCAGCGTCTTTAAATGCCCATAATTGCTCAGCACGGTAATTTTTATTTTGTTGCTCTTGTTGAACAGTTTGCTTTTGTGCCATCTTTGTGACATAATTTATACCGTTTTGTAGATATGCAAAACTTGATGTTTCGAGAAGGAATGCCGAATCGCGGCAACCAAATTTTGAGAATGAGAAGTTCTGTACCAATTGGGTGCTTGCTTTTCCTGTGGCTGTGTGCTGGTTCTATTGCTAGCGCCCAAACTAATCCACCAGCCCTCGATCAATTTTCTCCTAATCCTCTAGAAATTACCACACCCGATCCCCTAGCTCCCGCTAACGAATCTTTGAGCAGCACTCAGCGGGACCAACTGACAGCGGCTTTGGAAGAGTTAAACTTAGAAGCAGCGACTAAACTGCAAGCTGGAGACGGCGCCGGTGCTTTTGAAATTTGGTTCCGAGAATTGCGGCTGCGGAGGTATCTGGGCCCGGCGGCGGAAATTGCTGCTTTGAGTCGGGTAGGAAGTGTTGCTTGGAGTAACGGTAAAAACCTCGAACTACAGCTTATTACCAAACGGTTGCAAGCAATTCAAAAACAAGTCAAATCCCAAGTACCACTTAATACTGAGTTGCTCCCCGCCTTCGCTGCGGCTTTTCAGCAGGTGCGCGCTAAAGGCCCGACTGTAGAAGTTTACCAAGAAATTCTCGAAAATGCGCGCCAAAACCAAGATATATTGGCTCAAGGTCAGATTTTGAAGGCGATCGGGCTAATTCACATCAATTGGTTGAGTTACGATAAAGCGGCTCCCGTGTATGAGGAATTGGCAACTTTAATTCAGGAAAACCGCGCTTTATTTGCTGCGAATTCTGCTGTGCCAACTTCTGCTGTAGTTGCGGGAAACGGCGCGCCGCCGCAGCCTGTAACTCCTCCAACTGAGGTAGATACTCTGAGACAATTAGCCTACGTTTACCAGCAGTCGAAACAACCGCTAAAGGCGATCGCAGCCAGGGAAAAACTAGCATCAGTGTATGTCAACCTGCAAAACCCGAGCGCCATACCACCGCTCAAAATTGCGATCGCCAGTGATTACCAAACCATAGGTCAAATCAATTTAGCCGCTCAATACTATCAGGAAGCCTACAATTTAGCCGTCCCCATTCAACAGTATGCCCAAGCTAGCGAAGCTTTGGATAAATTAGCTTTACTTTATCGATCGCAAAAGCAATGGGAGCAGACTTTGCGGATTTATCAAATGCAGTTGTTGTTAGAAGAGCGGGCTTACAATTTCTACGGATTGATGAACGCTTATGACAAGATCGGTCAAGTTTATCAGGAGATGAAGGCTTACGATAAAGCTTTGGAATCCTATCAAAAAGGGTTGGACGTGGCTAAAAAGTTGGGACACAGACAAGAGTATTTTGCTAAGAAAATTCAAAAAGTTAACAAGCAATTGCAAAGGACTTCGTAGTTGTCAGCAGGCAATAATGCAAATTTGCTATGCGAGTAATTTAAATCCAGTAAGGTGCGCTTAGCGCACCCTACAAAGCTACTTTTGACTGGTAATTTTCTCGCGATATAGAATAATATACTACATCTGTTTCGTAGTAATGAGCATTTTTTTCATATTTCATGCCAACTTTCTGTATCACCCGCTGGGAGGCGATATTTTCTGGGCGGGCAATCGCAACTATTCTCTCCAAGTTTAATATTTGAAATCCATAGTTTAGACTAGCAATAGATGCTTTAGTCGCCAATCCTTGATTCCAATAAACTTTGTCGAGGGTATAGCCTAGCTCAACTTCCGGTGTCTGATCCAGAAAACCCAGTCCGCAGCGACCAATCATTTTACGGTCTATTTTATGTACTACAGCCCACATTCCGAAGTTGTTTTCTTCCCAACGTTCGAGCATGGTATGAATGGCGATTTCTGTTGCTTCTCTAGTTCTAACTCCTGCGAGGTATTTCATTATTTCCGGATCGCTGTAGATGCGATACAGATCGTCTAAGTCGTCTGGCGTAAATTGTCTCAGATACAATCGGGCTGTCTCTATTTCTTGCATGATTAATATAATTTCTACTACTAGATTATGAGACCAGTTTTGATAAGTCTTGCTACAAACATTTTGGTTGGATTTCCTTCCTCAACTCAACTCAACTACTTTTGACTGGTAGATTTTTCGCGAGATTGAATAATATACTCGATCGGAATAGTCGAGGTTATGCTGGTATCTCCTCCCCACTTTTTCCATTACCCGCCGCGAGGATCTGTTTTCGGTATGTGCAACAGATCCAATTTTTTCTAGTTTCAATACTTCAAATCCATACTTGAGGCTAGCCACTGCAACTTCCGATGCTAAACCTTTCCCCCAATACGCTTTTGCTAACACGTAACCGACTTCTAATTCAGGTGTTTTGCCTAAAAAGCGAAGCCCCCCATCGCCGATCAAGTGGTTATTTTCTTTATAGACAACAGCCAACAAACCGAAAGCGTTTTTTTCCCAATCTGCGATTATTTGAAATAAATCTGCTGCTGTTTCTTCTCTATTTCTGACGCCTTCGTTCAGATACTTCATCACTTCTGAATCGCTGTAGATGCGGTACAGCTCATCTAAGTCGTCTGGTGTAAATTGTCTCAGATACAATCGGGCTGTCTCTATCTCTTGCATGATAAATATAACTTCTACCAGTACATTATAATACCAGTTTTGTCGGTCTACAAACATTTTGGTTGGGTTTCGTTCCTCAACCCAACCTGCTGTTACAAGGAAACACTCTTTGTGAAACAGGCATCTTGCCTGTTACTGATAGTAGTGCCAAATATTCATTTTATTTGTTACAATTATTAACTAGATATATTGTACAGTTTTTGCCATCAATGACCATTTCCTCACCAGTAGCAGACACCAAAAACAAATCCGGCCAGGAAACAGACTGGCGGTTATTCATGAGGTTGGCATCTTACGCAACCCGCAGCAAACGCTTGCTGATTATTTCGATCGCACTATTAGTCCCACTAGCAGTCTCAGGAGCAATTCAACCCATTCTCATCGGACAGGCAATTTCGGTAATTCGCTCGGAACCTACCTACGAATTCTTGCGGGGAGTGCCTCTATCTGCTGCATTGAATATTTTGGCTATTTTGCTCATGCTAACTATAACACTTAGATTAGCACTGCAATCAGTTCAAGGCTATTTAGTCACAAAAGTAGGGCAAATAATTACTACAGATATTAGGAATGATTTGTTCGCCCACGTCACATCGCTAGCAGTGAGATTTTTCGATCGCACTCCTGTCGGTAAATTGATGACTCGCCTCACCAGCGATGTAGAAGCTTTGGGAGAGGTTTTTTCTTCAGGGGCGATCGGAATTGTCAGCGATTTATTTTCAATTTTAGTAATTGCCATTTTCATGTTTACCATGCAGTGGCAACTAGCTTTAATGTTGGTGCTGATGATGATACCAATTACCGCAGTCATAATTTATTTCCAGTACCAATATCGCATCGCAAATTACACTACAAGAGAAGAACTTTCCGATCTCAACGCACAACTGCAAGAAAACCTGACGGGTATTGGTGTAGTGCAGCTATTCCGCCGCGAAAGATTCAACTCTGAATTGTTTCGTGTCACCAATAAACGCTACATTAAAGCAGTTGACAAAACTATATTTTACGACTCAGCCGTATCTGCGACATTAGAATGGATTGCTTTAGTAGCGATAGGAGCAGTTTTGTGGATGGGTGGTCAAAGGGTTTTAGCCGGTAATCTTAACTTCGGTACTCTGTCTGCATTCATTTTATTTGCTCAGCGTCTCTTCGATCCGCTGCGGCAATTTGCAGAGAAATTTACCGCCATTCAAGCAGGATTTACCGCCGTCGAACGGATTAGCGATATCCTCAACGAACCGATCGAAATTAAAGATCCAACTAGCGGGAAGAAGGAAGAGGGAAGAGAAAAGAAGGAAGAAGGAAAAGGCAAGAGGCAAGAAGGAAGAAGGGCAGGTTATTCACCGTTGTTGATAACTGGACATCCAGAGGCAACGGCTTACAACTTGTCTCCGTTCGATGGAGGATTAGCAGATAATCATCAAAATCCAGCAAGTTCAGAATATCGTTTATTGCCTAACAATTCCCAATCACCCCCCGCCATCCCCCCCAAGCTTCGGGGGGGAGAAAATGCCAAATCGCAGAATTCTGAATCGGGAGAAATCCAATTTGACAACGTGTGGTTTGCTTACAAAGAAGACGAATATGTGCTGCAAAACCTCAATTTCACCATCAAATCCGGCGAAAAAGTAGCATTAGTCGGCCCCACCGGTGCGGGCAAAAGTTCGATTATCCGTCTTCTCTGCCGCCTTTACGAGCCGACGCGAGGACGAATTCTGGTTAATCATGTCGATATTCGGGATTTGCCTCAAGCAGAGTTGCGGAGGCACATAGGCGTAATTATCCAAGATGGCTTTCTATTTGCTGGTGACGTGAAGAGCAATATCAGCCTGGGAGAAAGTTACTCGATTGAGGAAATTCAAGCAGCAGCAGAAAAGACAAATGTTGCCCGTTTAATCGAACAGTTACCTCAAGGTTACGACACGCAATTGCGGGAACGGGGAACGAATCTTTCCGGGGGACAAAAGCAATTATTAGCCTTTGCTCGCGCCGCTATTCGCAATCCCAGTATTTTAGTGCTCGACGAGGCCACTGCTAGTTTGGATGTGGGGACGGAAGCTTTAATTCAAGAAGCTCTAGAGCGTTTGATGGCGGATAGAACGGCGATAATTATTGCCCACAGGCTCTCGACTATCCGAAATGTCGATCGTATTTTAGTGCTCAAACGCGGGCAGTTAGTAGAATCTGGCAGCCACGAAGAATTGTTGCAGCAAGAAGGGTTGTATGCCAGTTTGTACAAGCTCCAAATGCTGGGAAGCTAATATCTGAAGGAAGAAGGAAGAGGCAAGAAGGAAGAAGGAAAATTCTCGGAATCCCCAGATACCCGGCTTCTAAAAGAAGTCGGGTATTTAAAAGAATCAAAAATCAAAAATCGGATCACTTGCCCGAAATCATTTTCCCCAGGGTTTCCGGCAAGTGAATTATATGTTGGAAAAGCTGGTTGGGCCCGATGCCAAACAATAATTGCATCGCCAGCACAATTGCTGCTAAAGCAATCGCTGTCCCGATGCTGGCTTTCAACACTTTAAACGCCCAATTAAAGACTAGCCACGATACAAGTAAAGAAGCAATTAAGATAATTAGTTCTATTGGCATATAACATTTTTAACTCTATTTAAACTCTACATAAATTACGTCTCAATACCAAATAAACCTGGTTTTTTATCGGTTTTAAAGTCAATTTCAGTATTTCCGTAAAAAACCAGGTTTATGCGTCCAGGACTCTACTTATTACTTTAAGCAATACTGCCGCGCTTCCGTGTTTCCTTATAAGAAATTCCCACATTTTTCAAACCAGCTTTAATCATTTGCTGCTCTAACAAAGCGAAAAAGCGACTTCGATCGCCCCCCGTGACTACCGCTTGATTGTGAGCTTCTGCTAGTGTCACCGGATAGCCGCCGCCTTTGTGTACTTGAGCCAGCATCATTCCTAATGCTAAATCTAGCTGTGCTGTATCTTGTGCTACCCATTCCGGCACTTCTATTCTAGCAATTTCTGTGCCAACGTGAACGTAACAGAAATAGACGGAATTAAGACCGTACAAATCTAAAATTCGAGCTTGGGATTTCCACAAAGGGCTTCTTTGTCCCGGTGACAGAATTGTTGCCCACAAGATGGCATCCCGCAGAGGTTCAAATTCTTGACAAGGTGCTTTATCGGCGAAAGAAATTGTGGCGGCAAATCCGACGTTCGGGCAATTTGTCATGCAGTCTGGTACTTCGTGGGTGCAAGCTTCAAACCGTAAAAAAGATAAACTTTCGCTGCTGCGAGAAGCGCTTAAGTATCCTAACAGCGGAATTCCTGCTAAACGCAACTTGTCCCAAGCTTCTAAAATTGGCAGCAAAATTTGATCGCGAGCTTCGCTGGGTAACTGTTCCAAAAACCAATAAATCAGGGAACCATCTACCATTGCTAAAGCTGGCGCGGGCAATTTATTGTCGTTAACTTTTGCCCAATTGCAGCCCATTTCTGCTAAGGCAATTGCTTCGGAAACTGCCCGCCGGTATCCCATCCATTCTTCGGTTCTAATTCCCCACTGCCGCGAACCGTACAAGTCTTCGGGTTTGTAGAAAACTTCGGGCACGCTGTCTAAAACTGGGTGGCGGCTTTGTCCGTAGTGCAGCATGACTGTGCCGACATTTAGCAGGTAGCAGTAGGCTATTTCGTGATGGTTGGGGGAAATTTGCGAGCCGTCTGTGGCGAAGACTGTGTGAGCTGCGGGGGGTGCGGTGATGTAGGTGCGATCGTCCAAGGGCTCGATCGGCGTGGCAGCATTGAATAAAGTGCGATCGCGCCAATTCTCTTGCAATTCCACCAATTTTTCCTGTTCGCCTGCCGCCTTGACCAGCAAATTCTGAGCCACTTCCAAACGTTGGCGAGCCGCGTGAGCTTCCACATTCAAATGTTGGCTCATTCCCTGCATTGCCTTGGCTGCTTTAGTTAAATCGAGCATTGGTTTTAAGTCTCAATATTAGAAAGCTTTCAAGCTGAGAAATTATCAAAATACTTTTCAATTTTTTGGTGCCGAAGCTTGGTTTTTTGTCATACAGGCGGTTTGATCGACTAAAACACTTCGTGCGCGCCCCCATAAATAGTAAAATAACTTGGTTTTTGAGGTCAAGATTACCTGCAATAGTCTATGAAAAAAAACATTTTTTTTGTCGATAGGCTTGCTTTTTTGAGGAGTCTCTGTTATATTTAACTTATAATGGGATGGTGATCAAAATAATATTTTTACCAGAATCCCATTATATTAAAATACCATGTCTGCGCCGCAAAAGTCAACAAAAAAGATGTAAAATTTTGTGATTTTTTTTGACTTTAAAAAGCGAAAAAAATCACAAGTGTAAACAAATCTAACATCAACATTCGAGCGGCAGCCAGTCGGCAAAATCTCCGGCAAACTGCGACAGAGAAAGCAATTGAACTGGTGGATTTTGAGCCACAGATTCCCGTTCTGGCAAAGTATTGTAACCCCAATCAGCCAAAAATAACCTCACCTGAGATAAATCCGGCTGCTGCTTCACCGACAGCAAAGTTTTTAACCGATCTTCGACAAACCAAATAGTCGAATCTTTGCCAGACGCTGCCAAAAATTCCCGCAAAATTTGGTGTTTCGGCTTGTTGTATTCCTTGCCAAAAATAAACTCCGAGGGCATTTGTACGCCTGCTATATGCAAAAGTTCTCGCACAAAACGGCCTTCCTTTGTAGTGACGATCGCCACTTTCACCGAACTCTTCTGCAAAGAGTGCAGGCGATCGGCTACCCCTGGATAAAATCGGTGCAAAGACAGCCACCCAGATAAATCATCAGCAATCCAATTATCGCGCAATCCGTCTAACATAGCACCGACAGACTGCGCTTTCAAATTATTTTCAGTCAATAAATGCGGTACAATATTGGGCCATTCTAGCAAAATTTGCTCTGGGGAAATTCCTGTCAGTAGTGCGCGGATCAGCAGCGGCATTTCCCAACCGGTTTCGATGGCGGGGCGCACTCGGTAAAAACTCAAAGCTAAATCTGGATCTGGCACTGTTTCGACTGGTTTCCAGATTTGACAGTAGGTACGCCAAGCGGTTTGGAAATATTCGATTAGTCCGTCACAAATCACACCGTCAAAATCAAGAGCCAGAATTGTCGGAAAGTTATTAGCCATCAATCGATTTTAGATTTTAGATTTTGGATTGAAGAATTGCAGAATTTGAGAATTGAACAAAGCGATATCACTGATGAATCCGGGGACTTGTTATCGGATACTATTTTTTGGTGGTGCCAGGATAAAGACGGGGACTTGTACCCTGGCTGCTTTCGGTCACTGGATTGAAGAATTGAAGAATTGACTATACAAACACTCAGGAATGATTGGTCAAGAATGGTTATTAAAAAGACTGAACTAGCGGTTGATCGGCGATCGATTCTAGTCCTTGGGACTGCAACAAGTGTGTCCACTCGGTCGTCAGCCGCGAATCATCGGGTGCGACGCGCCGCATTTCGGCGAGAGTAGCAAGAGTCTCGTACCAAATTCCATTTTTAGCATAAGCAATCACCTTAGCCATAGGGTCGGGATTTGCCAAATCCTTCTTGAGATTTGCCTGGGGTTCAATTCGCTGCATCCATCCTTTAACAATATAATCTCCAGAACGCTCCAGAGGATCGCAGGCTAGTGCAAACGACCACACATATCGCTTACCAACCTCAATATTTTTGGTCTGGTCTTTCTCAGAAAGGCTAACTCCAACAATTCCGGCTTTGTCATTTTTTAAAGTAGTTTCGTAAACTACTTCGGATTCATCTGCGTTTAGCAAAATAAACTCTACTTGAGCCGCCGGTTGAGAAACATATACAAAAAATGTTGGCGACTCTGTTACCGTTAAGCCAATATTGCTTTCCGGTATTAAGGGAGTAATGAATAAACCATCCCGTAACTTACAGCCTCGATGCGTCCCCCCTTGCCTGTTGTCGGGGGCTGTTACATCGGGAGGTTTGAAATTAACATTCTGACTCAGCAGAATGGGTGCAGGCACGGCCTGCATCGGTGTAAACAAACTGGGGAGAGTAAGGGCGATCGCCAATACAGTCATCGCCAGTGCAGTAAAATGTATAAAACGTTTCATTTTTCCACCAACTTGTAGAAATATTTATAGAGCGCATCTCTAAATGTTAACCTGGAGTTTTAACCCCAGGCGCGATCGGGTAAATTTGTCAATTTTTACATCGCCATCGGAACACCGACAAAACTTCAAGAAATACCGAGATTTAAAGAGGCCCAACCAGCGGTTGAGCTGCAACTGATTCCAGTCCTTGGGACTGCAATAATTGCGTCCACTTGGCTGTCAGCCTCGCATCCCCCGGTGTCTGACGCCGCATTTGGGCTAAAGTAGCGAGAGTTTCGTACCAAATCCCATTTTGAGCATAAACGTTGAGCCTAGTCATGGGGTCGGGATTTGCCAAATCCCTCTTGAGAGTTGCCTGCGGTTCAATTCGCTGCAGGAACCCTTTAACAACTAAATCAGCCGATCGGTCTTGTGGGTCGCAAACCATCGAAAACGACCATACGTATCGCTTGCCAACTTCAAGGGATTTGTTGTTGTCCACGGTAGCAGGAATACTAACTCCAACAATCCCGGATTTGTCAAGTTTAAAGGTTTTTTCGTAGACCACTTTGTCCTCCTTTTCGTTGAGCAAAGTAAACTCAATTTCCGGCGAGGTCTTAGGAATATAGACAAAAATTGTGGGAGAATCTGTTAGGGTTAAACCGATATTACTTGGAGGCACTAAAGGAGTAATAGATAAACCCGCTGGACAAAGCTTGTTGCCGCGATGTGTCCCTCCTTGTCGGTTGCCGGGGGCTGTTACGTCGGGAGGCTTGAAATTAACATTTTGACTCAGCAGAAGCTGCTGGGATTGTGCGCGCATCGGTGCAAGTGAACTGGGTACAGTAGCTGCGATCGCAGCTACGGCGACCGCAAGTGTAGCCCGATGTAGAAAACGTTTCATTTTGTTGTACCTTTCACTATAATTCCAAACACAGGTATTCGCTAATGGCGACAAATATTTTTGAGCTGCTAGTCGAGGGCGCAGATACACAATTTAAACCTTGACATATCATCAATAACATTAATTAATTCGAGCGGCAAGTGGATTCTCTGTTGGAAAAATCAGGTTGCCTAGGCCGCAAGTATCATTGGATACAGTTGCTCACCACGTAGTGTAAATTTTTGTAACAAAGTGGTCGGAGTTTCCGAGTGTTCTAAGATGGAGGAAGTCTCCAGCAGGCGGGAAATGTGAAACAACTGCTGTTCCAGAAACAAGTCAAACTTATATGCTGGGATAATGAGTAAAATATCTAAAAAAATTCGATCGGCAGCGACTCAATTGAGTCAAATGTATAAACCATCACTAGCATTTGCTAGGTCTGTATTAATTGCCAGCGCGGCAGTAACATTATCCTTGATGGGAACTCGACAGCTAGGAATACTCGAACCAATAGAATTAAGCGCTTACGATCAAATGCTGAGGTGGCGTGCTGACGAAAAGCCAGACTCGCGCTTGCTAGTTGTAGGGATTACCGAAGCAGACATTCAGAAACTCAAACAGTGGCCGATATCCGATCGCAAAATAGCTGAAATCTTACAAAAACTAGAAAAAATGCAGCCAGCAGTAATCGGTTTAGATGTACTGCGAGACGTACCTTTAGGAGACGGGCGCGAGGAATTAACCAAAATTTTACAAAAAAACGATCGCATTATCGGGGTATGTTTAGTCACCGACGGCAGCCCGGACAATCCCGGTTCTCCGCCTGCGCCGGGGCTGCCCGAAAAGCGGGTGGGATTTGCAGATTTCGGAGTCGATGCGGGTGGCATACTCCGCAGGGCTTTATTATTTATGAAACCGCCGACAATTGAGGGCAACTCCTCGGTAGACAAACATCTTTGCAATGACAACTCTCAAGTTTTATATTCCTTCAACCTGCAGCTAGCACTCCGCTACCTGCAAAGGCAAAAAATCTCTCCTCAACTGGCACCCGATCAATCTTTATGGCTGGGGAAAACCCCATTAAAACAACTAGAAAGTAATGACGGAGGATACAACAATGCTGATGCCAGGGGATATCAAATATTAATTAACTATCGTTCCCGGCTGCAAGTCGCAAACCAAGTCAGAATTACGGATGTTTTAGAAGGGAAAGTTGACCCCAATTTAGTTAAAGATAAAATAGTTCTCATCGGTTATACCACAGAAACCGTTAAAGATTTTTTTTATACTCCTTACAGTGGGCGACAACAAAAAAATCAATTCATGCCGGGGATCGTGGCACACGCACAAGTAGTCAGCCAAATTTTGAGTACAGTTTTAGACAACAGACCGATGTTTTGGTTTTGGCCGGAATGGGCAGAAATCTTGTGGATTTCGGCATGGTCAATTGTGGGAGGAACCGTGGCATCGCGGATGGCTCACCCAGCGCAGTTGGCGCTGACATTCGCAGCCATGCTTTGCGGGTGCTGCGCGATCGGGTTTGGCATTTTTCTGTTAGGAGGGTGGGTGCCTGTGGCCGCGCCAGCCTTAGCATTAATCCTAACGGGCGGCAGCATTGTATCAGCAGAGAGATTTAATAAAGCCGGATACGCCAAAGCAATTAGCGATCGAGTAAAACAAGTCTTCAAAATCGAAATAGACCAAGCCAAAAAAGAACAGCAAGTCGCAGAAATTACAGAATCTGATTTCTTTAAAGAATTGCAGCAAAAGAAAGATAAACTGAGGATTAGCAAAAAAGAAACCTCTGAAAAAGCACCTTCCGATCCCCAAGAAATAACTGCTGATGCCGCAGAGCTTCCCCAGGCAGAAAGTCAGACACACGACTACTTAACTCAGTTGCAGGAAAAAGCCAAGCAGATGCAGCAGCGCGCCTCCGTGACTGAATCCGAAAGCAGCTCACAAACGGGTGCGATCGATGCCCGCGGCGGTGCTAGTTCAGCCGAAACCAAACCGGATGACGAGTTCAGCGATTTGCAAGCCAAAGCCAAACAGATGCGGCAGCGCAGGGGCGCACAAAAGAGCATAAAAGATGAAAAAATTGATAGTTTAACTGACAAGGAGGATTTGGGGGGAAAGGAAGAATGACAGACTACTCGACTGCATCGAGAATTGCATCATAATTATTGATTCTCGCCGTTTCTTACCCTCATACGCAGATCATGTCCAAAATCATCTCTGTCCACTCTTACCGGGGCGGAACTGGCAAATCGAACACGACAGCAAACCTCGCAGCTATTATCGCTCGTGGCGGAAATCGAGTCGCCATTGTGGACACCGACATTCAATCACCGGGGATTCACGTGCTGTTCGGTTTCAGCGAGAGCAACATGGATCACTGCCTGAACGATTACCTGTGGGGGCGATGTCCGATCGCGGATACGGCCTACAATGTGAGTTCGCTGCTGCCAAAATTAGCCAGTAACGGCAACCTCTACCTGATTCCTTCGAGCATTAAAGCAGGGGAGATAGCGCGAGTTTTGCGGGAAGGCTACGATGTGGGACTGCTTACCGACGGCTTTCAAGAACTGATCGAGGTTTTGAACTTAGACTACCTATTTATAGACACGCACCCGGGGCTCAACGAAGAAACCCTCCTCAGCATCACCATTTCCGACATCCTGCTGCTGATTCTACGTCCGGATCAGCAAGATTTTCAGGGAACGGCTGTCACGGTAGATGTGGCCCGCAAACTAGAAGTTCCCAAGATTTTGATGACGATCAATAAAGCCCCAGAATCCCTGGATTTCGAGGATTTGAAGCAGCAAGTAGAGAGTATTTACAACATCCCAGTGGCTGGGGTGCTGCCCCACAGCGACAAGATGATGCTGCTCGGCAGCAAGGGGGTGTTTGCGCTGCACTTCCCTAATGACCCTCTAACTAAGGTCGTGGAAGGGATTGCGAAACAGATTGTGGGATAATTGGTGCAGCGAATGCCGATCGCCCGCCCAGGAGTTTCGCTTTCGATCTCAATTCCTGCGGAGCCATGTCCTCCTGCGTATCCGGAATATTTGGTTAAAGAGTCAGGAGAACAGCGACAAAATGAGATACAAATAGATTATGAGAATTTGTTAAAAAACTTTAGGAGGAGAACCCATGGATATTGACTTCCGCATACTAATAGTATTGATGCCCGTATTGTTGGCGGGCGGCTGGGCTGCGTACAACGTCGGCGCTATAGCTCTCAAACAAGTGCAGAAATTGTTGAACAAGCAAGCTTAAACTCAGCCTCTTTTCAGGTACTTCCGCAGCCGACTGTTTTTTGAGATACAAAACAGTCGGCTGATTTGTGCATTGGCTCTGCTTAAGTGATGGCTGATTGTGGGCGGGCCATTTACGACCGCAGAGAGATGGAGCGAAAGCAAAAAAAAAGTTACATTTAAAAATTAAGCAGAAACTGGGTACGCTCAAGCAAAATACTTTGTTGCAGCAAACGAGCCTGGGTAAAAAAACTTAGTTGCGAAAGCGAGGCGATCACATAACTTCGGATTTAAATGTTTTCCTCTCTACTCAGGAGTTGTGAGTAGAGTCCTCTAAAAATATTTGGCAAGCACGTTTTCGCAGAAAATATGAGACAATCACAAAAGTATTTGCCCTGACAATCGCCCTAAAAACTGCGAAGTTTAAGTTGTAGGGAATATCGGTCAAATTGTCAATGTTTAATTCCTATATCTTTAGATAGATTATGCTTTTTCCCCGATCGAGCGGCATTTTACTCCACCCCACCTCCTTTCCCAGTCGATTTGGCATGGGAGACATGGGAATAGAAGCATATCGCTTTATTGACTTTTTAGTAGAGAGCGACCAACAATACTGGCAGGTATTGCCGCTGGGGCCGACAGGATACGGCAATTCTCCTTATTCGTGCTATTCAGCAATGGCGGGAAATCCGCTGCTGATCAACCCAGAACTGCTGCGGGACGACCAATTGCTCGCCGATGAAGACTTCGCTAATTTACCAGAATTTCCGCTCGATTATGTAGACTTCGAGCGGGCAATCGCCCTGAAAGTGCCTTTGCTCAAAAAAGCTTGCGAAAACTTCAAAGCCAAAGCATCCCCGATCCAGCAAAAAGAATTCTCAGGTTTTTGCGAAAGCAAAAAGAATTGGCTGGAAGATTACGCCTTATTTATGGCACTCAAAGATCACTTTGGCGGTGTTAGCTGGAACAATTGGGAACCCGAAATTGCCCGTCGAGAACCAGAGTCCCTAGAGAAGTGGCGCCAGCAGCTAAATGCTGAGATTTATTACTACAAATACGTCCAGTTTGAGTTTTTTCAGCAGTGGACGGAGTTGAAAAGCTATGCTAATATGCGGGACATTAAAATTATTGGCGATATTCCGATTTATGTAGCTCACGACAGCGCGGATGTATGGTCTCATCCAGAAATATTTTGCTTGGATGAAGCTACCGGAGAAGCAGCTTTAATGGCCGGAGTTCCCCCAGATTACTTTAGCAATACAGGCCAATTGTGGGGCAACCCAGTCTACAATTGGGAGAAGTTGCAAGCCAATAATTTTGAGTGGTGGGTGCAGCGTTTTGAAGCGATTTTCTCTTATGTAGACGTGACTCGGATCGACCACTTTCGAGGATTTGAGGCTTACTGGGCGGTGAAGCGCGGGCAAGAAACTGCTATGTACGGGGAGTGGATTAAAGCGCCGGGAACAGCTTTGTTGGATGTAATTAATGAGAAGTTTGGCAACTTGCCGATTATCGCTGAGGATTTAGGGGTAATTACTCCAGAAGTGGAAGCTTTGCGCGATCGGTTCGAGTTTCCGGGAATGAAGATTTTGCAGTTTGCTTTCGGCGCTGGACCCGACGATCCTTTTTGGCCTTTCAATTACGCTCCCAACTGCGTAGTCTACACCGGCACTCACGACAACGACACGACTGTCGGATGGTTCAATCAACTGCAAGACTACCAAAGAGATGAAGTTTATCGTTATTTGGGCTGCATCGATCCCCAAGGAATTCACTGGTCTTTAATCCGCATGGGTTGGATGTCGGTAGCTAATTTGGCAATTGTGCCGTATCAAGACTTGTTGGGTTTGGATACAGACGCGCGGATGAATTTTCCTGGGAAAGCAGAGGGAAATTGGGGGTGGCGGTATCGGCCTGAAGCTTTGAATTGGGAAGTGCGCGATCGCCTCAAAACTATGACTTACATCTCCAGGCGCGCTCCCAATAAAAATTGATCGTCGCCAAGGGGTAATGGGTAATGGGTAAGGAGTTTATAAAGACGGACATTCTAATTAAAAGCTGTGGACTGCCAGCCCTTACCTCTTCCCTATTACCCATTAACAATTAACAATTACCAATTAACACTTACCCTTGATTCTTAGGCGGTGCTGAAGGCTGGAGTTCGTTTGCTTTAAAAACAACTTCTTTGGCGACTCCAGGATCTCCGAGTGGTTCGGCTTGTCCGTTATTAACAGCAACCATTACTCCACCGGCGTTACCTGCTACCACTACCAATTGCTTTTGAGCCCCCCAGGTGCGAACAGTCCCGGTCGGCAAAGTTCCCTCAAACTCTGTTTTACCATCGACTTCAACCTGCATCCACGATTCTGCTTTAAAAGTGACGCTAACCATCACTGGTTTATTGCCAGATTTATTTAAATTTTGACCGGTTCTTACTGCTTCGACAGCTTCGTAACTATCCGGTTTCTGATTTTGTGAGGCTCTCGATGCGTCAGCAGCTAAACGAGCTTGTTCTTGCTGCCCAAGCGCTAGTTCTTCGGCTCCCGCACCGTTTTTTGCGGTAACAGAACCGCTCATCAACTGAGATAAGACATTGACTGAACAGATAATTAGAAATGTGTAAAAGAGGTAGAGGTGCATCGGCCGCAACTGAGGCCCATCTTGCCAGGATAGCTTGGTTCTCGATCGGGGCGGCGGTTCGATCGGGAAAAATTCGGCAAACTGAGTTCCGTCCAAACCCATTGCTTCAGCGTAGCGCTTGATCAAACCCTGAGTGTAGACGGGTTCGGGAAGTTGGTCTAGTTCACCGTCCTCGATGGCTTGCAGCAGATTCCGCCGAATCATTGTTACCACGGCTACTTTGTCCAAACAAATAGACTGCTGTTCGCGGTACTGACGGAGTTGATTTCCAATTTCCGCTAGCTTCTGCTGAGCTGTTTCTGGCTCTTGAGAGTGCCGTTTCTGCTTAGTGGTTTTGAAGAATAAAAACAATAAATTCTTTGTCATATGCTGTGCTCCTGGGAATTTACTGGCACGCTTATTGATGTTAGGTTGACTAGATTCCATAAATAAATAATTTCCGCATCTTCTAGGGGTCGGCAGCCGCCTGGTGGCAATATTGGGGCACCGGGGCGCTGCAATTGAATCGGGCCAATGGCTGTGCGGTGCAGGCGCACCACGGGATATCCCAACAGCTCGGCTGTTCGCCGAATCTGTCGGTTTCTGCCTTCTGATAGAATGACTTCTAACAGAGTTTCGTCTCGCGCGCGATCGAGAACTCTAACTTTCGCGGGCAAGGTCTTTCTGCCTGACAAGACAATGCCGTGACGCCACGCTTGTAGTATGGGTTCCGGGGGATCGCCGAGCACCCAAACCTGATAAGTTTTGGCGATCGAGTGACGCGGATGGGTCAAACAAAATGTCAGCTTACCATCATTGGTGAGCAAGAGGGCGCCGGTGGAATCTGCATCTAAGCGTCCTACGGGGTGGATGCCTTGACCCGATCGCAATTTGGGCGGCAGCAGGTCGAGAACTGTCGATCGGGCTCTGGGATCGCTGCAAGTAGAAACTACGCCTGCCGGTTTGTTGAGCAACATATAGATCTCTGCCGGTCGATCCGTTGGTTTCACCGGGACTCCATCGACTTGGATGAGATCGCGCTCCGGATTCGCTTTTTGTCCTAAACGAACAATATTGCCATTAACTCGGACTCGTCCAGCTACAATCATCTGTTCTGCAAGACGGCGAGAGGCAATGCCCCACTGGGCGAGGATTTTTTGCAGCCTTTCATCAGACATGACGGGAGTGTGGAAACCCCCTACTCGCGAGCGGTGGGGGAGGAAACACGACATGGTTAATTGCTTAACCTTACTACTAAGGCTCAATTCCTGGTTGGGAATAAATTATAATGCTGACCAATCATTACAGCACGCCCGACCTGATGCAGATTGTCCTGATGGCATGACCCTGAATGTTGTGCAAAAACTACGAGGAAAAGACTCGCGGTAGGCACAGGCTTGCACCGTTGCTGTGCGGCTGTTTTGAGAGGTGTGGGTTTGACCTGACCCTAAACCAACACTACCATAAATCCCGTACTGCTGGTTAAATTTATACGCTCGAACGCGAATTTTTCCTCGGGATGGCACAAGTCGCGAACTAAGGAGAGATCCCGAGGGGAAAAGGATGAGAATTTTTCTGCTTCTGGCATTGCTGATTCGAGATGTCTGCTTGCTTCTTTCATTAATCGGACTTGAGTTCATCAACCCGGTTTATACGGAAAATCACAGGTTGACGGCGGTATATCTGGGCAGAAACCGGGTTTTTGAGGCCGAATGTGCAAGTTCTAGTTAAATTTCTGTGCTTGAATATTAAGGTTTATATTCTGAAATTGTTTATGACTGTCGATCAAAACTCTCTTCAATTTGACAATAGAGATGCCGCTGCTGGCTCTGGTGGGACTGTTAATCTCGGCGAGGAGCCGGGGAGACCTTCGCCGAGTCAAGGCAGCCGGATCGCGAGCGCAGTGCTGTCGCCGGCGGTGCAGTTGTGGCTGCGATCGCAAGTTCAGCAAGTGGACGAGTTGAAGGTAAAAATTGAGGGGAGCGATCGACAAATCTTCAGCGGTGCGATCCCCAAAGTCACGGCCGCCGCTCGCGGTGCTGTGTATAAAGGACTACACCTAACTCAAGTTGCCATAGAGGGCTGTGGCATTCGCATCAACCTCGGTCAAGCTCTCAAAGGCAAACCCCTGCGCCTCCTGGAATCGGTTCCCGTGACAGGCGTTTTGAGGCTTAGCCAAGCGGATTTGAATGCGTCGCTGAAAGCGCCTTTGCTTGGCTTAGCTTTGAGCGAATTTTTGCTGCCTATGCTGCCACTAACAGATAGGGAACAGTCGCTGAAGTTGCAAAATTCGCAGATTGCTATTGAGGCGGGTTTGTTGACGCTTTCGGCGACAATTTTGCGCGCTGGCGGCAGGCAAATTCCTTTGGTATTGCGGACTGGTTTGCGGATAGCCAGCGGTCGCGAATTGATGTTTGAATCACCAGAAATCGAAATGGATGGAGAATTAAAGAGCAGTGATTTCAATGGTTTTAAAATTGATTTTGGGCCGGAAGTTGAGATTGAGGAGTTAATTTTGAGTCCGGGGGAGATTGTTTGTCGGGGCGGAATTAGAGTTTTGCCTTAGTTCGTTAACAGTTGACTTTAATCTGGTTCCTCGGTAGATCCTGGGAATACATACCCAATGCCCAATTCCCCATGCCCAATTCCCAATTCCCCATGCCCAATTCCCAATTACCGATTAATTAAAAAAGAGTCGATCGCAGGCAAAAATAAAGTCACAAAATAGTAGACTAAGGGCGCGGTAAAAACATAACTGTCGGTGCGATCGAGAATGCCGCCGTGACCGGGGATCAACTGTCCGGAATCCTTAACCCCGGCGTCTCGTTTCATCATCGACTCAGTTAAATCTCCCAACAAGCTAGCAACGCCAATCAACAGACCAAAAGCAGCCCCAGTATAGGGCCACCCCGGCCAGTGTAAATACCAAGACCCAGCGACTGCCACGGCGATGCTGCCACAAACTCCAAATACGGCACCTTCAACGGTTTTTTTGGGGCTGATGTGGGACAGGCTAGTGCGGCCGAAGAATTTGCCGACAAAATAAGCCCCAATGTCCGCGGCCCAGATGCAGAGGAAAGCCAGCAGTAGCGAAGTCAATCCTAAAGATATGCTGCTGGAATTTGTCCAAGACGGGGACGGGTAAATGTTAACCGGCAAATTGCTTGCTACTGCTTGCGAAAGGTGGGTTGTAGCAAGATTGGCTGGGTCGAGGCCGACTCGCAGCCGTATCCAATAGCTGGGCAAATAACCGCCGTAGAACAATCCTAAAACTGAAGCGGCAATATCGGCGATCGTCGATAACTTCGGTTGGAACAGCAAGTAGAAACAGATGAAGGTTCCAGCTAGTGGAAACATCGCATCTACGAGTTGCGGTGCAAGGGCCGCGGTAATTAGCAGAACTTGACTGACAACTAAGGTAGTTTTGGCAGCGGGTGCAATGCCTTTAGCCCTGGCTAATTGAAAATATTCCAATTGACCTAGGTAGACGATGATCCCGAAGCCGACGGTGAAGTACCATCCGCCCATAATAATCATTCCCAAAGCAAGGGCGATCGCAACTATTCCACTGAGGATACGAGACCAAGGCATAAAATGAATTTCTCTTGCAGACGGCGGCGGATCATTCGATTTTAGATTTTAGATTTTAGATTTTGGATTTTTATAGAGCACGAGTCGATCTCTTGCACTGTTAACCCCCATCCCCCATCGGTCATCCAAAATCTCAAGTCAGGCGGTCAATCCAGCGATGGTCGCCCTTATTCTAAGTATGAAGGTTAAGTGAACTTAAAAAAGATTAAGAATTACAGAATTAATCGGTGTATCCATGTCAAACTTCGTGTCGTGCCTTCTTCTTCCTTCTAATCCAGCTTTTCGCCGCTGAGAATAAATATGGGATTGACGGCGGCAAAGGTTTGACTGAGGCCGCGAGTCTCCAAGCGGTTGACGGCGGACTGGACTACTTCGATGTTGCGGACTTGCAACTCGGCGAACCCTTCGGAAAGGGCGTAAAGATTCTCTAAATTCGAGGCTGTGGCCACAACTCTACCGTGGGGTGGCAAGTACCGCCAGACTTCTTGGAGAATCGCTTTAATGGGGCGACCTCCTTCGATGCAGACTCGGTGGGGGGGTTGGGGCAGGTTTTCCAGGCATTCCGGGGCACTGCCTTCTATGACTTCTACGTTGTTGAGCTCGAATCGATCGCAATTTCTGCGAATCAAGCTTGCTACTTCTTCGTCCCTTTCGACGGCGATAATCCGACCTTTGGGACACAGCAAACCTGTTTCTACGGCGATCGTACCAGTACCTGCACCGATGTCCCACACGACTGAATCTGCTTGCAGCCGCAGGTGGGAGATTAACAGCAGTCGGACTTCTCGCTTACTCATGGGAATTCCCGGTAAACGTTCAAATAAGTCATCCGGGATGCCTGGAGTGACGTAGGGCCAAAGCATAGTTATATTTTTGATTTTTGATTTTTGATTGAAGCAAGACGGCAGTTGGAACTCGTGGAAGAAGTAGAAATTCTTCCAATTTCCCCCAAGCCTTAATATTTACTGTCGCACAACCTTGAGAGTTTGGAGGTTTCTATCGCTACAACCTGTGATTTTGCCGCCGGCGGCAAGGATTTGTTGCAGGTAGTCAACGGCTGCTGGGGTAATGATTTCACCGGGCATCAAGACTGGTATTCCTGGGGGATAGGGACAGATGAGCTCGGCGCTGAGTCGATCGACTGCTTTGTCTGCGGGTACTGTTTCCGCTGGGAAAAAGAATGCCTCGCGGGGGGAAAGGAGAGGGGGAGAGGGGGAGAGTGGGAGAGTGGGAGATTGGGCAAATCTTCCATCGGACATCGGACTTCTTCTCTCGGACTTCTTCTTTCTTCCTTCTTCCTTCTTGCTGACATCCGTTACATCCGTTACAGAATCCGTTGCCGAACTTTCTTCTTCCTTCTTCCTTCTTCCTTCTAAAAAAGTACAAGCTTTAACTAAATTGTCAATATCTAATTCTGTATTTCCCAAGCTGATAATAAATGTTAAATGTCGGGGCATGGGAAGCTCTGCGGTAACGCCGAGTTGAGAGTGCAGAACTTCATCGGCGGCAAATCCTGTAATTCCTAAATCGGATACTTTTACTGTTAGCCGGGTGCGGTCTAATGCTGCAAAACCCGGAGTATTTAACGGTTCTAAAACTGATAAGCCGGGAATTAGACTGATGCGCGATCGCGCTTTTTCTGCTAGCAGTAAAGTTTTGGTCATTAACTGTTCGCCGTGGAGTGCGATTTGTTGGCGGGCTGCGTCTAGAGATGCTAATAGTATGTAACTCGGACTGGTAGATTGTACTAACTGTAATGCTCTATTTAATTTTTGGATATCTATGCGATCGCCCTTGACGTGCAGCATCGATGCTTGTGTCATTGCACCGAGGGTTTTGTGGATTGATTGTACTGTTAAATCGGCGCCGGCTGATAGTGCCGGTTCTGGCAAGTTTGGATGAAAGTTAAAGTGCGCGCCGTGAGCTTCGTCTACTAATAACGGTATGTTGTATTGATGGGTAATTTGGGCGATCGCCCGCAAATCCCCGCAGACGCCGTGATAGGTTGGGTAAACTATCATTACTGCTTTAGCGTCGGGATTTTGTTCTAATGCTGCGGCTGTAGATTCTGGGGTGATGCTGTTGGCAATATCCCAATCCGAGTTGTACTCTGGATTGACAAAAATTGGAATTGCACCGGATAAAATTAAACCAGAAATTGCCGAGGAGTGGATATTTCGAGGTAGGATAATTTTATCTCCTGGGCCGCAAGTTGCTAAGATGGCGGCGATAATTCCGCAAGTCGAACCGTTTGCCAAAAACCGAGTTGATTTTGCTCCAAATGCTTCGGCGGCTAAGTCTTGAGCTTCGGCAATGGCACCTTCTGGGTTAAAGAGATTGTCTAACTCCGGCAATTCGGGCAAATCCGATCTAAATACTGTTGCACCGAATAAGTCAATTAGCGGTTGAGAGATTCCTTGTCCGCCTTTGTGTCCGGGGGCGTAGAATGGGGCGTGCGGATGATTTGTGCGATCGCGCAAGGCATCTAATAGAGGCGTTTGTTGTTGAGAGTTTGCTGGTGACATGATTAATCTTGATTGCTGTATTTGATATCTAAGTAGAGCGCTATGAAAAAACCCTAATGTCTTGTAGGGGCGAGTTGAGCCAGTATCTTTACTCTCAGACAGTTTATTGCTTTATTCACGCGCCCTCCCCATGTAATGTTTATTTGTAACCACCTACTTAGCTTAACGCCAAAGGCATAATTTTAGGCAGACGTAATAGTTAATTATAGCTATTTAGATAGATGTGTTTGCAGCTATCTTGAGTTTAAAATTATGAGATAAAACAATACCACAACTCAGTTATTTTTGTTTTAAAATATAGTGAGAAGTGGCGACAAAATGTTTTTGGAACATCTCTCTTAGCGAGCAAAAAACTAACATGATTTTTCCCAACCCTAGTCCGTTTCCAGGCCCGCAGATTCCCAGTACCGAACCGGGACTGCCGACTATACCCGCATCGCCACCAGTGCCTGGTCCCGTACCCGAACCAATTCCCGGCCTTGTACCGGAACCGGTACCTGCGCCAATTCCGCAGCCAATGCCCGAACCGGTGCCGGAAACTGTACCCTCTCCGATTCCTCAGACAGTGCCCGAACCTATTCCTCAGACAATCCCTGAACCTGTGTAAATTATGTAGGACTTACGCACATCTTCCCGGTTGTGGCGAAAAATCTGGGGTTTGGCTAGGAGATATTCGCACAGAAACTGGGTTTCTCACGCCGCGTCCGTAAGTCCTCTCCGATATATTGGTGATACTTATGATATTTTGAAACAGTGATATGTTTCTAAATAGCTATGCTTACTGCCGGAATTGTCGGACTGCCTAATGTTGGCAAATCTACTTTGTTTAATGCTCTGGTTGCTAATGCCAAGGCGACTGCTGCTAATTTTCCTTTCTGTACGATCGAGCCAAATACGGGTATCGTGGCAGTGCCAGACGAACGGTTGAAGGTGCTGAGCAATATTTCCAATTCCGTGCAAACTGTGCCGACGCGGATGGAATTTGTGGATATTGCGGGTTTGGTGAAGGGGGCGAGTCAGGGGGAAGGACTGGGAAATCAGTTTTTGTCTCACATCCGGGCCGTAGATGCGATCGTCCACGTTGTCCGCTGTTTTGAAAATGACGATATCATTCACGTTGCGGGTTCTGTCGATCCGATCCGAGATATTGACATTATCAATCTCGAATTAATTCTAGCAGATTTAGCTCAAATTGAACGCCGGCTCGATCGTACTCGCAAACAAGCCCGCAACAACAAGGAAGCTCAGGCAGAAGTGGACGTTCTCGAAAAATTAGTCGCTGTTTTGAATGCGGGGAAACCGGCGCGGCAGTACAATTTCACTGATGAGGAAGCTGAATTAGTTAAAGGTTTAGAATTACTCACCAACAAGCCAATTATCTATGCTGCTAACGTGTCTGATGACGATTTAGCAACGGGAAATAGCTATGTCGAACAAGTGCGGGAAGTAGCAGAAGCAGAAAATGCTAAAGTTGTCATAGTTTCGGCGCAAGTAGAGTCAGAATTGGTGGAGTTATCCGAGGAAGAACGAACGGATTTCCTAGAATCTCTGGGGGTAAAAGAAGGGGGATTGAAATCTCTGATTCGAGCTACTTACGAATTATTGGGTTTGCGGACTTATTTTACTAGCGGGCCGAAAGAAACTCGCGCTTGGACAATTATCGCCGGAATGTTAGCACCACAAGCTGCGGGGGTGATTCACTCTGATTTTGAACGGGGTTTCATCCGGGCCGAAACTGTAGCTTATGAAGATTTGGTGGCTACAGGCGCGATGAATGCGGCTAAGGAAAAAGGTTTAGTTCGCAGTGAAGGAAAAGAGTATGTTGTACAAGAGGGGGATGTGCTGTTGTTCCGATTTAATGTTTAGCTTTTTTAAGGAGATAAACACATGGATATCGTTTCGCTGGCAATTGCTTGGCTGGTAACTTCGGTGAGCTTTTTCATTATTTCCAAGTTACCCATCGGGGTGGACATTGACACTTTTGGAAAAGCGATGATTTCGGCTGCGGTTTTTGGATTGCTGAATGCTTTGGTGCGACCGCTTTTTGTGGTTTTGGGTTTTCCATTGATGTTGGTAACTTTTGGTTTGTGGATAATTGTTATCAACGCTGTTATCTTTGGATTGGCGGCTTGGCTAGTGGATGGATTTCGCTTGCGGTGGGGAATTTGGAGTGCTTTGCTGGGGGCTATCGCCCTCGGTTTTATTAACTCTCTTCTTTATCAGGTGTTGAGTACGCTGCCTCGTGTAAGGTAGATCCGGGTAATGCGAGGGGCGGAAGGAAGGGGCGGGTTTATTCATCCTGTTAGTTATCGCAAATATTTCAGGTGAAACCAGCCCCGACGGCAAATATTTTAGGTGTAATTCTCCCCTATCAGGTATTTGTTTTTTGGTATTGGTTGAGTTATTAGCCTTCGCAGTAGTCGATAAATTTGTCTGGAACTAGGCGCAATTTGCCCGAACGAAAGCGCTCGATCGGCATCCAAAGTGCGGTAAATACCCACTCTCCGTCTGCCAAGGCTAGACTCTCCAATTGATAAAATTTGGGATCAACAAATTGGCATTGATAGAGTTGTATTAGTTCGTGTCCGGCTTGGCCATTAAAAATAAAAAAATTTTCCAAACAAGCCAAATATTTGATATTTGTTAACTCGGCTTGAATTTCTTCTTGAAACTCTCTTTGCAAAGCGTCGATGCTGTGTTGTCCGAATTCTATGCCACCGCCCAGAACTCGGTAAAATGTGTCTTGTTTGACCGGATCTTCGCATTCGGAGACGAAAATGCGATCGCCCGATCCGAACTAATCCTAAAACAATTACGCGAATTGTACCTTTTTGCATAATTATTCATCAGCCATCAGTCAGTCGATTTTAGATTTTAGATTTTGGATTGAGGATTGAGGATTGAGGATTGAGGAGCGTGAATTAAATCATTTAAATAAGCTGGTGGGATGGGCGTCTCGCCCATCCCACAAGAACAATCACGCATTGCAGTTTATTTAATTCTCATTCCTTACTTGCAGCATTGAATCTGGGAGGATGAACCTTAGTCTAGGGCTTATGGGAATTTAATTATTTAGGGTGCGGGTTCCGTACCTTACTATTGCAAGTCGCGAGGGCGGACACGGGGACACCGCCCCTATGGTTAATTATCAGCAGCAAAAGACTCTCGACGGCGACTGTTGTCAACGGGCCAGTTTCTATTTTCCCCGCCAATAATGAGTTTTTCAATCGTTACGAATTCTTTGCTGAGTTGCTGGAAAACATTAATCAAAACATCGAGGCCTATCGCATCGCTAGTGCCCAAATCAAACCAGCAGCGAGCCCAAGAACCTTGATACTCCATTTCTCCCATATTGTGCATCAACGCCATCATGCTTTGGTCGGCTAGATTAACATCGTAATTCATCTGACTGATATCTAAGCCTTCATCTTGAACTTGCAAATTTTCTGCATTAAATCCTCCCAGTTTTCCCAAGAAAAACCAAGAGTCAAACACTTCTTCAACATACTGTTTTTCACCGTTTGAAGGCACGTTGCTGAACTTCAGCCAAATCCAGAGGTCAAAGGGGTTAAACTCGCGAAACTCTACTTGCATCAATTTTATCAAAGAAAGGGAATGGAATTGCAGGAATTAAATTGTAGGAGAGAGGAAAATGGGGAGAGAGGGAAACAGGGAAAATTTTCCTCCTGACTCCTGACTCCGGACTTCCCTCTGACTCTTGTTAAAGTGGTGGTAAGGCCGTCGGCCCCCAGACTCCATCTGCATCTCTAATTTTATCGCGCATCGGGTCACAGTCGCGAGATTTGCTGTCGAGACGGTTACGGGTTCTGCACTGCTGAAAGAAGATTTCGGCTACTAAACTGCGCGGCAGTTGGTCGGGTTTTGCTAAGGCTGCGTCCAAGTTTTTTCGAGCTTCCTCAAGTAAGGTTTTGTTGCTCTCTTTCCCCTGGGATTGGGAAAACAAGATTTGTGCTTTGAGATAGAAAATTTCGGGATTATTGGGCGTTTCTGCTAGGGATTTGTTGGCAAACTCTAAAGCGCGATCGTACTTTTTCAAGTCTCGATAACCTAGTGCCATGCCGCGATAAGCTAAGTAGCGGGGAAAGGCTTTTTGCTCTAGTCTTTGAATTGCTTCGTTGGGATTGGAAAAGGGCAGGTTTGTGGCTAGCATTAAGTCCATGTAGCCTTTGATTAGGTTGAGTTCTGGGTCGTTCGGCGCTATTTTATCGGCGGCATCTAGGTATTGAAATACTACTCGCAGTTTGTTGAGTGCTTGGGGCGCGCCTTTGGCTGTTCCTTCTTTGGCTATAATGTTCGCCCCTTCTAGAAAGTGACCTGCTGCTGTGTAAATGTTGCCGCGCAAGGGATTGGTTTTCGTCAATTTTTCGCCGACTTCGCGGGTTTTTTGTGCGTAGGAATTCATCGAGTTTAAGTCCTGCTCGATGTATGATATGGAGGCTGCCATCGCATAGGCGAGCGGCTCGTTTGGTTCGGCTGATAGTGCTTGTTGAACTTGTGCTTTTGCTTGTTTGTAGTTTCCTTGCTGAAACATTGTTTTGAAAGCGGTTTCGGTGTTGGGTCCGATCGCCTGCGGGTTGCTGCTGCGAAAGGGATCGCCCGCTACTGCTGAGTTAATGCAGATGCTGAGGGCGATCGCTCCTGCACAGGCGATCGCCCGCACTGTCTGTTTAGAACTTAACATTTGCTTGCCAAGCGATGCTAAAGGGGTTTTCGTCATCGTCATTTCTCTCAATGTAATATACTGTAAACTAGAAACAAGAGAGTTAAATTTTTAGACTTTCGGGCCGCGAAAAAAAAAAGAGTGAAATTTGCTTGATTTTTTGTGGTTATTGAGGTATATTTTAATAATGGAAGTGTGACTTGTAATATATTAAACGACAGATTTCCATTATTAAAATATACCATGAAATAACACAAAAATCAAACGCCAATCCTGAAAAGAAATGAAACTCTTGTAAAGATTTATGTAAAATAATTGTGTTCGAGCGGCCCAAGCTAGAAACAAATCGCTGAGGCTGGGTAATTAATCCGTGTATCCTTGTCA
Organism: Microcoleus sp. S13_B4; assembly: GCF_036700885.1. Lineage (NCBI taxonomy): Bacteria > Bacillati > Cyanobacteriota > Cyanophyceae > Oscillatoriales > Microcoleaceae > Microcoleus > Microcoleus sp. S13_B4. The sequence continues at coordinate 66,976 of NZ_JAUBPU010000015.1, forward strand.
AAATTCGTGTAGTGCCTTCCTTCTCCCCAATTACCAATTGCGTTAATGCTTTATCTAAAAAACTTAGTATATCATCCTACCGCCTGTCCGAATGCTATTCTGAAAAATATTAACTTAGAACTTCCATCGCAGCAAATGGGGCTGATTGTGGGTCGCAGCGGTTCCGGCAAAAGTACGCTATTAGAAATATTAGCAGGTTTAGCGGAAAAAACTAGCGGCGACATCCGCTGGCGGGAACAGGAATTAACACCGGAACACTTGCAACAGTTAGGAGGTTTAGTGTTCCAGTTTCCAGAAAGGCATTTTTGCGGCGGCACAATTTTAGAAGAATTACGGTTGGGTCATCCTGAATTGGGACAAGAACAAATTAACTCAGCAATGGCAGAAGTGGGACTAGGACATTTGCCACTGCGCGCTTCCCCCCACGCTTTGAGCGGCGGGCAACAGCGCAGGGTAGCCTTGGCAGTGCAGTTAATTCGGCAGCCCCATTTGCTACTTTTGGACGAACCGACGGCGGGTTTGGATTGGTCGATGCGCCGACAGTTGGTAAGCTTGTTGAGTAAGTTGAAAAGTCACTGGACTTTGTTGATTGTTACTCACGATGCTAGCGATTTGTTGAGCGTGGCCGATCGCTTTTGGACTTTAGATCACGGCGATTTGCAAGAGGTCGATCGGGCTAAATTAGAAGCTAAGGAAACGAGTTGCGTTTAAGTTTTTGGCGTTTCCAATGGTTTCCTGGCGAATAGAATTCGCGTCTATACAAACGAAGTCCGCCTACACAGAAAGAAAAAAGTGAGAATAGAACTAGATGATAAATGAGATTAAAATGCCTGTATTGCCCCAGATGAACGAGTTGTGGAAAAAAACGTTGAATTGGCAGCCGGATGAGTCGCAGCAACAACAATTTCAGCGACTTTATGAGTTAATTGTCGAGGGAAATCGCTCCTTGAATTTAACTCGAATTACTGAGCCGATGGAGTTTTGGGAAAAACATTTGTGGGATTCTTTGCGGGGAATTGCGAGACTGCTGCCCGCTAATCACAATTCGGCGGAAAATCCCGAATTGTCCGCCGGTTCGGTGCAGAAAGCGATCGACATTGGGACGGGTGGGGGTTTTCCGGGGTTGCCGATCGCGATCGCCCTGCCGCATTTATCAGTTACTTTGCTCGATTCTACGCGCAAAAAAATTACTTTTTTGGAAACAGTTGTGCCGTCTTTAGGGATAGAAAATGCTGTGACTTTGTTGGGCAGAGCCGATGAAATTGCCCGAGTGCCAGAGCACAAACAAGCTTATGATTTAGCAGTTCTCAGAGCAGTGGGAGCCGCTCCTCTCTGCGCTAAATGCGCGCTGCCTCTGCTGAAAAATGGCGGTTTGGCGGTACTTTACCGTGGGAATTGGACGGTGGAGGAAGAAACGGAGTTGCAAAGGGCGATCGAGCATTTGGGCGGTAAAATTGAGTCAGTCGAAGCATTCACAACGCCGACGAGTCAGGGGGCGCGGCACTGCGTTTACTTGCGGAAAGTTGTACAGCAGTTCGAGCGTCCCGTGCGCTAGCTATAGCCGTTTTTCAATACTAACTATGCTTGCCAATAAGATTGCACTTGTCACAGGTAGCTCGAAAGGAATTGGTGCTGGCATCGCCCTTGAATTAGCCAAATCGGGTGCAGATATTTGTGTGAACTATTGCGATTCTCCAACATCTGCACGAGAAATAGTCAACCAGATTCACTCAGTCGGGCGTCGCGCTATCGCGATTCAAGCAGATGTCTCACAGCGCGACCAAGTGGAAAGGATGGTCGATACGTGCGAGCAAGAACTGGGTCACATAGATATTCTAGTGACAAATGCGATCGCTAGCGTCCGAAATACCCTGCTGGAAACTAAATTTGAGGATTTACAGCGGACACTAGAAATAGGGGTGTACGGTGTGTTTCACATCTGTCAAATAGTTGCCCGCCGTATGGTGGAAAGGAAGGCCCAAGGCTCGATTATCCATATCTCATCCCCGCACGCTCATTTTCCGTATAAGGGTGCTATTGACTACAACACCACCAAAGCAGCCTGTCATCACCTCGTTCTTTCTATGGCCAATGAACTGATGTGGCACAAAATTCGGGTCAACATCCTAGAGCCTGGGTGGACTGATACTCCGGGGGAGCGACGCTGGTACAGCGACGAATTGCTGGAGTCGTTCAGCCACCGAATGCCTCTTGGCCGGATGGGATTCCCGGAAGACTTAGGGAAAGCAGCAGTTTTCCTGGCATCTGATGCGGCTGGCTACATCGCGGGTAGCGTGTTAAAGGTAGATGGTGGACTGTACATTGAGGGCAGCCCGAGTTTAACAGCAGAATCAGAAAATAAGTAGGTAGGCGGCATTAAACGAACCATCTAACAGTATGGAAACAGGGTTAAATCAGCCACGCTTAAGGCTCAGGATATTTTACAATCGTTTACTTAATTGCGTTTTAAAGCACCTACCTACTTAAAACAAAGTTTGTTGTTGGGCTGTCTGCGATCGATCGCAACAACAAACTTTGTGGAACTAGGCGCTAGCCTTGTCGTAGCGCTTGTTAATTTCCGCCCAATTAACAACATTCCACCAAGCTTTTAAGTAGTCGGCGCGCAAATTTTGGTATTTGAGATAATAAGCGTGTTCCCAAACATCGTTACCCATAATTGGATAGTTGCCCTCGATGAAAGGAGTGTCTTGATTTGCAGTAGTTGTAATCTCCAGTTTGCCAGCTTTATTGCGGACTAGCCACACCCAACCGCTGCCAAAACGCTTAGTGCCGGCATCGTTAAATTTTGCTTTAAAATCGTCAACACTGCCGAAAGTTTGCTTAATTGCTGTTGCAATTGCCCCTGTGGGTTCGCCGCCGCCGTTGGGACCCATGATTTCCCAAAACATACTGTGATTTAGGTGTCCGCCGCCATTGTTACGCACGGTTGTGCGAATATCTTCCGGCACTTTGCTCAAATCTCGCAGCATATTTTCAGCACTCATATTTTTGAGCTGCGGGTATTTGCTGACAGCATCGTTGAGGTTTTTAACGTAGGCGGCGTGGTGTTTGTCGTGGTGAAATTGCATGGTTCGCGCATCAATGTGCGGTTCTAAAGCATTGTATTCGTAAGGCAAAGGCGGCAGTGTAAAAGGCCCGGGGGTTTGGGCTATTTTTGGACTTTCTGCAACTGGGCTTGCTTGTGATACATTATTTCCTGACGCTTGGCAAGCACCTGCGGTAATAGCTCCGACGGTAGCAGTCACTAAATACAAGAAATCTCGGCGTTTAAGAGTCATAAAAAGTACCTAAGTGAATTATTAACTGTTTTATCTCAGATTAAAGCAAAATGCGAGTGAGTTGAGATAAAAAGTGCTATCGCCCGAATGGATGAGACGGATGGGCGATGGTTGTGAGAGTTTCTCAAGTATAGGCTAATTGTGTGCGCGTAACTAACTCACGTGCTCCGGTTCACTAATCCGGTTTCTGTCTCGAAACCGGGTTTTTTTTTGATTATTCTTGGGACAAGCGCTGGATGGCTTCGCCTCCAAAAAGCCGATCGGCTGCTTGAAGAATACCGGGAATTTTAGCCGCGTGGGGACTGTGGGCTAGACAGCGGCGCAAGTCTAATTCATCGAGGCGATCGGCTTTTTGGCCGGGGAACCAGTGACTGGCATTACCTAAGAGGTTGTAGCGCATCTTGCAATAGTCGATCGTATCGTAAGCCTGCGCTAAATTCCACAGCCACAGAATCACATAAATATTAATACCTCCAGGAGTATTTTCTATAGTTGGTAAACCGACGTGCCAAGTCTTAAACCAATCTTCTCCTAATTTATTAATTGCTGCATCTTCCAACCTGGCTAATATCGGTGGCAAAATTTCATCGACTTTATCTAACAATTCTACAGCTTTCAGATGTTCGTTAAAATCTTCAGGTTTGGCTGCGCCCAAACTCAAAGTGTGTACTTGCGGATGCGACAAGCAAAACAAATCGTTAAACACCATCGGACTCAGCGGATAGCACAAGTCGATTAATTTTTGTGGCGGGTTGTAAAGTTGACCGCCTTTGTCGGAAGGACTGATAATAAAAACGCCCATATCGTGACGTTTAGCAGCTTCAATAGCAGGCCAATTACTTTGATTGATGTAGTACCAGTGCAAGTTAAGATAATCAAATTGATTAGTTTCAATTGTTTTGACAATCACATCCGTCGGGCCGTGGGTTGAAAAACCAATAAACCGAACTTGGCCTTCTGCTTGCAATTTTTTCGCCACATCCATGCAGCCGCCTGGACGCATAGACTCCTCTAGCAATTCCCACGTATTAATGCCGTGCAGCGACAGTAAATCGACGTATTCCAGTTGCAAATAAGCTAAGGATTTCTCAAATTCTTCGCGAAACTCTTGGGAGTTCGGTTTGGGGCTAACTTTCGTTTGCACGATCAACTTTTCGCGGGGAAAGTTCGGCAAAAATCGCCCCAGTTGCATCTCGGAAGTGCCGTAACCGCGAGCAGTTTCTATGTGATTGATGCCGCATTCAACGGAGTAGCGAATCGTTGCTTCTAGATTTTGTTGATTGGCTGGTGGAATTTCATTGGCTGGTACGTCTTGCCATTTGTACTGATATCTCATGCCACCGCAGGAGAAGACGGGCATGGATAATTCTGTGCGACCGAATCTGCGATATTGCATCATAATCAAAGTCAAAGCTATAGCAGAAGGAAGTTCGGCAACGGATTATGTAACGGATGTAACGGATGTCAGGAATAAGGGAGAAGGAAGATGTAACAATCGCAAGGGTTTCACTGATTAATAACTTCTTAATAGTCTTGGCAGTTGCTATAGGGTAAGAAACCTTGTTTTTGGTATTTTTGCGAGTTGTAACTCGCATATTACCGCATTCTCCTGAACAGGCAAGATGCCTGTTCTACAAAGAGTTTTGGATCGCCCGTGGGCAGTCTTGACTATTTAGAAATCTCGCGTACTACTGGTTTTCCGTCTTGGATTTCGCCGACTAAAACCAAATCTGTACAGTTTACAAACAAACCATTTTCTAACACACCGGGAATGTTATTCAAGCTTTTTTCCATTTCTCCGGGGTTGGCAATGTCATCAAATTTGACATCAATTACCATATTACCTTGATCGGTAATTACGGGGCCTGCTTTTTTCACGCCCATGCGGAGTTCGGGTTTGCCACCCAATTTTTCAATGGCGCGCATCACTGGTGTTAATGCCATCGGTATAACTTCGATGGGTACGCGAAAAGTCGAACCCAATTTATCTACGATTTTGGAACTGTCAACTACTACAATAAACTGAGTGGCGAGGTAATCGACTACTTTTTCGCGGGTGTGGGCTGCGCCGCCACCTTTAATTAAGTTGAGGTGGGGATCTACTTCATCAGCGCCGTCAATAGCAACATCAATTCTGTCGATTTCATCTAGTGTTGTCAGCGGTACTCCGTATTGTTTGGCTAACACTTCTGATTGAAAAGATGTCGGTACTCCCTTGATATCTTTGAGTTGACCGGATTTTATGCGATCGCCCAACGCTTGAATAGTATAAGCTGTAGTTGACCCCGTGCCGAGTCCGACAATCATACCAGATTGTACGCGATCGGCAGCAGCAAAGCCGACTTGCTGTTTCATCAATTTTACGGGATCTTGTTCTGTGGTCATGTTCGGTACTCCTCAATAGTTTTAAGATTATACCATTTAATGAAAATCGGATTTCTCGATACTTATACTTGGGATTACAACATTGAAACTCCTTACCGCGAACCTTTGGGTGGCACTCAGTCGGCTATTTGTTACTTAGCTGAGGCGTTGGCTGCACAGGGAAACGAGGTATTTTTGCTCAACAATACTTCCGAGTCGGGGATATGGCGTGGCGTTGATTGCAGGCGCAGGGTGGGGGACAAATCTAATTTAGAATTGCTGCGATCGCTCGATTTTTTAGTTATAGTCAATATAGTCGGCAAAGCGCTGGAAGTTAAGCCACTTTTGGGGCATCAAACTAAGTTGATTTTGTGGATTCATAACGAACCGGGCTTTGTATTCCTCCAAGATTTCAATAATCACCGAGAAATCAATGCTTGCGATGCTTTTGTCTTTGTCAGCGAGTGGCAACGGGAGCAATTTCGCCAGCGCTTTGGCATTGAATTCCATCGCAGTTGTGTTTTAAGAAATGCGATCGCCCCTTGTTTTGCTAATATTTTCCCCGATAATATTCCTATCCTCTCTCATAAATCTCGACCGCCTGTTCTAGCTTACACTAGCACTCCATTTCGCGGACTCGATATTTTGTTAAAAGTCTTTCCCGAAATTCGTCAAGCTGTCCCCGGAACCAGATTAAAAGTATTTTCAAGCATGAAAGTACACCAAATAGACGACAATGATAACAAGCTTTTTTTTGGTCAACTTTACCGCCAGTGTCAGGAAACAGAAGGCGTCGAGTACGTCGGTTCCGTACCGCAACCCGAACTCGTCCGGCAACTGCGTTCAGTCGCGGTTTTAGCTTACCCGAATACCTATTTAGAAACCTCATCTATTGCCGTGATGGAGGCGATGGCCATCGGTTGCCGGATTGTGACGAGTGAATTGGCAGCTTTGCCGGAAACAACTGCTGGATTTGCCCGTCTAGTTTCAATGTCAGGGGTGGAAAATTTTGCATCGATAACTAATTGGAAGCGTGCCGGTAAACCAGATTGGGAGGGATATACAAGGCGGTTTTTAGAGGCGACAGTCGGAGTTTTAAAAGAGGGTGCGGGTGGGAGTGACGCAACTGCTGAAAATCATCTGAGACAGCAGGTAGAATATATAAATCGAGGGTGTATTTGGTCTGTGCGATCCCGAGAGTGGGTAGAATGGCTGAATAGTATTAGTGTAAAACCTGTAAGAGTGGCAGAGAAAATGATCGGGAATTCTTTAGTAGGTTTAGAGGCAGTGAGAGATTATTTTCAAAAGGGAAATTGGCTGAAAGATCGAGGTGATCTCGGTGGCGCAATCGAGAACTATCAGAAAGCTTTAGAGTTGAATCCAGGAGATGCAGAAGTTCATAAAAAGTTGGCGGAAGTTTATGTTTTGCAAGGAGGATTTGAAAAGGCGATCGCCTCTTGTAATGTCGCTCTTAAATTTCAACCCAATTTTGCTCCTGCTTACTTGACAATAGGCAATGCCCTGCACAGTCAAGACAAACTGGAAATGGCAATTCAAGCTTACTTGCAAGCTTTAGAAATTCAGCCAGAATTTGCTGAAGCCAGCGCGAATCTCGGCAGTATGTATTATAAGTTAGGGCAATTGGAACAGGCGGCCAATTATTACCAAAAAGCTCTTGCGATTAATCCTCAATTGTCTTCGGTTAATATGATGCTGGGCAGCGTTTTGCAGCAGCAAGGAAAGTTAGATGCAGCAATGGCTTGCTATCAAAAAGTGGTGCAACTGCAACCTGGAGATGCCAGCGCTGCTGAGAAACTATCGAGTTTGCTCGCACAAAAAGAGCGGGAAACTACTGACAGCAACTTTATCGAATTAGAAACAGAATCAGGCGAACAGCAACCAGTATCTGTCAACAAAGATGAAGGCTATGGCTTGCAGCCTTCGAGCATCAATTTGCCGCCAGCGCCCACCACTGAGACTTTAAATACTCCCTTTACAAACCCCGCCGAACTTTCCGAACAAGTTACCTCGCTCAATGTTCCAGATAGCGGACAAGTTGCTAATTTTCAAGAAGTAGAACCGTACAAAAAACTCGCCGAAAACTTTTTAGTTCAAGGTAAAATTAAAGAGGCGATCGCAGCTTGTCAGCAAGCGATAAAAATCCGACCAGATTTCATTCACGCTTATGTCACTTTAGGCAATGCCCTGCAAGCAGTAGGCAAAACTGAAGCTGCGATTCGATCGTATTCTCAAGCCCTAGAATTGCGGCCAAATTTTGCGGAAGTGCGCGCCAATATCGGCAGTATGTATTTCAAAATGGGGCGTTTGGAAGAAGCGATCGCCCATTACCAGCAAGCCATTGCCCTCAGTCCAGATTTAGCGGGCGCTCACTGGAACTTAGGGAAAGTATATCAGAAACACGGCAACATCGAAGCAGCGATCGCCTGTTTTAAAAGAACATCCGAACTCAACCCGCAGCTAGTCGGTGCAGACTTCCACTTTAACTTAGGTAATCGACTTTTCAGCCAAGGAAAGCGCGACGAAGCCATCGAATGCTACGAAAAAGCGATCGCCATTAAACCAGATTGGGCCGAAGCTTACGGTAACATCGGCAGCGCGCGATCGCAACAAGGCAATCTCGACGCCGCCATCGCTTACTATCAGAAAGCTGTAGCTTTAAAGCCGCAATTAGAAGTTTTGCACTTCAATATAGCCAATTCTTTTTTACAGCAAAACAAGTACGACGAAGCAATTACTAATTACCAAAATACTCTGAAAATCAAGCCCGACTGGCCGGAAGTTCACGCTAACCTGGGCAGTTGTTTTTCCATGCAGGGGCGGCTGGAAGAAGCTTTAGCCAGCTATCAGCAAGCCCTGGCATTAAAACCGGATTGGGCAGAGGTTTACTGCCGCATGGGACACATTCAGAAACAAGATAAGCCGTTGGAGGCGATCGCCAATTTTGAAAAGGCGCTCCAATGCAACCCCAAATTTAGCGAAGCCTACCAACAATTGTGCGACTTGCTAAGCCATTCCACCAACCTCGCCGGAGCCCGTAGCGTAGCCGACAAATACTGCGAAAACTGCGGCGAAAATGCCCCAATCATGTCAGCTACAGCCTACGTCTTTTCCTACCTGCAATCAGGTGTCAGCAAACAGGCCATTCAGAAACTCGAAGAAATCGAAAAACTCTGCTACGAAAAGGTCGAAACTTTTAGCGTAATCGAACTAAAACTGCTCTACGAAATCTTCCTGTTTGCAGTTTCTCACCTGCGAGACAACCGCGAAAAAAATGCCAGCTTCTACAGACTCATTGCCAAAGAATACTACCAAAAAGCCGTTCCGCAGCGCCAGCAAGTTAACAGAAGCAACCTAGCCAGTTACAAAACACAAGAACAGCGTCATTTAAAAATCGGCTTCCTTTCCAAACACTTCCGCCGCCACTCAGTAGGCTGGTGCAGCGAAGCTTTAATTCGCGAATTAAGCCACATCACCCCCCACGTTCACCTTTACGTCACCGGCAAACTCCACCGAGATGAAGTTACGCAGCGGTTTGAAGACATGGCGGGCAAGTTTTACTGGCCTAAAAAATATCCAAACGGCTTCGCTGATGGCGGCGAAATCCTCGCCGAAGTAGCGCAAGACGATTTAGATGTTTTAATAGACTTAGACTCGATGACAGTACCGACAAATGTCGAAGTGCTGTATCAATATCCTGCGGGAATTTGCGTTTCTTGGCTAGGATTTGACGCGCCTTACATTTCTGATAATCACTACTTTCTTTGTGACGAACACACTCACCCCCCTGGTGTAGAAAAAAATTATTTAGAACAGGTAGTAAGATTGCCTGTTTGTTCGGTAGCAATTGGCGCACTGCAAAGCATTCCGGTAAATCGAGAGGCGATTAGAAATGCTCTCGGAATTGGCTTGGATCAAATGACTTATCTGTGCGTCGCGCCAGGGAGAAAAACCAATCCCGAAATGGTACGAGCTCAAGTTAAAATCCTTAAGGAAGTACCAGATAGTTTGTTAATCCGCAAAGGTCAAGGCGACCCCGATATTATTCACAGCACTTACCGCGAAGAATGCGAAATTCAGGGAGTAGATTTTGGTCGGATTAAGTTTATAGGGCAAACCAGAAGTGAAGAAGAACACCGCGCTATTTATTATGTAGCTGACGTGCTTTTAGATTCCTATCCTTACAACGGCGGGACTCACAATTTAGAGGCTTTGTGGGCGAATTTGCCAGTGGTAACTCGATCCGGCGACCAATATCTTTCGCGCATGGGTTATGCTTTTCTGAAAAGTGCAAATCTTGATGTTGGTGCGGCGTGGACTTGGGAGGAATACACGCAGTGGGGAGTTAAGTTTGGCCGCGATGCTGGCTTCAGAAATGCGGTGAAAGAGCATTTAATAAAATCTAAGCAGCCAGAACATCTCGCACCTTTGTGGAATCCTAAAAAGTTGGCTGAGGATATGTATGAGGTGTTTCAAAAACTTTTGTCAGTTGACGGTTGACTGTTGACGGTTGACTGTTGACTGTTATTGGTTATTAGAAGGAAAAATTTCCGAATCTCTCACTCTGCCCCTCTTTCTGTGAAGTCTTGTAACAATCTTGGTGGAAATGCGTAAAAATTCCGCGCCGCATCTGATAGATAAATAGCTGATTCATAGTACCGCGATCGCACTAACTTTATGCCAGTTAGGGCGATCGCTTTTTTTGTGGTGCCAGTTTGAAAAAAGAATGCAACTGTAGACAAGCTCCAAACGACCAGCTTCATCAGTTATTCCCAATTCTAAAATCTAAAATCTAAAATAACCTGACTACTGACTAATCACTAATAGCCACTCGATCGCGCCCGCCAGACTTAGCTCGATACAGTGCCTTATCCGCAGCTTCAATCAACATTTTCGGGGAATTTTGACTTTGCGAAACGGCCGCAACTCCCATGCTCAGAGTCACGCAATCGCTGACAACAGACTTAATGTGGGGAATTGCTAAGGCTTTGACGCGGCTGCGGATTCCCTCAGCAACAGCCTGTGCAGCCACGATATCCGTATTGGGCAAAATTACCCCAAATTCCTCGCCACCGTACCTAGCAGCCAAATAGAGGCGTTCTGCAGGTGCGTTCGTGCAAGCATCTCCGATCGCCCGCGCCACTTGCTGCAAACAAGCATCCCCGGCTTGATGGCCGTAATTGTCGTTGTAAAGTTTAAAACAGTCAATGTCGCACATAATCAAAGATAGCGGTTCCGAAGAGCTCGACTGCTCCCATTCTCGGTTGATCACCTCGTCAAAACGGCGGCGGTTAGCTAGTTGAGTCAGACTGTCCAAATTCGCCAACCCGTCCAACCGCTGGTTGGCCGCCGCTAGCTGCTGGTAAAGTAAAGATTGTTCGATCGCGATCGCAACTTGAGTACCCAACTGACTCAGCAAATCCACATCAAACTGCTGCCACTGGCGGGGTGCCGAACAGTGGTGGGCAATCAGCAAACCCCACAACTTCGGCACTTGACAAGAACCGTTACCTTCCCTAGGTTCTATCCCCTGCTGGACAATCGGCACTACCAAATTTGCCTTCACCTGACACGCCTCCAAAAATTTAAGGTGACACTCGCTCAAATTAGAAGTGTGAATATCCTCTATGGCGCGAATGCGGCCCTTTAAATACTGTCCGATGTAAGTAGTGGCAAAACAGCAATCATCAATTCCCATCCCCTTGAGTGGAATCCATCCTTCTCCAACCGACTCCACCACCACATCTCCGTTCCAGTCGGGTCGGAAGCGGAAAACCAGCACGCGATCGGTTGCCAAAAACTCCCGCACTTCCGCTACTGTAGTGTTGAGAATATCTTGGATATCGAGAGAAGAACGGATGCGCGATTGAATCTGCCCGATCAGGCGTTCCCTTTCTATTTGTTGCCGCAGTGCAACTTGGGCTTGCTTACTTTGAGTAATGTCCCGGCCTTCGGGCAACAACAATACTATTTTGCCTGTTTCATCCGCGACAGGTTTGAGAGAAAGATCAACAATTGCCGTCCGATTTACACCTTGAACTTCCACTTCGTAGCGGACAAATTCGCCTTTTGCCGAGCGAGAAATCGCCTCTTGCAACTGTTCCTGAACTTCCTCAGAATCTCCCCACCAAGGCAATAGCCAAAACGGTTTATTTGCCACATCCCGTAGCTTAATTCCCGCGAAATCCAGAGAAGTTTGGTTAGCTTCCAGCAGAGTGCCGTCCGGTTTCAACAAGCTCACAAATTGGAAAGAAGAATCAAAAATTGCCCGAAAGCGCCTTTGAGAATCTCCCAACATTGCCGTTACCTTTTCGCGAGAGGTAATATCGCGGAAGCGCCACACCCTGCCAATAATATTTGGCCCGACTCGGATTGGCTGGGTGTAGCGCTCAAAAGTGCGGCCGTCTTTAAATTCGAGAATATCGCAACCTTCCGACTCTGCATCGCTATAAAATTCTTTAACTCTCTGCAAAAAAGCCCTCGGATCTTTAACTTGCTTAGTCAGAAATGCCAGCCGCACCGTTCTATCCATTGAGTTTCTAACTTCTTCATAAATTCCCCACATTTGGACTAACTTTTCGTTAAAACTAATCAGTTCTCCGGCGGTAGTAACGGCGAGAATGCCGTCGGCAGTTGCTTCCAAGGTAGCGTGCAGCAGAGACCGCGATCGCTCTAATTCTGCTACCGTCAATTTGCGTTCCGTGAGGTCTCGGACTGCTTTCACCTGTACTAAACGACCTTCCCACAATACGAATTTGCTGCGAACGTCAGCGGGGAAAGCAGTTCCATCTCGCTTGAGAAAAATAGTTTCACAGACTGTATTACTGGCCGCCGAAATCATTTGCGGCGCCTGTTTGTATGATTTCGGCGACAGTAGTTCCAGCAAGCTCATTCCCACCATTTCCGCAGGTTCGTAACCGAAAAGTTGGGCAAAATTACTGCTGACGCTCAAAATTGTGTCCCTGTCAGCCACGGCAACTGCTTCAAAATAAGCTTCGCATTCGAGCAAGCGCGCTGCTGAGTGGCTGCTGCCATTTTCGCCAGAGGAGTAGCTGTTGTTAATTAGCTGTTGCAGTTGCGTATTTGCCGAGTACAAAGCGGTCATGGCTTGCCTGTACATAGCAGTACGTTTGTCAACTTTTTCTGCGAGGCGATCGCGATATTCTCGCAGTTCTTTTTCGACTCTAATTAAATCAGTAATATCTACTGCAAACACGATTACACCAGCGACTTTACCTGTTTCATCGCGGTAAGGTATTTTATCTGTCCGCACCCAGCATTTTTGACCCGAGACAGTTGGTAGCAGTTCGACTTTGCCCTGTTTGGGAAGGCCAGAATGGATTACTTCCAAATCTTCTAAATAATATTGCTCTGCTTCGTCTGGATAGATTTCATAAAAAGATTTACCTTCTAATTGAGCTGCCGGTAGACCTCTTGAGGCTGCGGCCGCTTGATTAATTCGCAGCAGGCGGCTTTCGGTATCTTTGTACCAAATCATCGCCGGCACGGAATCAAAAATAATTTGCTGTTCTTGTTGCTGCCGACGTATTTCTGCTTCTGCTTGTTTTCTTTTAATTATTTCTTTTTGCAGTTTTTGGTTGGCTTTTTTGAGTTCAGCAGTGCGTCTTTCTACTCTCTCTTCTAGTTGATCGTAGTATTGGGTGAGCAAGTTTTGCTGCTGTTCGTGCCTTATTGTTTCTAATTTTAACTTTTCGCTAGCTGACAAACTTGAGGATACAAAGTCTGCTAATATTTGGATAAATTCGTGTTCTTCTTCCGTCCAATCACCGTCGGAACCGTGGCGTTCGGCGCTGACTATTCCCAACCTTTGACCTGCCAGCACAATCGGTACGTTTAACAGGGAAGTCGTGTCCCGATCTGCAAAATAAAGACCTACAAGTTCTTGTGTTCTCGGGTCATTTTCGGCGGACACCGTTGCGATCGCACTTGCGGATTTTAAAGCTTGAAAATATGCCGGACAGTCGGCGGCTGTGATGATTATTTGTACGGAATGGAGTTTAGTATTTTGTTCGTAAAGGTCGATGCAGTGAAGCTGCGTTTGGTCTTCGCCGTACAGCCAAATACTGGCTCGATCGCAGTTGACAATATTGACAGCGGTTTCAGTTACTTCGCGGATGAATTCTTCTAGATTGTTGCGTTCTTTAAGTTGACTTTTGGCTAATTTTGCGATCGCCCAAGTTGGACTACGCCAATTTTCTTCTCTGTGCTTGGGCTGCGCCGATAGCGTGGATGACTGCGAAGCAGCATTAATTTCTTCGCAAACTAACAGTACCGCCGGCCGTTGGAAATTGGCAAGTGTACGACCATTAGTGTTTTCCTCTATTTTCCAATCTACCGCAGGCATTGCGCGCGCGGTTGCTTTTACCCAGATAATCCTGCCGTCTTTGCAAGTCAAGCAGCCTTCCCAACAGGCAACTGTTGGAGTTTGCTTACCGTTTTCCTGCTGTGCCAATCCGGCAAATTCACTTTGCATTTTTCCTTGATATTGGCAGGAAAATATGTTAAAAATTGAATGACAAATTAATTCCTGCGATTTGTAGGCTAGTCTCGCCTCGCCGAATTGATTGAGGGAAAAAACTCTTCCCAAAGCGTCTAGAACAAAGTAAATGCCCGGAAAATTGTCGTAGAGAGTTCTATACCAATCCAGTTCGACTTGTTGGCTGCACGACTGTTTGGCTGCTGCGAACTCGCCGTCAGTGCGGGTCAAGTGAGAGTTGGTGGTTTCTGGGTTGCTTGAATTAATTTTTTTAGCAAACACTTTTGGCTTAACTCGACTGTAATTAATTTTACTTTCTGGAATTTAACTTTCTTGTGAAACTAAATTAAACCTGTTGTTTAAAAAAAGTTACAAGTTGTAACAAAATTACAGCTTGTCCAGCGTGCTGGTTTTCGCTTCCCCATGCAACCACTTTGTTTGTTTGTAGTTGGTAGACCGTCTCTCGGCAATATTTCCCGCTAGTTGCAATGCCAGCAGGTTTAGCTACAATTACTCGGTCTGTACTTTTAGCATCCTAGACAATGGAAAAAAGCGGCAATCAATAGTTTTAAGTATATATGATAACACTCAAATATCTAGTATTGGGACTGACCTACTTGGGATTCGGTTTGGGATATTTGCCGGGGTTGCGAATGAACCGGGCGGCGGTGGCAATTGTCGGGTCAGGTTTTGCGGTGGCTTTGGGGATACTCGACCTGAAAACTGCTTGGGAGGCGATCGACCCCAATACGATCGTTTTTTTGCTGGGAATGATGATCGTTAATTCGGCTTTGGGAGCATCGGGTTTTTTTCAACTTGCTTTGGAGTTTTTAACTAGCTTTACTCGTTCTCCTTTCGGCATTATGGTGGCCGTTACTTTTGGCAGTGGCATTCTATCGGCATTTTTTCTTAACGACACTACTGCTATTTTGCTGGCCCCTTTAACACTCAGTCTGACTCGCTCTCTGTCTCTCAACCCTATCCCTTATCTTTTAGCTTTAGCCGGAGGAACTAACTTAGGTTCGGTGGCGACTGTGAGTGGGAATCCGCAAAATATTCTCGTCGGTTCTTTTTCGGGAATTAGTTATTTGGAATTTGCCCAGTCTCTCGCACCAGTAGCTTTAATTTGTTTGCTGGTTCAAGTAGCTTGGCTATACTTGCTTTATCCCGAAGTGCGTTCTTGCAAATCTTTGCCGGAGATTACTCAAGTCCGGTATCGTTTGTTCAAGCCTTTACTGGCAAAAAGTTTATGGGTGACAGCAGGACTTTTAGTAGCTTTTTTGGGGGGAGCACCTTTAGCAGAATCGGCCTGGATAGCTGCCAGTATATTGTTAATTACTAGGCGTGTCAAGTCCGATCGCATTTTGCAAGGCGTTGACTGGAATTTGCTAGTAATGTTTGCGGGATTGTTTGTGGTGACTAAAGCAACTCAACAACTGGGTTTGTTGGACAATTTAACTAATTTGACTAATACGCCGCTGAATTTGTTGGGAGTAACAGTAATTCTTTCTAACTTAATTTCTAACGTACCGACGGTGTTAGTTCTGCAATCCGTGATTGTCAAAACAGATACACAAGCTTGGCTGTTGTTGGCGGCGGGTTCTACTCTGGCGGGGAATTTAACTTTGTTGGGTTCTGTGGCTAATTTAATTGTAGCTGAAGTTGCAGGGAAATCAGGTGAGCGTTTGACTTTTAAGGAACATTTACGGTTCGGGCTGCCCCTGACTTTCGTTACTTTGGGAATAGCTTATTTTTGGCTTGAATTCGTAGAGCGATCGACAGTACCCTAAATTTACCATTTAACCAGCCAATAATCCCCTCATCTCTTCCCTTCCCCTTCTTCCTTCGCGTCCTAGCGCTTACGCGCGGCTTCGCCTAACGCGCCTTCGCGGTTCGTTACAACTCCAAAACTCGCGATTTTCCAAGGCTCTATCTTAAATCCTCGCCCTTCCGGCAGCTTTTCAGACCAATTGGCCGGTCGTTCTAACAAATCTACTGGCTCTACAATTTCTAATCCCAAATCACTATTCAATTCTAGCAGAGCCTCTTTCCCCTCGAATTCACAACACCGCAAAATCCACACATTAGAATTTTCTTCCGACTGTTTAAACGCCATCAACACTAAATTGTCTGCCGACAAATCCAAGAACTTACCCACTGCGGGTAAACTCTTGTTCCGATTTTCTCCTAACTGCGGCAACACCTGTACTAGCAGCGGCGAATTCAACTCATAACCGCGCCGAACTGTGCCGGCGTCGTGCCAATTTCCAGCATGGGGATAGACTGCACAAGTAAATTCCGAAACTCCTACATCTGCTTGTTCATCCGGCCAAGTCGAACCCCGAAGCAAAGTCAAGCGAATTTGATTCGGTTGAAGGTCGCAACCGTATTTGCAATCATTTAGCAAACTCACTCCAAAACCGTCATTGCTGATATCAGTCCAGCGCAAAATCGGCACTTCCCATTTGGCTTTTTCGGCGGG
The DNA here is from genome assembly GCF_036700885.1 of Microcoleus sp. S13_B4. NCBI lineage: Bacteria > Bacillati > Cyanobacteriota > Cyanophyceae > Oscillatoriales > Microcoleaceae > Microcoleus > Microcoleus sp. S13_B4. The sequence goes on from NZ_JAUBPU010000015.1 coordinate 83,636, forward strand.
TGTTTGTGGTTTGGTGGTGCGGGCGATCGCACCGCCGGGAATTTCGCAAGTTGCAAAATCTGCTTCTACATTTAACCCAAAGGCTGCTTTTACTAAAACGTGAGTTTCTTGCCAATCTGCAACTGTCTTGATTTTCAGCAGTGGCGAACCTATTTCTACTATATAATCTTGGCAAAACTCCGATTTGCCAATTTGTCGGATTACGCGCAAACTCTGCCGTATTTCTCCCTCCTCTACCCAAGCAATCTCTTTGAGTGTGACCGCAGGTAACTGATGTTTTTCATAATTTGGATCGATGTTCCAAGCATCCCAATATTGACCACTGTCTTGAAATGCTTGCAGTTGATTGCCGCCTGCTGCATTCAGGACTTCTCGGTTATTTACTTTATCCCAAATGCTGGATAAATCCCCGGTTTTTCCGTCTACGGTTGCCAGAATAAATTCATTTTCTAAAACCATTTCTGCGGCTGCAAAATGCGTTTCTTGACTAACTGTGTTTTTTTCTGCTATACCGTATGTAAGTTTTGATAACCCTGTCTTTTTTTCGGTTTCTGGACTCGCGGACACATTATCCACAGTTTGATCGTCTTCGCGACACAGCCAAAACACCTGGTAGCCAACGGCGGGGATATTATTTGCCGAAAATAACAGTGTAGAGTGCGATTGCGGTCGATCGCCCTTTTCCATCTGCGACCCCAATCGCTGTCCTGAAAAATCGTAAATTTGCCAAGCTGAATCAGCAGCATCGGGAAGCGGTACGGCGACAACCTCAGAGCGCGACCAATTGAGAGTATTGAAAATAAAAATCGGTTGAGCGTCGGGCTGCGGGGGATTCGGGAGAGAAATTTGAGCCGAGATTGCATCCAAAGATTTTAGCAGGATTTCGCGACAAGTGCGATCGACCTCAGCAAAAGCTAGATTAGCATCCGCGTAGACTTGGGCGATCGCAGAACCGGGCAAAATATCGTGAAACTGGTTAAACAAAATTTGTTTCCAAGCTGATTCTAATTCTGATTTCGGATAAACTGCACCAGTACAAATCGCGGCCAGCGAAGACAGCAACTCCGCCTGGTAGAGCAATTCTTCGCAGCGACGGTTTTGCCGTTTTTGGTCGCCGTGAGTCGTGTAGCAACCCCGGTGGAATTCTAAATAAAGTTCGTCTTTCCAAACCGGAAGAGTTTTGAGTTGTGAGAGCGGAGGATTTGCATCCTTCATTGCCGACAAGTTTAACAATTCTCGCGCCCGCAAATTCTCCTGATTGTCCGATTCTGGAACATCCATTTCCTGCGAAGTTTCCGCAACTTCAGGCAAAAACTGACTCTCAATCAAAGACAAATAATCAACTGCTTTCGCAAACTCCAACTTCGGGAAAAAAGGCGACATTTTCCAGCGTTTCGCCACCTCCAACATATCACGAGTCGGGCCACCGCCGTGGTCGCCAACCCCAGGCAACCAAAGAGTATCTTGCAAATTAGTTTTAGCTTGCCAGTCAAAAGCATGACTTGCCATTTTAACAGAGTCTATACTTTCGCCAATTGGAGCAGACATCATGCTAAATATTTTAGTACCGTCCAACCCTTCCCACCAAAACGCACCGTGGGGAAATTCCGTTGTATCATTCCAACGCAACTTTTGCGTCACAAAATAATCAACTCCACCTTGCCGCAAAATCTGAGGTAATTGCCACCCAAAACCGAAAGTATCCGGTAGCCAAGCTACCCGCATCAATTCGCCAAATTTTTCTTTTGCGTAACGCTGTCCGTAAAAAACTTGCCGCACCATTGATTCAGCGGAAATCAAGTTTAAATCCGGTTCTACCCACATCCCGCCGACAACTTCCCAGCAACCCGCCGCCACCTGTTTTTTAATCGCTGCAAATAAGTCGGGCCGATGTTCTTCCATCCAAGCATAAAGCGCCGGAGTTGAATGACAGAAAATCAAATCGGGAAACTCCGATTGCAATTTTAATACCGACTCAAAAGTTCGCTCTGCCGCTTCCCAAGTTTCCGGGACAGGCCACAGCCAAGCTAAGTCTAAATGAGCGTGACCCACCAAATAGATTTTACTTGTATATATAGATGTTCGATCGCCACTTTCTCCTATATATATATATGTAGCGTTGCTATTTTCTCCAACCTCAAAAACCCCCTCCCTTATTCCTCCCTCTGCGGCCTCTGCGGCCTCTGCGCTTCCCTCATCTAAACCCCCAGAAAAAGCCCGCAGATATCCCAGTAAATGGTGCCGCAAAACAGACAGCGAGCGATCGAACTTTTCGCGATCGCCCACCGCCGACCAATCAATCAAATCCATCGCCAAATCAATCTCCGATTTCAGCGTTTCCCCCTTGACAAACATGGGATTCTTTGCTAGTGTTTCGGTGGACAGGTGTTGGGAATTTACATTTTCTAAATTTCGAGTTAGCGAATTTTGCAAAATCTCTAATTCGGCAGCCACAAAACCCGGATCGAAACAAGAAGAGTCAGCAGCTTCGTACAAACAAATCGATCGCACTAAAGCACCGCTATCGTGACCCGGACTTACCAACCGCAAAATTACTAAAAATTCATCTCCGGGATTGGCCGACGAACTCAACAAAACTCGATCGGCAAAATCAAATAAATCTCCCTGTCCGACTAACTCGCCGTTCACAAAAATTTGAGCATCTTCTGCCCACCAAGTCAAACCCAGCAGCAACCGCAAACCACGCACAGGATAGCCGTGCAAATTGTCAGGAATTACAAATTGCTGGCCCAAATACAAAACTTGCTTCCCAGACGGCCAAGCAATATGTCCTTTGCTGTTAAGTTCAGCAACAGGGCTGTTACAAATATTTACCGAAGATAAAGCCGAGTCAGAATCGCAGTACCTCCAACCAGACTGAACCTCCACTTGGCTGAGGTGGCGCAACTTCTCGACAGTGGCAGAAATATTGTTGCTAGCAGGTGACACAGAAGCGCTCATATTTCGCTAAAATAGGAATTGTGTATTAATCAAAAATCGGATTGAACCGCCCCGACGCAAAGGACGCGAAGAAATAAAGGTTTCAGAGGGTTTGAAGCTGCGATTAAGATCTCGCTTTGATTTTACAGCACTATTCAGCAATTCCGGCGCGAAGCAAAAATCTGAATTCAATAATAAAACTTATGTCTAACGGTTACTACGGCCCCTACCAAAGCCGACTATTAAATTTTATATCGAAACAGTCCCGCCAAGTCGCTGACAATTGCGATCGAACTTGGCGTCAAATTAAAGGAGCAACTCTCACCGCCACCCAAATTCTGCTTTATCCAGCTTATTTGCTGGTGCAAAGTTCCAGAATGCTGGGCCGACAGTTGCGGGAATCAAGTCAAAAAGTAGATTTACCTGAACTGCAAGAATTTGTGGGGGACGAAAATCCCGATGGGCCACAAAATTGGTATCAGGGGGAAATTTCCGAGGAAAGTTCGATCGCCGAAATTTTGCACCTTGCCGAAAATTTGCTAAACTCGTCGCAAACTGCCAAAACTTTAGCCAGCTTCCCGCTGTTAATTAATCAGGGAACTGCTGCTAACAATTTACATCCGACAATCAATTTTAGCGGACAAACCGCAAAGCATCAAACAATTTCCGTCTTAGAAAACCCGCTTGCTAAAACTCAATTAACACCGAAACCGAAAGTTGAGGGAATTGCCAGTTTTATACCAGCCCGCACTTTAGTATTGGTCGGAAGAGAAAATCACATATTAGATATTTTGACACCCGAACAGCAGGAACTGCTCGAAGGTCGCATAACTTGGGAAGTAGCAAACTGTGAGCCAGGGCGGCGGGAAATTACCCAAAAAGAATTAAAATTTAATCTCGGTTTGGAGTCGGCAGCAAAAAAAGCGCATTTGCCACCGGTGCGTCGTTTTTGGGAATTGATGGCATGGCTTCAGACGAGCCCGGTTGCTCTCAAAAGAAATCAGTTTGGAGAATCAATCCTCGCAGTTAAAAAATCGATCGACCGCAATGCCATCCTAGTCCAAAAAGCCCGCGCCCAGATTGAATCAAAAACCGCACAGCAGTCAATTGCAGCATCCACTTCAATCGACCACAATACCCCAAAACTAGAAACTAATTTTAACAGCAAGTTCGCTCAACCCCCTACTCCTCTCTCCTTTGTTACATTACTCGATCGCGCCGCCGTCAACCTCGAAGAATTTACCCTGCCACCATCGGCAAAAACAATCGCCGCACCCATAGAAAACTCTGGAGTAAAAATCGACACATCCGGCACGGAAACCAATTTAGATTTTTCAGCCCGCGACATCCTCGAAAAATACGCTCGAAACATCGAACAAGTGATTTGGTCGTCAGTAGACCACCTTCTGGGCAAAGAAACGGCAGCGAGTGATAATACGGAGAAATCAGTTGCAATTCAGTATTATTTGAAACAGCGACAAGAACAAGAAAACACACAAAAAAGCCCAGAGGTCGATCGACCGTGGCTGAACTGGCAAGACTTATTCGGGGAATCAGAACCGCAGCATTTAATCGAGGGAAGTTCCGAACCCCAGGCAGCACAAGCCCGTCCAAAAGTCAAGCAAGAAATGGCCGAATTAGGAGAATTGGCAGAAGGTCGATCGACCGCAGTCTCAATATCCCCGTACCCAGAAGCACTTCACAGCCTGCTGGGGCAGCTAAAACAGAGCTTGCTGACAAAAAGCTCAAAAAGTCAACCCCAAACAGCATCTGATTTATCTGATTTAGCAGTTACTCAAAAAAATAGTTCTGCACTCGCAGCAGAATCAACCCCAGGGCGCGCACCGGAAACCCAAGTGCCAAAAAACACAAACCCGAACACCGCACAAAACAACCAACCCCCAGCAGCAATCACCGCGCAAACTAGCAGATACACCGCCGCAACCCCCGCCCCAGCCGAACCAAAAAATCCCAGCGCAGGCGTCCCATCCGATGGAGACTACTTAGAAACAAAAGCAGAATCGATGGGATACATTAAGCACCCGTTAGAACAAGTGCTCGAATGGCTCGATCGAGTTATGCTGCGGCTAGAAAACATCGCCGAGCAACTATGGAATTGGACCAAAATCAACTTGCCAAAAATCCTCAAAAGCAAAGAGAAAATTGACTAATCTTTAGCTTATGATAAAAAAGTTGCTGCAACAGCAGCAAATCAGCTCAGTATTAGGCCATCTTTGGAGACTCCCACAGTGTTAACCCTCAAAATCGTAGTTAATGTAGTTGTTTTATTTTTTGTTTCCCTGTTCATATTTGGATTTTTGTCCAATGACCCAGCCCGGAACCCCAACCGCAGAGACATGGAATAAACAAGTTATCCCGCCCGGTGGCTGGGGGCACGCCACCGCAGCCCCCCAGCCAGTCCGCAAACCCGCAAAAATTAGTTGAACAAAACTTGACCTCGCACCATCCGCGAGGTTATCTTGTGGCGGAAGCAAGTTTTGAAAGCAGCCCGATTCCGGCGCGCCAAAGCCACTGCAAATTTTAGATGTCAGATTAATTTCTAAACAATTGCCTTTGAGATGCAAAAATTGTCAATAATTTGCACCCTATAAAATCTAAAATCTAAAATCTAAAATCGGACGACTTACCTGTTGTAACTATGCCCTATCCGGTACCGCCGTCAGAACCCCCTGGCATCATCTACATCGCAAAGCCAAAAAAAGTCGCCCTCACTGTCGCGGCCGGCGATGGAGACACCCGCAGCAACCCCGCAGAAATACCGGAACCAAGCCCAGATATCGTTCAGCCAGAACCCACACCAGCCCCAGCAGAACCGGCAGCCACACTCCTGGGCACTACCCCGGCCACCGACCAGCCTCCAGAAATCGCCGACCCCCTAGCAGCAGTGGAAAGCGGCGACGCAGTGGTGGGATTTCAGCGTCGGCCTCCTGTGGGAGAACCAGAAACTGCGGAAACTCCGAAAGATTCCTCGTTTACTGCTTACCAATTGGGTTCGGTAGAAAATGCCCTTGCCATTCGCAATCGAAAACGAACCGCAGAGGCGCAGAAACAACAGGAGAGGAATGTTGTCCGAAAGCAGGAAAGTTGGTATCAGGCCCAAGGCCGGCAGTTAGAAGATAACTCTCCCCAACCTGCTGAAATTCCCGTTCCCGAACCGCCGGAATCAGCACCTAGCGGGCAACAGCAGTTCGAGATTCCAACTCCGGGAACTGCCCCCGCACCCAGAACGCCCCCTGCGCCGAAACCGAAGCCTAAACCAGCCGCGCCGGGAGTCCGCACCGCACCTTCTCAGCGGACGGTGCCGTTTCCGGTGACTCCGGCCGATACTATTGAAGTTAAGGCTGACAGCCAAGAATTCGACGACAAGCAGCAAATTGTGACGGCGGTGGGTAATGTCGTTGTGCGGTTCCGGCAAACCGTGATTGATGCCGATCGAGCGATCGTCAACTTAGTCACCCGCCAAGTGGTAGCATCCGGCAATGTCGCCTATACCCGCGGCCAACAAGTAGTGCGCGGCCAGCAGATGGAGTTCAATCTCGGCCTCAACGCCGGCGCAGTCGAACAAGCCAGCGGCGAAATATTCCTGCCTGCAGCAGGTAGCGAATTGACCCCCACACTGCCTACAGATATCAGTGCCGGGACGATTCTCGAACAGCCGCTGAGCGATCGAATTACCAGCCAGCAGCCCCTGCGCGGAGTCAAATCCCCCGGCGCTGCTACAGTGACTATCGGTGGCGGCGGACAGCTAGCAGCCCCCCAAGTGGTCGGCGCGGTCAACCGCGTCCGCTTTGAAGCAGAACGCATCGAACTCCTGCCAGACGGCGCGAGGGTAGCAACCAACATTCGGATTACTAACGACCCGTTTTCCCCGCCGGAATTTGAATACAGGGCCCGCAGGGCGACGATTAGAAGGATTTCGCCCACGGCAGAGGAATTGGTCACAACTAAACCCCGCTTGGTGTTCGACAACCGGGTCAAAATACCCGTGTATCCCCGCAGGCAAGTGTTTGACAGCAGGCAGCAGAACGGCCCGTGTTTGACCTTTGGCTACGACGGAGGCGACCGCGGCGGTTTGTATGCCGAGTGCGGTTTTGAGGTGTTGCAAAACGGGCCGGTGCGGCTGACCCTGACACCCCAAATTTACCTGCAGCGGGTCGTGGCAGAGCACGGCGGTAATCCGTTTTCTCCCGATAGCTACGGGCTGAAAGCGAGGTTGGGTGCTAGTCTGGGCCCACGCACCAGGCTGGACGGATCGGCAATATTTCTGAGTTTTGAAAATTTCCCGAATTTGCCGGAAAACAGCTTTCGGGGCAATTTGCGCCTCCGACAGTTGATCGGCACTCACTCTCTGGCAGCAGAATACAGTTATCGCGATCGACTGTTTAACGGTTCTCTGGGCTATCAAACCGTGCAGAGCAGTCTCGGGGCAGTCCTCACTTCCCCAGTCATCCAACTCGGAGGCACTGGCATCAATCTCAGCTACCAAGCTGGGTATCAATTTATCAATGCTGACACTGATCGAGCAGACTTGCTCGAACCAGTGCGGGAAAACAACCGCATCGATCTGGGCCGTTCCCAACTCAGCTTTGCCTTGAGTCGCGGCTTCAACCTGTGGCAGGGCGAACCGCTGCCCCGCACTCCCACCCAGGGTTTGAGGTATACGCGGACGCCGGTGGTTCCTTTCTTGCAACTGGCCTTGGGAGTCCGGGGAGTTGGTACTTATTACAGCAGTGGCGACAGACAAAATTCCCTCGCCGGCAGCGTCGGCATTCAAGGGCAGTTCGGTCATTTCTCCCGCCCTTTCCTCGATTACACTGGGTTTAACGTGACTTATACCCAGGTGGGACGGGACGGTATCTCGCCGTTTTTATTCGATCGCTTAGTAGATTTGAGAGTCCTGTCTTTTGGGCTTGTCCAGCAAGTTTACGGAGGCTTTCGAGTTGGATTTCAAAGTGCTATTAATTTAGAAAGCGGGGACACAATCAGTACGAATTACACTTTAGAATACAGTCGCCGCAGCTACGCAATCATTTTGCGTTTTAATCCTGAGCGTCAAGTCGGCAGCCTGACTTTTAGAGTTAGCGACTTCAATTGGAATGGGACTCCCCAACCTTTTTCCGGGGACGCGCGAACTGTAGAAGGAGGCGTGCGTTTATCCGATTAATTCAATTGGTAATGGGTAATCGGTAATTGGTAATTGGTAATTGGGAATTGTTAATTGGGAATTTGGAACCCAAAGAAAACAGTCAACCGCCAACAGAAAACAGTCAACAGTCAACAGTCAACAGTCAACAGACAACAAATGACAGAAGTGACGGCAATATCTGCACAAGCAGCGGCTCTGCTGGTTCACTACGGTTTTGACCTAGGTGGCAAAAAAGCCGAGAAATTGGCGGGTGAATGGCTGACCAAGTATCCCGGCTATTGGCTGCGTTTAGCAGTGGTTGAAGCGCTTTACCAAGGCCGCTACAAGGCTGTTTCTGTGGGACAGCTATTGAGTATGTGGCATCGGATAGGTCAACCTCTCTATCATTTCAATCGCGAGTTTGAACGCTTGGTATGCAATAATTTTCCTCAAAATTTAACCGGGGAAGGTGCTGCTCAACTACCACAGGAAGATATACTTTTATCGAACCCGGAATCGGAAGTAACTGCCGCAGAGTTAGATTTGCTTGGGAGCTCAGAGGCGCAACTTGATGTGGCGCTTCATGCAGAAGTCCCAAACACAGAGGCAGAGGAAACAGGAAATTTACCTGCCGCCGACGATCGCACAAAAGAAAATACAGAATTTGTAGTATATGAAGATGTGGCTGTTACCGCCCTAGCCGATCGAGCCGAAGCGGAGCACAAATTAGCGGACAAACCTGTGGCCAAATCATTCCCAGTTGTCAAACACACTGATTTTCATACCAAGTTAAAAGCGATTGCCAGAGAAGGCCGAAGAAAGAAGGGAGAAAGCAGAAATAGGGTGTAATTTTTTGGAACTAGATAGTTATTTGTCACTCTTCACTTTGGGGACTGCCTCCCATCCGAATTTCCGAACAAAAAGATGCTTGTTCTGTACCGTTAGCTTGCTTAACAACGCTAGTCCGCAGTCGCAAGTTAGGCATGAGATACCACAGCCTTTCTTCTGCATGGATGGTGTCTGATTCTGTAATCAATGTCAGTACGTCGTCGCCCATCACGTAGCGACTGTTACCCTTGTCTTGCAACACTTTGCCTTCGCTGGGATTGTCGGGATTTGGTACGATCGCTAATATTGTAGAACCGATTTGTTTAGCTTTGTCGCGATCGGGAATACCGTCCCAACTAATCCGAACGCCCTTTAGCCCAGTTGAAGCCGGGTTAATCGAGTGTTGTTGGCAAAGTTTGACGACTGCTGGATCGCTAGCTGTCAGTATTTCTATTTTGAGGTCAGATTTACCCGCCTGCAATTCCCCAGAATTGAGATTGTGTACGGTACGCTGGGAAAACCATTTGCCTGCACTTAACTCGAAAAACTCGATAACATCCATGAAATTTGTCTCTAAACTCAATACTGCTTTATTTGCGATCGCGACTTGCGGGCTATGGAGTCAGAAACCCGGTTTCTTCCTGCGTACCTAGCGGTCAAACCAATGATTTTGTCTAGAAACCCGGTTTAAGAGTGCAAGTCCTTTTCTATATTTTAGAGGAAGGGGGCGCACCTGCAAAGCTTTCTGAGAGCTTTGGGTGAAGCAGAGTGCAGATGCCGTTGAGGTAGGAAACCCAACCAGGGGGACATAGGCCTCGGTGATGCGGTCAAATTGACAGAAAATGAGAGCATCCAAAATCGTGTTTCGTTATAAAAACTATTTTTCGCACATTAAATAGGATTACGATACCGGAAATTTTTTAGCTTTGACAGTGCTGATCGATCGACAATCATCGCCCAAAGACCAGCTATGTTAAGAAAAACAACGATATATGTGAGCTTTTGTCGATCGATAGGCAAATTGGGCGTTGCTGAGTTGAATTATAGTGGCGGCGATTTATTGTCATCGCACTGCTTGAAAATTCTCAAAGCAGACTGCGACTAAAAAACAAGCAATTCATCGAACCCTCACCAAACCGAGGACAGCAAGCTCATAGCACATAGCATTCAAATATGTCATGCTAAGTCTAAGAGAAAAGATTCTCGATCTGCTTTTCGGTAGGGTGCAGCTAGCGATCGCATACATTTAAAAAACACATCCGTAAATTTATGACCGAGTTTACACAAGGGCTGGATAAAATGCAGCCCGCAGAACAGACGCACTACCTGGAAACCCTGCCAAGTCAGCTAGCAGCGACTTCAGAATCCGAAAAATTATACAGCTTACTAACAGATTACAATTTTATTAAAGCCAAGCTGTCAGCATCGGGAGTACAGGCGCTAATAGAAGATTACGATTTAGCAACAAGTCTCCATATTATTACCTCAGATCAAAAAGCCGACCAACTCAAATTAATCCAAGAAGCAATTCGGCTGTCTGCCCACATTCTAGCCACAGATAAAAGCCAACTAGCCACCCAACTAATAGCCCGCTTGATGTGCTTTGAAAGTCCAGAAATTCAAGCACTGCTAGTACAGGCACAACACCAAACAACCCCCTGGCTGCGACCGCTAACGCCCAGCTTTACTCCTCCCGGCGGGAGATTATTGCGTACCCTCACCGGACATACAGACTGGGTACAAGGTGTAGCAATCACCCCCGACGGCAAGCGGGCAATTTCTGCGTCCTCCGATCACAATCTCAAAATTTGGCACTTAGAAACAGGAGAAGAACTTTCCACCCTCAAAGGTCATCTTACCTACGTCAATGCTGTAGCTGTCACGCCCGATGGCACTAAAGTAATTTCCGGTTCTTGGGACAATACTATTAAAATTTGGGATTTAGAAACGGGGACAGAAATATTAACTTTTGCCGGCGATACTTTTGCCGTAGAAGCAGTAGCAGTAACTCCTGACGGCAAGCGAGTAATTTCTGGTTCTTGGGATGGCAGTATTAAAGTTTGGGATTTGATAACCAGGGAAATAATTTTTAACTTCAAAGGTCACAGCAGTTTTGTCCAGTCCGTAGCAGTAACTCCTGATAGCAAACGGTTGATTTCCGGGTCGGGAGACAACAGCATTAAAGTCTGGAACCTAGAAACTGGAAAAGAACTTTTTACTCTCACGGGTCATGCAGACTGGGTAAAAAGTGTAGCAGTTACTCCCGACGGCGAACAAATAATTTCCGGCAGTTACGACGGAACTGTTCAAGTCTGGAGTTTGTCAGAAAGAAAGCAACTTTTCACTTTAGGAAAACACAGCAGTTTCGTTCAAGCTGTCACAGTCAGTCCCGACGGCAAACGGGTAATTTCGGCTTCCGGCGACAAAACGCTGAAAGTTTGGAATCTGGAAACAAAAGAAGAACTTTTCACTTTTACCAATCACATCGCCCCCGTTAATGCTGTGGCTGTTACCCCCGACGGCCAGCGGATAGTTTCTGGTTCATCTGACAAAACTCTCAAAGTTTGGCACTTAGAAGTAGGCAAAGAAAATTTATCATTTGCAGGTCACGATGACTGGGTAAATGCTGTAGCAGTGACGGCGGACGGTACGAAAGCAATTTCCGGTTCAGGAGACAACAGCATTAAAGTCTGGGATCTCAAAAACGGACAGGAAATTTTTACTATTTCGGGACATCAAGATTGGGTAAAAGCGATCGCAATAACACCGGATAGCAAGCGAGTAGTTTCGGGTTCCGGCGACAAAACTGTGAAAGTTTGGAATCTAGAAACCGGAAAGGAAATCTTTACTTTCACTGGTCATACAGACTGGGTAAATTCTGTGGCAGTGACGGCAGACGGAACGATGGCGATTTCCGGTTCGGGAGACAAAACTATTAAAGTTTGGAATCTAGGAACAGGAGAGGAAGTTTTTACTTTTTCAGGTCATGAGGACGGGATAAAAGCTGTGGCAGTTACTCCCGACAGCAAGCGGGTTATTTCTGCTTCCGGCGACAAAACTCTGAAAGTTTGGAGTTTGGGGAAAGAAAAGAATCTTGTGGCAATTTTATGGAATTTAGTTGTCAAAAATCTACTTTTCACTTTCAAAGGTCATGAGAGTTTTGTGAATGCTGTGGCAGTTACGACGGATGGCAAATTGGCGATTTCAGGCGGGCGGGAACACAATTTGAAAGTTTGGGATTTGTCAAGTAGAAAAGAAGTTTTTACTTTGGCAGGTCATGCTGATGCGGTAACATCTGTGGCGACTATGGGAACAAAGGCAATTTCTGTTTCGGACGATAATACTCTAAAAGTTTGGGATTTGTTAAGTCGAGAAGTAATTGCTAGTTTCAGGGGAGATAGTGGTTTGAAAGCTTGTGCTATTGCACCTGATGGGGTGACAATCGTAGTGGCGGAAGCTTCGGGACAGGTGCATTTCTTGAGGTTAGAAGATGGGAAATAGTCATTAGTCATTAGTCATTAGTTATTAGTTATTATGCCGATCGCACTTTTGCTAAAATTTAAAAGTGCGATCGCCCTTTTCCCAATCTAGTTTACAATTGTTCCGGGTCAATCCCCATCGATCGCAGTCTTTCTGCCAGTACAGCAGCCCGCTGTTCGGCTTGTTCTGCCCGCAGCCGTTCTTGTTCTGCCCGCTGTTCGGCTTGTTCCAACCTGCCAGAAACATCCTCATAACTTGCAAACGGTTAGCCGTCAGGGCGATAAATTTGCAACTCTTCACCCGACGCTCCTCTGTGGAACAGGCGCCCCGCCTGTGAATTCCTGCCATTCATTAAAAAAAAATCTCATTCACAAAAAAGCACATCGAAAATAGGGCAGACACCGCCCGCCCTACCAAACTACTTCCTCAGCAACTTCACCCCGCGAATCGAATAATCCAAAAGCTCGATCGGGTGCATTAAAGTAACTTCCTTGCCCTGCAACTCCAAATGCTTCTTAATTTGCAAAGAACAACCCGGATTAGAAGAAGCAATCAACTCCGCGCCAGTATTCAGCAAATTCTCAACCTTTTGCACTCCCAATTCATCAGCAACCTCCGGCTGAAGCATATTGTAAACCCCCGCACTCCCGCAGCACAAAGCCGCATCAATCGGTTCTTTTAACTTCACCCCAGGAATTTGTTGCAGCAACTGACGCGGCTGCAAACTAATCTTTTGCCCGTGCAACAAATGACAAGCATCCTGATAAACAATTGTCAAATCTCCGTCAATCAAAGGATTGAGTTTTGCCGTAATTCCCGCACTTGCCAAAAACTCTTGCACGTCCTTAACATTAGCAGCAAATTTCTCAGCTTTCTCCCGATATTGCGGGTCATCTGCTAAAATATGACCGTATTCTTTCAAAGTGTGACCGCACCCAGCAGCGTTGATAATCACAAAATCAACACCAGTATTTTCAAAGCTATCAATCATTTGCCTCGCCAAAGCTTTCGCCTGTTCGGCTTGGCCTTGGTGTTCCGGCAAAGCAGCACAGCATCCCTGACTTTTAGGAACCACAACCTCGCAACCGTTTGCCGTCAAAACACGCACAGTAGCCTCATTAACTGGCGAAAATAACAGTCGCTGCACGCAGCCTAAAATCACGCCCACTCGATAGCGTTTCTCCCCTTGTGCCGGAATTACCTCTGGTAAATTATCCCGGAAAGAATCAACAGTAACTTTCGGCAAAATTGATTCCATCGCCGCCAAGCGGGGAAATACTTTTTTCAGCAAACCTGTTTTGCGGACAAGTTTTGGCAGTCCTAATTTTTGATAAATAAACAGCGGTACAAGCAAAGGCCGCAATCTGTGAGGATAAGGGAAGAGATTAAAAATCAAAGTGCGAATTACATTGTCGGAAAAAGTGCGTTCCTGATTTCTAGTAACTTGGTGGCGAGTTGCGGAAATTAACTTGTCGTATTGAACTCCAGAAGGGCAAGCTGTAACGCAGGCCAAACAGCCCAAGCAAGTATCGAAATGCTGTGAGGTGGCTTCGTTTAAAGGTGCGTCGCCTTCGTTAATTGCATCCATTAAATAAATGCGGCCTCTAGGCGAATCCATTTCTTTGCCAAGTACGCGATAACTCGGACAAGTTGACAAACAAAAGCCGCAATGTACGCAAGTATCGATTAATAGGGGATTCGGCGGATTATTAGCATCAAAACCCTGTAGTTCGGGTGTTTGTAAATGGGGATTTTGTGCTAAAAAATTGCTTTCTTTAGCAGGTTTTAACTCGTCACTGGGAACTTGAGATTTGTCTGAAGTTTGCATATATGGCAGAAAGAAGGAACAAGGAAAAAGGAATAAAACCTGAGTTATTCAGGAGAGAAGTTAGAAGCAATAGACTGCTTATGTTTCAGCAATTAAGCACATCCTAACCGTCAGGCGCGGTTGCTATTCATAGCAAGCCTAGATCCGTCAAACAAACAAAGACTTCTCTTCATTTCTCTTCCTTCGCCGTCTTCGCCTTCGCGGTGCGTTAAAAAACAAATGTGGTTCACAAATGCAATAGACCGGGATTAAAGAAAAACCCAACTCCTGACAAGAAACTTTAAACTAAATACCGCTTATAAAACGATGGGGACTCAAAAGATTTTCCGGGTCAAACTGCTGTTTAATCCGGCGCATTAAATCGATCGCACTTCCAGTATAGCCCCAAACATCTAACTGTTGCTTGATGTCGGTCGGGGCTGCTAAAACAGTCAGAAAACCGCCTTTCGCTTCGCACCCTCTGCGTACCTGCAACAGCGTTTGGGCCGTCGCATTCTCAAACCGCAAAACCCCCAAACCGCTGCCTGCATGAATCCAAGCGTCCTGTACCGGCAATTCGTTAATTGCCGTTACAGCTTCCGACGGTCTGATTCCTATTTTGCAAATAATTGCCGACTTTGTGCCAGAATTCCACATTGTTTCTGGCAATCTTTGCCATAACTGATGCTCATCATTTTCGCCGCAGCTAGTGCCTTGCAAACCCAACTTTTCGCCAACTTCCAGTAAGCGGGCTGATTGTTGTTTAACACTTTCTGCGATACTTTGAAATCTGACGATTAATCCCGTGCCCTTTCCTAAGCCTAATTTTGCGACTAATTCAGGTGAGAGCAAATCGATCGCACTTGGTGTCAAAGCAGAGGATAATAAGATTTGAGCCGTTTGGGACAAAGCATTAACTTCCCCTGTCAGCACTACGGTTCCCGATGATTCAGGCAGCGGATAAACTCGGAAAGTTACTTGACTTATGACGCCCAATGTGCCGTAAGCACCAGTAAACAGTTTCATCAAGTCGTAACCGGCGACATTTTTAACAACTCGACCTCCGGCTACCGCAATTTTACCGTCCGATCGCACAAAGGTAATTCCCAACAGCAAATCTCTCACCCCGCGATAGCGATGCCGCAAGGAACCCGCATCAGCAGTAGCGACAATGCCGCCCAAAGTTGCCTGTTGCGGATATGCTGGATCGATCGGCAAAAATTGACCTGCTGCTGCTAAAATTTGCTGCAAATCCGCAAACTTCATTCCCGCTTCCGCAGTCACGGTTAAATCGCCCACAGCGTGTTCTACAAGTCGATTGAGGCGCGAAGTGCTGACAGCCACAAGCCCCGCTGCATCAGGAGATACCCTTAAATCCCCCTTCAAAAGACCCACTTTGACAACATTTTGCTCCCCCCTTGTTAAGGGGGGCTGGGGGGGATCGGAGTCTAATTTAACTAAACCGCCCCAATCAAGTTTGCTGCCGCTGCCACAAGGCAAGACTGCACAGCGATGTTGCTGTGCCCAAGCAATGACAGCCGCCAGTTCTTCCTGAGTATTCGGGTAAACGGTACAATCTATTTTCGTGTCGGGGGCAACTGCTTTTCCTACCCGTTCTTGCCAAAATGGCTCTGTATCTTGCCAGCCACAGATGCCAGCAGTCCCGACAATACTTTCTAATTCTTGTATGCTAACGTAATTTTCGGTAGAAAAAGATTTCATGAAGGTTATCAGACGCCCGGTAAAAAAAATTATCAAAACAGTGCCTAAAACCATTAAATATTAATACGGGCCCGATATTCAAAACATGAAAAAACAAATGTCTCAAAACCGAATTTCTATGGGAATTACCGGTCTCAACGAAGTGATTGGCGGTGGCCTAATTCCTCAACGCTCTTATCTGGTGCGCGGCGGCCCGGGTACTGGCAAGACTACACTGGGCTTTCACTTTTTGGCAGCAGGTGTCGCTCTGGGAGAAACGCCCCTGTTTATTACTTTAGGAGAACCGGAAGCGCAATTGCGGGCCAATGCCGCAAGTCTCGGTTTTGATATGGAACCGATGGCGTTCCTCGATTTGAGCCCATCGTCAGAATTCTTTACAGAAGTTCAGACTTATGACATTTTCTCTCCCTCCGAGGTTGAGCGAGAACCGACTACACAAAAGATTATCGAGCGAGTCCAAGCTGTCAAGCCACAGCGGGTGTTTTTGGACGCCATCACTCAATTTCGCTACTTAGCTGCGGATGAGTTTCAGTTTCGCAAGCAAGTTTTGTCTTTTCTGCGGTTTTTGGTGGAAGGGGGGGCGACGGTAGTTTTTACCTCCGAAGGCACATCAAGTGCTCCCGACGACGATTTGCAATTCATCAGCGACGGAGTAATTTATTTAGAACTATTGAAAGAAGGACGCGCCCTGACTGTCACCAAGCTGCGAGGCTCCAACTTCCGCAGCGGCCGCCATTCGCTGCGCCTGACTCAGGCTGGTATGGAGGTATATCCGCGACTGCTGCCGGACAACTATCAACAGGATTTTGTTGCTGAAGCAATTTCTTCTGGGGTTCCAGAAATCGACGAACTACTGCACGGGGGACTGGAACGGGGGACTGTGACGGTGATTAGCGGGCCTAGCGGCGTGGGTAAAACGACGGTGGGCATTCAGTTTATGAAGGAAGCTGCAGGAAGGGGGGAGCGATCGGTAGTTTACATTTTTGAGGAGTCAACTTCTACTCTGCTGCAGCGCTGCGAATCAGTTAACATCCCGGTTGGGGCGATGATGGGGCAAGGAAGTCTTTCGGTGATACCCGTGGAACCTTTGCTGTACTCGCCGGATCAGTTTGCCTGTATGGTTCGCCAGGAGGTGGAGCAGGAAAAGACGCGGATTGTGATGCTTGACAGTATTTCTGGCTATCAGCTTTCGATGCAGGGGCAAGATTTGGTGAACAATTTGCACGCTTTGTGCAAGTATCTGAAGAATATGGGAGTCACCGTTATCTTGATTAATGAGGTAGAAGCCATTAGCGGAGATTTTCGGCTGACCGAGATCGGGATTAGCTATTTGGCGGATAATCTTCTGTTTATACGCTATATGGAGCGCCAACTGCATAATAGGACTGAAATCCGCAAGGCGATCGGAGTAATTAAAAAACGAGTCAGCAATTTCGAGAGAACTCTGCGAGAACTTGAGATTACTCGCTACGGCATCAAAGTCAGCAAACCGATAGGGGGGCTGCGTGGCATCTTGAGTTCGGCGCCGGTGTGGATTGAGGGGGGAGCGGATGAAGATTGAATCGGGATTGATCCTGCTGTTTCTGGGGAAGTGCAGCTAATTTTGCAGTCGTGAATCTACTAATGAGTAGGGGCGCACCGCGCACCTCACCACTAGCTGTAGGGAGCGCACCGCGCACCTTACCACTAGCCTAAGTCCTGGAAAACTTAAATATATTGGTAAATTTGTGTATTTTTCGACTTTTATCGTAGTGTAGTTTTCAATTCTATGAAATACAGTAAGGGCACAGGGCACGCGGTCATTTCCTGTACCCCAGCATCTGTACTTCACTCAACTGAAAACCTATGTAATAGCTCGCCGACAAGTAAGCTAATACCAGATAAAAAAAGAATCCAACTTCCGGCAACCTCCCAACCCATATATAATCAATCACTCCCCATTGTAAAATCTAAAATCTAAAATCTAAAATGGTATAACCCGTATTCACAGGAAGCTGATAAATGACTGGCAACTCAATAATTTTAGCCGTAGACCGCAATCAGCGAAACTTGGAACTATTAGCACAATTTCTAAATAAAGAAGGATACCAGATGATGGCGGCTTATAACTTTGAAGATGTTGCACAAGCTATCAGTCAGCCTACTAGGATCGCGATGGCTTTAGTAGATATTTCTGGTTTCGACCGCCGGATTTGGGACTGCTGCGAAAAATTGCGAAATCACCAAATCCCTTTTCTGATCCTCTCGCCCAAACAAAGCGCTGCCATTCAGCACGAAAGCCTCTGCCACGGTGCTCGGAATATGTTGGTAAAACCTTTGATCGTTAGAGATTTGCTGGGAATTGTTCACAGCTTGCTAGGAGAAGTTGCGTGAGTCAAATTTTATTGCTTGTCGAACAGAAAGAAAATCGCCGCCTGTTATTAGAATGGCTAGCAGTTTACTATGAGGTATTGCTGCCACACTCAACAGAAAATAGTCAGGATTTTTTACCATTTAATCAATCTTTTGACCTGGCGATAATTGACGGTCTTGCCCTGAAACGCCACTGGCAATGGGTGGCCGCCCAAAAACAGGCAGAGCACCCGGTATGCTTGCCTTTTCTTTTGATTACAACCCGCTCGGATGTAGGGATGGCAACGCAATTTATTTGGCAAAGTATTGACGATTTGATTATCGCTCCGATCGAGAAGATTGAATTGCAAGCGCGGGTGGAGATTTTGCTGCGATCGCGCCAGTTGTCTTTAACTCTAAAATTGTCTCACGACCAACTCGATCGCACTTTGCAAACAGCCCAAGAGCTCAATGAGATGAAAACATCTTTGCTGTACATGATTGCTCACGATGTCCGTAATCCTTTGAATTTCATCATCGGCACTACGCAACTTCTTAGCAAGTACAAGTTGACATTAACAGATGAGAAAAAACAAGAACTTCTAGACAAAACTCAAGCAGCGGCAAAAGGCATAGATTTGTTATTAGATGATGTTTTGCTGCTGGGGCGTGTTGAGTCAGGACAAGCCGGGTTTTGCTTGCTACCGCTAGACTTAGCAACGTTTTGTAATGAGTTGGTAGGGGAATTTCAGAGCAGCCTGAAGTTGAAACCTGAAAATGATCGGGTGACGCTGATTTTTGTGAATCACAGTCAATCGGCGATGGCGTCTTTGGAGGTAAGCTTGCTCCGGCGAATTCTGGGCAATTTACTGTCCAATGCTATTAAGTATTCTCCCCCAAATACCGAAGTAATTTTTGAATTAAAACTTACTGAAACCGACGCTATTTTTTCGGTACAGGATGCAGGAATTGGTATACCTGTCGCCGACCAAGGACGGTTGTTTGATTCATTTTACCGGGCAAAAAATGTCGGTCGAATTCCCGGTACTGGACTGGGGCTGAGCATTGTTAAAAAATGCGTGGACTTGCACGGTGGCGAAATTACTTTGATCAGTGAAGAAGGCGTCGGCAGTACCTTTACCGTAACGCTGCCGATCGCACAACCAGGAAAAAAGAAAATCTCGCCTGCAACGCCTTAAACCAGATGCAGGCATTATCTTGGGATAGTACATCGATAAATTTGACGCCCGGGTGAGGCTATAGGTGGTATAGCCTTTCTCAGTAACATGAGGTGTTCTTGGGCATTGGGCATTGGGCATTGGGCATTGGGCATTGGAAGAGTATTTTACTTTCCTGAGAACCGCATCGGCCTCGTAAAAAATGTTGAACGCCCCCTGAAATAATTAGATACCATACAAAACTTATCCCGACTTTAGATTTCTAAAAAAAAGCGACCCAACAACCGTCACATCTTAGATTATTTGATGAGTATTTTAACACTTTAAAAATGGTTAATCAACTCTTTTATGAATTATTGTCGGACTCTTTTTAATGAGCGAGTAGTTACAGAGTTAGTTGCTGCAGGCGTCTTATACTCTTGTGCCGTACAATCAATCAAGAGTTGAAGACCGATCGCATGAGCTTTCAGGCGCAGAGTCCAACTGTTCAACTATTAATGGTTGAAACCTGATGTCTCCAGGTTCAATTGCCACTCTTCTCCACCAAGCTGGCAACAATAGCAGCCAAAACTTACCCAAAGACACAGAACGCTGCTCGCCAACAAAAACCAAGGGCACGAGAGCAGCCAGTCGTAAGACGGCTGAGAGGGCAAACACCCCTGGCAAGCCACCGAGATTGGTCAAAGTGGCGATAAAGCCACCAAGGGTGATTCCCATTGCCCCAGTGACACCAGGAACCGCGGCTGCGATCGCAAAGTATATCGACTGATTCAACAGTGGTGCCACCGACATCATCAGATTACCACTGCACAGGTCGATCGCCGCCCACGTTGCACCGCCGATGATGTGCAACAGCGGGAACCAGACCCATAGGAAAATTGGAGCCGTTCCACCTTCTAGCCAGAGTAGAGGGGTCAGAGCCACCAAGATTCCCACTACTATCATGATCGGGCGATTCCCAACCCGGTCAGCCAGCTTCCCCCAAAAAACCAGCATCAGCAAGTTAGCACCAGCACCTAAGCTGCCATAGAGCGTTACCACGCTGACATCTATCTTTAGGTCATCCAGCAAGTAAAGGTTAAAGAAGGGCGCGCTGACGTTAACGGCAAAGCTCCATAGACCAGAGTAAAGCAAAAACTTTAAAAAATTGGCTTCTTTGAGAAAGCTAAAAATTATCCCTGTGGATGATTTTTCGCCTGTATCTAAATGCGTGACGTGTACAAGCTTTGGGTTCACATCGGTCATAAAGAACTGACAACCTATACTGATGAGGCCAAGCACAATTCCTAAAACCAAGAGGGCGCTGTAACCTTGGAGCTTTCCACCGGGCCAGTTCGATACCGCTAGAGCCATCAACGGTACACCAATGAGATTTGTCAAGCTGACAGCACTATTGCGAAAGCCAAAATACCGCCCGCGCAACCGCTGAGGTACTAACGCCGCCAACCAGCTCAAGAAGGAAGCACGACCTAAAGATTCTAAGACTTGACTTACCCAGATGATTGCCAATGTCAACTGCACTAGCTGATGTTGGGCCAAATGAAATGAGCCTCCCCACCAAAGGGCTGGCACGAGAATCAGCCACAGCAGCCGCGATATTCCGAAAATCCAGAAGGAATACCAGTGGCGGCTCTGCGTTCGGTCTCCTATATAAGCTCCGAACGGTTGGAGCAAATTTACCAGTTGAGGAATGGAGGCGAGCATACCAATTTCCACTGGACCCGCCCCCAAATCGAGCAAGAAATTACTGAGCAACGCGCCACCGATGATGCTGTAAAAAAGCGTAGCGAAAACACCGTCCAAAGTTAGTGCTCTGAGGCTTGACCGAGTTTCCGGTTTGGAAAGTTTTAGAGGCTGATTAGTCAGAAGTACCGTCTCTGGTAATCCTATATCCTCTTGGATTTCCTCAAGAGGGAGAGGATTCGTTTTTACTAAGCTGTAATATTCTTCTTGTTTTTCGAGCATACTGGATAGCTAATAGATAAGCTGCGTAGCAGCTTAATTGTATAGTATAAGATTAAGTATTTTAAGGAGCACAGCCATAGATGCCAGCTAAAAATTATCGCTCTAAAAAGCAAAAAGAAAGATTACTTAAATAAATTAGAGAAAATAAGAATGCCTAACTTATAATTTTTTTTTATTAATGAAGTATCATTCATGGTGTTCTCGATAAAATAGAGCTATTTTTCGAGGGAAGAAGTCAAGTAAAATTTCGGAAAGCCCCTTCTGAGTATTAATAAATTTTGCTAAATATGAGAACCAAATCAAAGTTCTAAAGGAGCAATAGTGTTCAATAACTCTTCTAGGATAAATCGCAGCAAAGATTGAGTTGCTAATATTAAACCCAATCGGGCTTGGGCGAGTTTGGGGTGGTCTATTTTAACTTCTCCCCAAATTCGGCACTGGCTGTAAAAAATCTGAAATGCTTCGCTCAAACTATTGGCTAATTTGAAATAATTGACAGGTTGTTCGCGGTTTTTTAGGTCAAAAGTAGGATATAAATTGTCTAGCACTGTTAACAGTTGGGATATTAAACGGCGTTCTGCTGGATGCACTAACCGCAGTCGATCGCCCTCGTCGATCCAAGGGATAGGATTTGGACTCGCCAGCGACCAAATTTGCGGCGCTGTAGCCACATCGGGCTGGGCGATCGCAATTATCCGATCGCGGTGGGCCATTCGCAGCAGGGAACAGCAGCGCGCGTGGCTGTACTGAATGGGAAACAGTCGATCGGCAGACACAACAGGAGATAATATTCTAGATTCTGAAACTGGGAGGTTCGTTTGAGCTAAACGCTGCAACCAGAATGCTAAACCTGCATCAGTCAACTCCAACTCAATAATTCCCGCCCCTGCGACTTTAACGGCGAAATCTGGGCAGCACAGCGGTTCGAGAGTTTCGGCCAACTTTGCCGCAATTGTCTGCGGTGTCTGCTGCCAAGTTTTAGCCAATTTCAGGGCGATCGCAGACACGTACACCACCCGCGCGCTATCTTTACTTCGATTTAACGGAATTTCCTTTAGTTTCCCCTGCTGGGCGATCGCGCTTTGGAACTTGGAAAGCAAGAAACACTTCACTGTAACTTCCGGGCACTGCGAGATATTTGCTGTATCCATATCGGCTGATCCTACGGTAACAGGGACGGTAGACTGTTACCGCTTGCATTGTTGTTCTACGTTAAACCGCTGATGTCAGAGATGCTCGATCGGCTCCTCCGGGCGGGGCTACATCGAATTAATCTGCTTTCTAGCGATTTTTTGCCTAAATAACAATAATTTACGACAAATTTTTTGCTGAATTCTACCATTTTGATGTATTTTTTGCTACATTAAATCTTTCGGTAAAACTAAGAAAAGTCAGCACACTTAAGAAGCGTGCAAGCTCGATCGGGGGTTGGCTGTCTCACTTTGTATCGCGCTGCTACCAAAAGCCGTTTTTCTCACTGATTAAATATATCCCAGAGCCTTACCTATGCAATCAACTTCCACCCCTATAGATACTATCGATCGACCGTTTATCACTTGGCAGCGAATTATCGACTGGGCCCAGGAACACTACCGCTGCCGGACTTTTAGCAAAGATGAGCGGATTCCCGCAAGACCCGGACTGCTGTATTTAGTCCAGAAAGGTTCTGTGCGACTCGTAGGTAGCGCTCAAGTTAGCGCTGCGGCGGCGAAGTCAAAATCCGCTGATAAAACTACAGAAGAAGCTTTTTTGGGCTTCGTCGGCGCCGGTCAGCCCTTTGAACTGGTTGCTCAGTCTCCGTTTACTCTCCAAGCTTACGCCCACGCCGATCAAACTCACGTAGTGTGGATGTACTGGCACGACTTGGATAATTGGCCTCACTTTCGTAGGGAAATTTTGGATGCGTTTCGCTACCAGCACCAGCGTAAACTTCTCTGGCTGAGCACTTTGGGACAGCGCCGGACGATCGACCGACTGCTGGGATTTCTCACTTTGTTGATCGAAGAGTTCGGCGAACCTTACGTAAGTGATGGCGAACCGGATGTGGTTCGGGGCTACCGACTGCCTTGGGCATTGACTCACGCTCAAATTGGTAGCGCGATAGGGTCAACGCGGGTGACGGTGACGCGGCTGATGGGTAAGTTGCGATCGAAGGGTTTGATTAATACTGAGGATGACAATTTAATCTGTTTGCCGGCTAAGTCTACCCCCCAAAAGACCAAAAATAAAAAGCAGGAAGAAGAAGCATTCATTGAAGATGAACTCGAAGATGAACTCGAAGATGAACTCGAAGATGAGCTCGAAGATGAGCTCGAAGATGAACTCGAAGACGAGCTCGAAGATAATCTCGAAGAATCTGCATAAAATCCTGCGGGCGATTGCCAAAACACAGCGCGTAGCTATTAGTTTTTGGTTGCCGGGGTGTTTGTTGCTCGATAGTGTACGAGGAATAGTGTAAACTTTTTACGTTCTCTCTCTTGTGCGACTGACAATGACCGATGACAAGCAAAAATCTCCAATCCCGAACAATCAGAAACGGGTGGTATTCTGCGACTTTGACGGCACAATAACCGTTGAAGAAACTTTTGTGGCAATGCTCAAGCATTTCGCACCGGAACTGTCGTCTCAACTGATGCCTGAAATATACGCTAGAAGGCTGAGTTTGCGATCGGGAGTGCGGCAGTTACTAGAGTCTATTCCGTCGGAATGTTACGGGGAAATTGTGGAATTTTCTAGGGGAAAGCTGATGCGGCCGGGTTTGGTAGAATTGCTGGATTTTTTGGACGAGCGAAAAGTGGATTTTGCGATCGTGTCCGGCGGTCTTCGGGTCATGGTAGAGACGGTAATGGGCGATTTGGTACACCGGGCGAGCGTTATTTACGCTGTGGATGTGAACCCTACGGGTCCTCGCTTGCAAGTCAATTCGGAGTTGGAGGGAGATGAGGAATTAGTGTCTAAGGTGCGGGTGATGGCCCAGCACCCGGCCCAGGAACAGGTGGCGATCGGAGATTCGCTGACGGATTTTAACATGGCTTTGCAGGCTTCGTCGGTGTTTGCGCGCGATCGGCTGGCCGAGTATCTAGACGAACAGCAAAAGCCTTATACTAAATGGGATAATTTTTTTGACGTGTTGGAAAGTTTGTCCCAGAAATGGAATTGAAACTAAACTAGGAATTGCGCCCAAAAAATCGCACTATGCGGTATGTGTATTTAGTAAAGTGCTTATGGCGCACCCTACGTTTAGAGCTATATGTATTAGTAAGGTGTGCACTCCTCACCCTACGTTTAGATACTCCAGCACAATTCCTATTTACGTAAAAAGTAGATTAAAAACTGAGGATCTGTAAAGAATGAGTGGCGATTTGAGATCGGATTTAATTGCAGCAGCCAAACATTTTTACGATCGCGGTTGGATGGTTGGGACTGCTGGCAATCTTTCAGCCCGCTTACCAGATGGTAGTTTTTGGATTACTGCTAGCGGCCGCGCCAAAGGGCAGTTAACTGAAGAAGATTTTATCAGAATGAACTCAGACGGCGCAATTGTCGAGCAACCTGTTGCCGACAGCCGCCCTTCGGCCGAAACCAGCATTCATTTAGCCGTTTACAATTGTTTTCCAGACGCTAAAGCTTGCTATCACGTCCACTCGATCGAGGCAAATTTAGTTTCTCGGCTAACCGCAGGAGATGCAGTGCCTTTACCGGCGATCGAAATGCTGAAAGGTTTGGGGGTGTGGGAGGAAAACCCGCAGGTGGCGATACCCCTATTTGCAAATTATTTGGAAGTGCCTAAAATAGCCAAGGAAATTTGCGAATTTTTTGCCGTTTGTGCGCCCTCTGTACCTGCTTTGTTAATTCGCGATCACGGTATCACAGTATGGGCAGACTCGCCAGCCACCGCCTACAATTACGTCGAAATTGTAGAATACATTTTTCGCTATACGATCGCAGCCCGCCAATTAAATTTAGATGTGAGATTTTAGAGTAGGGATTGAGCGGTGCATGAATTCCGAGGCTTGGGAATTTGAGATTAGGAAACGAGCAAACATCGAGAAGAGGCAACAATTATGGCTAAATATACGAGAATTTTATCCCTAGATGGAGGCGGAATTAGAGGAATAATCCCCGCGCAAGTTGTAGTTAGCATTGAGTCAAAGCTGCAACAAAAAAGCGGCAACCCAGAGGCGAGAATAGCTGACTATTTTGATTTAATCGCGGGAACAAGTGCGGGAGGCATTTTAACTTGCATCTATTTGTGTCCCGATGCCGAAAATCCCCCCAGACCTCGCTGGACAGCCCAAGACGCTCTTAATTTTTCGATTATGAGCGGGCGCGACGTTTTTAAGAGTTCATTTTGGCAAAAACTCAGATCTATAGACGGTTTGATAGATGAGAAATATCCGAGCGATCGCTTAGATAAATTCTTTTTGGAAAACTTTAAAGATTGCCAACTCAGCCAACTGCTGAAACCTTGTTTAATTTCCAGCTACGATGTCGAAAGGAGAAAGGCTCACTTTTTCGATAAAATAGATGCTCAACAATCTCCAGCAGAAGACTATTTTATTAGAGATATCGCCAGAGCCACATCTGCCGCTCCCTCTTATTTTGAAGTTCCCAAAATCTACTCTTTGACAAAGGAACCCTACGCTTTAATTGACGGGGGAGTATTCGCAAACAATCCCGCACTTTGTGCCTATGCAGAAGTTAGAAATAAATTCCGAATTCCCGACGATCGCCCCGATAGAGGCCCGACAGCACAAGATATGGTAATTTTATCACTCGGGACGGGACAAGCTCAGAAAAATTTTCCCTACGAAGAAGTAAAAAATTGGGGTCAAGTTGAGTGGGTTCAGCCTTTGATTAATATCATGATGACGGGAGTTGCTGAAACTGTAAATTATCAAATGGTTCAAATTTTTGATGCAATTGAAAGACCAAATCAATATTTGAGAATTAATCCAGATTTGAGCCACGAACAACCGCTGCCGATTGATGATGCCTCGGAAGAGAAGATATCGGCACTGTTGAGGATTGGCAAGGATCAAGCCGAAAAGAATAATGAACAGTTGGATAAGTTTATCGATTTATTACTTGCGGAGTAGTCCCATGGTTTTAGATTTTAGATTTTAGATTGGGAAATGAGTGATGATTACCACAGAATCAATCAGAGCCAATCTAAAATCTAAAAAGGTAGATCGCACGCACCGCAGGGCTGGCAGAGTGAAAATATATGTTGACAAATCGTGCAATAATTGCTGTAGGATTGCCGAAAATCTCTATGTGGCAATGCTTCGCTCTGTTTGCAATTAATCGCGAGCCCGCAGTCATTGGTTAAAAAATACCAAGAAAAGTACGATGGACATTTAGATGAAACCTTCAAAAACAGGTGGTTTCAGCGGTTTTTAGTGACGCTGTTCCTGGGAGGCCAAGTGCTGCTACGCATACTCCAAGGCAAAATTGACCGCCGCAAAATCATGGAACATTTAGTAACAGTAGGCCTGGATTCTTTGCGATCGGTGCTGCTAATAGCCTTGTTTGGTGGCATGATTTTTACCTTTCAATCCGCCAGAGAATTGGTTCACTTTGGGGCGGTTGGTGCGGTGGGAGGTCCTTTTGCTGTGGCATTTTGTGGCGAATTAGCACCACTTTTAACGGCGGGCGTGGTGGCGGGACAAGTAGGTTCGGCTTTTGCGGCGGAGATAGGAGAAATGCAGGTGACGGAACAAATAGACGCCCTGTATATGTTGAGAACAAATCCGGTTGATTATTTAGTGGTGCCGAGGGTGATAGCTTGTTGCATCATGCTGCCGATTTTAACAATTTTTGCAGTAGCAGTGGGCATTTTGGGCGGGCTGTTTGTGGCGGTTAATTTTTACGAGTTGGAACCGTCGGTATTTTTGGAATCTGTGCGGACTTCTTTGGGGCCTTGGGATTTAGTAACTGTGGCGATTAAGAGTTTTCTTTTTGGGTTGATAATTGCCCTTGTCGGTTGCGGTTGGGGGTTGACGACTGCGGGCGGAGGTAAAGGAGTAGGTCAAGCTGCAACGGCGGCGGTTGTGACTTCGTGGGTATTTATTTTTGTGGCAGATTTGTTTTTATCGCTGTTGATGTTTCACGAGTAGGGGATGATGAGAAGTTGATAATCTTGGCGATTCTAGCAAGAGTCAGGATTAGGATGCTTAAATATTAAGCCTTTGAACAATCATCAACCTGACCGAAAGCATCCAGGATACAAGCCCCCGGATTCATCCGTCCAGAAATAAAAAACCTGTATCCGATGAAACTTGCCCCCCGAATTTATCCGTGGGGTCAATGCTTCAATTCTAAAATCTAAAATCTAAAATCTAAAATCTAAAATCTAAAATCAATTGAGCCCACCAAGGCGATTGCTATAAAATCAACAGGAAGATTTTTTGAACCGCTGATGAACGCAAATAAACCCTGATACAATTGCATCAGCGTTCATCCCTGTTCATCCCGTGATATCTGCGGCTTAAAACTCTCAACTTTAGATTTTAGATTGGTGAAAGGAGGGCGATACACTCGAATTGCTTTAATTGGCACTTTGCCGCCTGTTTCAGGAAGGATTTCGAGGAGGTGTTTGGAGTTGCTCAAATTCTGAGCCAATGTTGTAGAATACTCGCGGCTTGAATCTGCAATCTTTGGGGGAACGTATGAATCAACAAACATCGGTCGCACCTGCCAGGAAATCTCAAAGCCTTTAGGCGTCGGTTTTTTAGAGTATTCATAGGCATTTTTCAGCCACCAGTTTCTCGGTTCAATCACGACCCGGCCCGAGTTTGAGACAAACAATTTGTCGTTGGTACCGCTGCCGTCGTAACCTGTTTTAGAACCTACAACGTCAAATTTAAACTTGCTGGCGTCGCTGTTAATCTCAGTAATGACGGCTTTCCAATCTTCGACGATTAGCGGTTTTTGGCTGGATACTTGGATGATTGCCGGCCAACCGACGCCAAGAGTAACGCTAGGTCTGGTGATGCTGTAAAGTTCAGGAAATTCTGAGGGTTTTTTGCCGTCGATCGCAATTTTAGCAGAAATTGCGTTGCCGTTGAAGGTTTTATCAGCGATCGCATCTATTCTATTTCCTTCAAATGCTAAAACCAACTTGCCATCTTTCCACTTAACATCGCTGCCAAGTGTATAGGTTTTAACTAAATCTTGCTGCGTCGGTTGAGGAGAATTTGGCTTGTATCGCAGGTGCTGTTTTATGAGATCAGCGAGGAGAAAATTTCCCCAATCGTTGAGGTGAATGCCATCGATCAATAGCTGTTTTGGCTGCAAGCGATTGTCTTTTAAATACCGCATCCAAGGTTCACGAATTTCGGCTATTTCGCAGCCGTATTTATCGGCCAACTCAGGCAGCCATTTAGTAGAATGAGTGTTGTGCCATTCGTATCTGCTGACTGAATTTGGATCGTCGCTGTTGCCTGTCGGCATCCAGTCGATGTGGTCTGAATGCAAGAGTATTTCGCTAGCAGTGCGGCTGCGGACATTGGCAATTATGGCTTCGTAATCTTCATCGCCTCCGTAGACGTGAAAAATTAGCAAGTCGGGATAAAAAGGATACAAATCGTGTTCGCTGGGACGGATTAAAATCGGGGCAGCAAATCCTCCGATTGCCCGATTTTCCACAATCAAATCTGCATAGGGAAATCGCTGTTTCAAATCCTTAACTACATCTTTCCACCAATCTTGTTCTGTGATGGATTGACCGTAGAATAGGATACGCACTTGGCGGCGGTCTGTTGGAGTGCTAGCTGCAAGTAGCCCCATCGTCCTTTGAATCCTCGCTCCAAAAGTAGCATTATTTGCAATAGGAGCGGGTGGGGGGAATGGCGTATCGGCCGCTATTTTTTTGATGAGGGGAACTAACAGAAAGCTCAGACACAAAAAAAGCAGCCACAAGTAGCGATAAATCTTGGATTTTCTGCTATTTCCTTGGTGTTTTGCCATTGTTTTATTTTTCCCTGTCCGTTTCACTTCGCTCAAGGCGACTGTGGGATGAATGCTACGCCTCTAATCAGTAGACCTCTTGCGAAAGTCTCAGGCGATCTCTAATTTAGTCTTTAAAGAAAGTTCATAATTATAAATGCCAGCGATC
>NZ_JAUBPU010000016.1:0-105328 GCF_036700885.1 Microcoleus sp. S13_B4
CTCATTCTCTCCCGGCGCGGTGGCTCTAGTTCTTCTGAAAGCCACCGTTCTCATCTTTAGTTAGTCTAAACTACAGTGAATATCTAACGGATCTGAAACTGGCTTCCCATCCAAAAATCTCAGAAGTTCTTCCACCGAATAACCAGCTCTCGCAGCGAGCTTAGCCAAGTTTTCAGTATCAGGAACCGTATCGCCCCTTTCCCAAAGCTGAACAGCGGTAGCGGAAACGCCCAAAAGCTTACCAAACGCTCGCTGACTCATTGTTCCGCAAGCAGTTTTGATGATTTCGCTAAGTTTTTGTCTATTTTGGATGTTCACGACTCGAAGGTTATTCAACCGTATCTACCAGTCTACTTACGAAGTGATACATCAACTATATTTCCCAGACGACTCAGCCGCCGCCGCGAGTCTATCCATCACGGCTCTACCAACCACGGCTAACTCACTAATTGGTATACATTGAATTTTTTTCAGCAGATCGTTAGTATCTACCGGTTCACGCATGGGTTTGCCTTCCAAATGAGCCAGCAGCTCTTCAAGTGTAAACCCGGCCCTCACAGCAATCTGAGCCAAATTTTCTGTATCTGGGATGCTCTGACCTTTTTCCCACAACTGAACCGCAGTCGCAGAGACGCCCAGAAGCTTGCCGAATGCCCGCTGACTCATCGAACCGCGAGCTAGTTTGACAATCTCGATCAATTTTTTCTTAGCTTCTGCGTTCACAACTGCCGTCACTACTTAATCCCACATAACTCAGTTTACTTCCCAACTCCTAAATTTTCCACTTGCAATTCATAATTACACTTGACACAGGAAATAATTGCAAGTAAACTAATAATTACAAGTTAAGTTTTGATAGGCCCAAGGAGTCGCTAAACAAATGGTTCTGAGCGAGGAACCCAACATAAGGGGACAGCCCGATCGAACTTTGAAACCGAAGACAGACATCAGGGAAAGTAAAAATGACCAAGAGACGCAATCTAAAAACTCACCAGCCCAGCCACACCCGTCAAAGCCTTACAGCCTCCGGTTGGCTAAAACCCCAGTGCTGGCAAATCTCCAAAACAGAAGCCGCCGAAGCCCTGAGAATGCCCGTCAACCGCATACTCAAAGTTTACCCCAAACAACATCAAGTAATAGTTGTTTACCTGAACAAGAAAGCACAAAAATGCAGTTCCTTTTTCAGCTACAGACTATTTGCCAGATGGCAACAAGAGGCGATCGCAGCAATTGCCAGTTGTCGAAACCAGCAAATCCTAGCACCCCTAGAAGTCATTGTACAATACGACCTCGAACATTTCAAATATCCCGTCCAAAGCGCCGATGCAATTTGGGAAGCCCTACTCAACCAGATCTCCCGCGTAACAAGGGAACTGAGGCTGAGCAAACAATGCGCCTAGCCCCCCATCACTCCATCAATTAGTAGAAGCAGCCAACTCAGCCAAACGTTCCTGCTGATCCTGAGAAATGCAAGTTTGAATAATCCCCTCAATATCCCCTTCCAAAACACTATTGAGCGAGAAATTTTCCCCCAAACGGTGGTCGGTAGCCCGATTGTCCTTATAGTTGTAAGTGCGAATCTTCTCCGATCGCGAACCAGTACCAACCTGAGCCAAACGCCGCGACTTCACCTCATCCTGCTGCTCCCGCAACTTCATCTCATAGAGCTTAGCCCGCAAAATCTGCATCGCCCGCTCCTTATTCTGCAACTGACTGCGCTCCTCAGTACAGAAAATCCGAATTCCCGTCGGCTTGTGAAACAAATCCGCCGCAGTTTCCACCTTGTTCACGTTTTGACCGCCAGCGCCGCCCGATCGAGCCGTGCTCATCTCAATATCCTTCGGATCGATGTGAATCTCCACATCATCAACCTCCGGCATCACAGCCACCGTCGCCGTCGAAGTATGCACCCGGCCGCCAGCCTCAGTCACCGGCACCCGCTGCACCCGGTGTACCCCAGCCTCAAACTTCAGCTTGCTGTAAACGCTATCGCCTGTAATTTCCAGAATTACTTCTTTAAAGCCGCCCATTTCCGCCAGCGACTCGCTCACCAACTTCACCTGCCAGCCTTGAGTTTGAGCGTAACGCGAATACAGCCGCAGCAAATCTCCCGCCCAAATACTAGCCTCATCTCCGCCAGTACCCGCCCGAATTTCCAGCATAATATTCTTGTCATCATTCGGGTCGCGCGGCAGCAGCAAAACCTTCAAACGACTTTCCAAACTCTCCAGTTTCGACTCAAGTTCCTCAACTTCCAGCGCAGCCATTTGCTGCATTTCTCGATCGCCCGCCGCTTCCTTGAGAACCTGTCGCGTGCCCACCAAATCTTCCTGAGTGGTTTTCCACAGAGCAAAAGTATCGACCACTTCTTCCAAGGACGATCGAGCTTTTGCTACCCGTTGAAACTCTTGATTGTCCCTAGCGACATCCGGGTCAGCCATGCGGCGAGTCAACTCATTAAAAGTTTGCTCTACCGACTTCAATTTATCCAGCAAATAAGATTCAGCCATTGTCAGTTGTCCTTTGTCAATCGATTTTAGATTTTAGATTTTAGATTTTAGATTTTAGATTTGAAGAACAGTTGGGATAGAATCTCGATCGAACTCTACTCGATCGAAATCTACTGCCTGCTTAGCAAGTCTTCAATCTAAACTCTCCAATCCGAGGGCGGATCGATTTTAGATTTTAGATTTTAGATTTTAGATTTTAGAACTCAAGAGCAGTTAGGATAGAATGTCGATCAAACTCTACTGCCTGCATAGCGAAGTCTTCAATCTAAAATCTAAAATCCGAGGGCGGTAAGTTGTCGCTAGCAAAAACTACTCTCAACAAACTGCGGACAAATGACAATCCGGCTACTTCTTCTTTTTGCCTTTACCAGCAGCCTTAGAAGCATCTGCTTTCGGGTCTTCCATTTTCAGCGGTCCAGAGGAAGCATCTGCCTTCGGCATTTCTACCTCGGTCATGCCGTATTTCCGCATAAAGCGCTCCACACGACCTTCAGTATCAATAATCTTCTGAGTGCCAGTATAAAAAGGATGATTCCCAGACCAAACATCAACTTGCAGTTTGGCTCTAGTAGAACCAACCGTCATCACGTGTTCCCCGTTGCAATAAACCTGAGCTTCGGGATACCACTCAGGGTGAATGCCATCTTTTGCCATTGTTTTTTACTCTCTAATTTTTGACTTTACAACCATTTTAGCTGCCGCAGGACTTGTACACCAACAACAGCACCAATTTTGCCTTATATCTGTTGGAACCAGCGATCGTCCATAGCAAATAGACTTGAAAAAAAAGGAAGATAGAATCTGGATAATTTTGCCTTCTTCCCTCTTCCTTCTATCCGTTACATCCGTTACATCCGTTACACAATCCGCTGCCGAACCTCGATTACCGCTTCGAGTATTGAGGAGCTTTGCGAGCTTTCCGCAAACCGTACTTTTTCCGTTCTTTGGCCCGCGGGTCGCGAGTCAAATAGCCCTCAGTCTTTAGAGGCTTGCGGTTGTCCGGGTCTAATTGACAAAGAGCTCTAGCGACACCCAAGCGAATCGAGTCAGCCTGACCTGTCAAGCCACCGCCTTCGACTTTTACCAAAATGTCGTACTCATTTTCCAGACCCAAAGTTTCCAGAGGGGCCTTAGCGAGAGCCAAATAAGTAGGATTGAATTGCAGGTACAAATCCCCCTCTTTACCATTGACAGTCAGTATGCCAGTGCCGGGAACCAAGCGCACCCGCGCTACGGAACATTTGCGGCGGCCGGTACCCCAGTACACAGCGCGACCCGATGTATCTGTTGCTTGCATTACTCATTTCCTCCCGGAATCGTGTGAACAATTAATTCTTCTGGTTTTTGAGCTTGGTGTGGGTGGTTGGGGCCAGCGTACACCTTCAGTTTAGTAAACAGTTGTCTGCCCAGAGATGTGTGAGGCAGCATTCCGCGTATAGCTTCTTCGACAATTCTTTCGGGCAAACGTGCTTGCAATTTGGCAAAAGTTTCTGTTTTCATGCCGCCCGGTCTTCCAGAATGGCGGCGGTAGATTTTCTGGGTGCGTTTTTTGCCAGTAACAGCGATTTTGTCAGCATTGATGACAATTACGAAGTCGCCGGTATCCATAGAAGGAGTGTAAGTCGGTTTGTGTTTCCCCCGGAGGTACATGGCAACTTCAGTTGCCAGACGGCCCAGCCGCTGGTCGGCGGCATCGACCACGTACCACTTGTGCTCTAGGGAGTCTTGAGTAGGGACGTAAGTTTTGTTCATTGTTTGTTGTTAGTTGTCTATTAACTGTTAACTGTTGTTAGTTGTTAGTTGTCAGTTGTCAGTTGTCAGTTGTCAGTTTTTAATTGTTAGTTGTCCTTAGTTTTTTATTAGTAGTTACCTAATGACTAATGACTAATGACTAATGACTAATGACTAATGACTAATGACTAATTTTGGCTGAGTGTCGTACCAGACATCTGGAGGAAAGGGAAATTCTGAATAGCCAACCCGCAGCAGGCACAAACCTTGAGCGGGAGCGGCATATTTTACCATTTCTCGGCGTTCGTTGACCCAGATATCTGTGAAATTGTCGATCGGCCTTTCCCCGCGACCCACCTGCACCAGCAACCCCACCAGCAGCCGCATCATCCCGTACAGAAACCCGCTCGCCTGAACCTCAATATAGATAAGAGGCCCAGAACGCTGACACTCTGCCGCTTGTACGTCCACCCAGGAATGGGGGCGGGCAGAACCCGCGCGGTGGAAAGCAGCCAGGTGATGCCGCCCGATGAGCGGTGTCAAAGCTGTCTGAATCAAAGATTCATCCACAGGGGCGTGATAGCAGTGCCAAGCAAAAGGACGCACAAACAAATTAGGAGTCGGATCTGTATAAAGGGTGTAGCGATAGCGCCGCCAACTGGCTGAGAACCGAGCGTGCCAGGTAGGTTCCACCTTTGCCGAAGCTCGAATTAAAATATCTTTTGCCAGTCGAGAGTTGAGAACGCTTGCCCAGCGGTGAGCCGGAATTGGACCGTGGGCGTCAAAATGGGCTACTTGAGCAGCGGCGTGAACTCCCGCATCGGTTCTCCCGGCAGCGTGCAGCGTTACCGGGCGTTCCAGAACAGTCGATATTGCTGTTTCAATTTCTTCTTGTACTGTACGCTGGTTCGGCTGTCGCTGCCAACCGTGAAAGTTAGTGCCGAGGTATTGGATCACCAGAGCAACGCGCTGTATCGATTGGGAATTTTCGATTGGGGATTTTGGATTGTCAGTCATAAATCACAAATCTCCAACCCAAAATTGAATTAAACCAGTTCAACGATCGCCATTTCGGAATTGTCTCCTTGACGGGGGACAGTTCGTACTACGCGGGTGTAGCCCCCGTTGCGCGAGCCGTACCGTTCTTGTGCCGCCTCAAACAAGGCGTGCACTAACTGTTTATCGTAGATATAGCCCATAGCTTGGCGGCGAGCGGCCAAGGAGCCTTCTTTGGCCAGGGTAATCATCCTGTCCGCCTCTGAGCGCAGCGCTTTGGCGCGGGCGAGAGTGGTGGTGATTTTACCGTGGCGGATTAATTCGGTGGTCAGCGAGCGCAGTAGGGCGCGGCGCTGGTCAGCCGGTTTGCTGAGTTGGGGAACGCGACAGCGGTGACGCATAGCAGTTGGTAATTGGTAATTGGTAATTGGGCGCCGGGATAGTCCCCGAGTTTTGAGCGGTGAATTCTTTAACTTAAAAACTCACCGACTTAAAATTCAGAACTTTTTTACCCGTTACCCGTTGATTAACTTTTAGCTGATTTTTCCTGGGGCAAGGTAATGCCCAAGCGTTTTTGTAAAGCTTCAATCACTTCTTCTGCGGACTTCTGCCCGAAATTCTTGATCTCGAGCAAGTCTTCTTGGGTATAATCCAATAAGTCTGCGACTGAGTTGATCTGAGCCCGCTTGAGACAGTTGTAAGCCCGGACGGATAACTGCAACTCTTCGATCGGAATTTGGCTTGTAGGATCGGCCTCACCTGGATACTCTGGTTTGAGAGAATCTTGGGTGATGTCTTTGAGAGGGGCAAATAAATCTACCAGGATGTGGGCAGATTGACTCAAAGCTTCTTGAGGAGTCACGCTGCCATCAGTCCAGATTTCCATAATCAGCCGGTCTTTCTCGACCGTGCCGCCTACCCTAGCATCTTCAACGCTGTAGTTGACTCTGCGAATCGGCATAAAGATGGCGTCAATTTGGAGAAAATCCAAAGCCGACCCATCATCGCGACTGCGGTCTACTGCTCGGTATCCGATGCCTTTTTCAATTCTGAATTCCATTTCCAGAACTGAGCCGGGCGAGAGAGTTGCAATGTACTGGGAGCGATCGATCAATTCCACCTCAGAGGGCAAATCGAATCGATCGGCCGTAACGGTGACGGGCCCCTCAATCCGCAACCTGCCGATTTGCGGTTGCTGAGAATGAGTTTTGAGGACGACCTCTTTCATGTTCAGGAGAATTTCTAGAACATCCTCACGTACCCCTTCGATCGTGGCAAACTCGTGATTGACGCCCGCGATTCGGACTGAAGTTACTGCCGTTCCTTCTAAGTTTGAAAGCAGAACTCGCCTCAGCGCATTCCCCACAGTTGTTCCCTGACCGCGATCGAGCGGTTCCAGGACGAATTTTCCGTACTGACTCCGGTCTTTGTCAGTGTTAGACTCTATACATTCAATTTGAAACTGCGCCACGGAGTGACCTCCCTTTTCCACTGTGGATTTTTGATTTTGGATTTTAGATTGCAGAGCATACCCCTGAATGGATTTCGGATTTTGGATGGACGGGGCAACAGTTAGAACCATTAGTTTTTGACTTTAAGCAGTTAGCCATTATCCAAAATCTAAAATCTAAAATCTCAAATCGTTTTAGACTCTACGCCGCTTGGGAGGGCGACAGCCGTTGTGAGGAATTGGGGTAACATCTCTAATCAGGGTAATTTCCAGTCCCGCCCCTTGCAGCGCCCGAATAGCAGTTTCTCGACCTGCTCCGGGTCCGCTCACCATTACTTCTATTTGGCGCATCCCTTGGTCATTGGCTCTGCGGGCAGCACTTTCTGCTGCTGTTTGAGCTGCAAAGGGAGTTCCCTTCTTAGCTCCTTTAAAACCGCTGGAACCTGCCGATGCCCAGGATATCACTTCGCCGTTGAGGTCGGTAATAGTTACAATCGTGTTGTTAAAGGTAGACTGGATGTAGCCTACCCCATTGGGTACATTCCGTTTCTGCTTTTTTGCACCAGATTTCTTGCCTGTTTGTGGTCGCGCCATATTAGTCTCTTTAACGTTTCTCTCAACTAATGTCCCGAAGCGCTAGGAGCCAGCAGCCCCCAGCGTATTTTTCCCAAAAAGATGTTACTTCTTGGAAGGTGCCTTTTTCTTGCCCGCAACTGTTCGGCGGACGCCACGACGGGTTCTGGCATTGGTACGGGTTCGTTGTCCCCGGACCGGCAGACCCAAACGGTGACGCCGACCGCGATAAGTTCCGATGTCCATCAGGCGCTTGATGTTCATTGACTCCCAGCGCCGGAGGTCTCCTTCGATTTGGTATGTGGTTTCTACATGAGCCCGCAGAGCTGTCACGTCGGCCTCTGTTAAATCCTTGACGCGAGTGTCAGGATTTACGCCTGTTGCAGCGATTATTTTTTGGGCCCGCGACAAGCCTATTCCGTAAATGTATGTCAGACCTATTTCGACGCGCTTATCGCGTGGAAGGTCTACCCCGGCAATCCGTGCCACACTTTTTGTCTCCCTAGTTTTCCTGTTTGGCTACAATGTTCAATTAGGATGCACCTGCGTGCATTGCCCAATCTTCTTTTTTTCTAACCTTGGCGCTGTTTGTGTTTCGGGTTAGTGCATATCACCATCACTCGACCGCGACGGCGGATGACGCGACATTTCTCACAAATTTTTTTGACAGATGCTCGAACTTTCATCTTTCTTCCTGCCTGGAGAACCCCGCTCTACCGGAGAGCAGGCACGCTGGGACTGCCCGTAGAGCGGTGGGAGGAGAGGCTGGGCAAGGTGTAGGCCTCTCCTCGATTAAATTGTATAAAGTGCGGGTTGTTTCATGAAGGAGCCCGCTTGCACCCACTCCCATTGCTGGGTAAAGTTCGCCTGCGCCAGAGTTTTGGCGAGCGATACTTTGACGGTGTAACAATGACTTAACCCGGTACACCGGTGGGTTGTTGACGCCCTTCTCGGCAACACTACAAACGTAGCATTATAGCATAAATTTGAAGCTTTTTACCAAATTCTCTCTAAATTAAACTTAGAATTAGTTTTTAGAAAGTTTTATCTAAGCCTATTTTTTCCGAAGGCGATAAGTAATCCTGCCTTTGGTCAAGTCGTAGGGAGTCAATTCGACTTTGACGCGATCGCCAGGCAGAATTTTGATGTAGTTGCGGCGGATCTTGCCGGAAATGTGAGCTAGCACGTTAAACCCATTATCTAGGTCAACGCGAAACATCGCATTGGGCAGGGATTCCGTCACTGTCCCTTCCATTTCAATTAAATCTTGCTTAGACAATTTGGTATTTACCTCAACTCTACATTTGATTAACTAGGAGTGTCCCGGCGTTGGCCTCAAAACCTTTCACTGGTAGGAGTCAAACGGGAAGGGGGGCAAGAATTCGGGCGACTCGATCAACTTTAATACTCAACCAACCGCTTGTTTTAGCTTTACTTGAGTAAAGTTGTGGCAATTAGTATCGAGTTCAATCCGGTCTCTAGCAACCCTCACAAAACCTGATAGCACAAAAAGCTCCTAGTTAACATATCTTAGCAAAAGCTTGTGAGTAACAAGCTGTATTGAGAGGGTTCAAGAGTCGATCGAGAGAGTTTGTTGCAGTTCTGCGGTGACTAATTCCATCGGTCGATCGCCATCAATCGCAACTAACTGTTCGCGGTTTCTGTAAAACTCAATTAAAGGTTCAGTTTGCTCGCGATAAACTTGCAATCGGCGACGGATCGTTTCCTCATTGTCATCCTGGCGACCTCGCGACAACAGGCGAGCCACCAAAATATTGTCAGGAACGTCCAAATTGACAGCTCTGAGATCGCAGTCCTTTCCCGACGAACTTCCCCCACCGCCAACATTGCAGAGCAGTTTGTCAAAAAACGCTGCCTGTGGGACTGTGCGGGGAAAGCCATCCAGAATCCAGCCAGCAGTAGCATCTGGTTGATTCATTCGTTCTTGCACGATATCCATCAATAACTCGTCAGGAACCAACTCTCCGCGATCCATGTAGGATTGTGCCTTTTGACCCAAGTCAGTTTTGGCAACTACGCAGGCGCGCAGGATGTCACCGGTAGAAATGTGGGGTATTTTCCAGAGAGCTGCTAAAAGCTGAGCCTGAGTTCCCTTTCCTGCCCCTGGAGGACCCATAAAAATCAAGTGCATTGCGATTACTTAACCATTCCTTCATATCGTTGGGAGATGACGTAAGTTTGAATTTGCTTAGCAGTTTCGATCGCGACACCTACTAAAATCAGTAGGGAAGTTGCACCAAAACCTCTAAAAGTTTGCACCCCGATCGCGCTTTCTACAGCAGTTGGTACAATGGCCACCAGACCGAGAAATATCGCTCCCAAGAAAGTCAAACGGTTCAAAACCTTCTCCACATAATCGCTGGTTTTCTGACCCGGACGAATTCCAGGAATGCTGGCGCCCATTTTCTTCAAGTTCTGAGACATATCTACGGGGTTGACAATCAACGAAGCGTAGAAATAGCTGAAGAACAGAATCAAAGTCAGATAAAACAGCGCATAAGCCCAAGGGGCCGGTCCGTTCGGACTTAAAACATTAGCAACTTGAACCAAAAACGGGTTATTGAGAGACTGAGCGAGGAAAGAAGGCACAACCAACACCGAAGATGCAAAAATAATCGGCATCACTCCGCCTTGATTCAAGCGCAGGGGCAGATAGCTGCGGCTCTCCCGATAAACTTTGCGGCCGACTTGGCGGCGGGCCGAAATAATCGGAATGCGGCGAGTACCTTCCTGAACAAAAACAATCCCGACAATCGTCACCAAAAAGACCAGCAGCAGAACGACTACACGGCCGACAACTTGCGTGTCGCCACTTTGAGCCAATTCAAAAGTTTGTCCCAAAGAGCGCGGCAATACCGACACAATGTTGATAAATATCAGCAGCGACGCTCCGTTTCCGATGCCGCGCTCCGTCACCACTTCCGATATCCACATTACAAACATTGAGCCTGCCGTCAGAGCCAAAGCAGTTTGTGCTATGAATAAAGGCGATGGAGATTGAGCAAAAGGGCTGACCCAAATCGCAATACCAACGCTTTGCAGAATTGCCCAGCCCAAAGAAACGTAGCGAGTAATTTGAGAAATCTTGCGCCGCCCTGCTTCTCCTTCATTTTTCTGCAAGTCTTCTAAGCTTGGCAGAGCCGCAGTTAGAAGTTGCACAATAATTGAAGCATTAATGTAGGGCAAAATCCCCAGCGCAAAAATCCCCAAAGCTGACAAGCCACCTCCTGAGAACAAATCCAAAAAGCCAATTAAAGGGCTATTTTGGACGTTTTGGGCAAAGGCGACTCGATCAATGCCGGGGACTGGCAAGTGGACACCCAGGCGTACTAAAATCAGTAAGCCAAGGGTTACGAGGATGCGGCCTCGTAAACCAGCAGCTTGAGCCATCTGCATGAACGTCTCTTGTGCAGTTGGCGCTTTCTCTCTACTAACGTCCATAGTTACGATTTTGGATTTTAGATTTGGGATTTTCGACTAAATCATTTTCTGATAGCAAGCTTGAGGATTTGAGATTTGGACAGACTCTCAAACCTCAAATCTTCACGCAACTAATTCGCAACTTCCACCTGCAGCTTCAATTTTGGTGCGAGCACCTGCGGTAAAAGCCGAGGCGCGCACTTGCAAAGGTACATTCAGTTCACCATCTCCTAAGATTTTCAGCGGCCCGTCGTCTGTGGTGACAATTTTTGCTTGGATCAAAGAGGTGAGAGTAACTTCTGTGTTTGCTGGCAGCGATGCTAATTTACTTACATTAATGGTAGTGTACTCTTTCCGGTTCACCATCGGGAAGCTTTTCAACTTGGGGAGACGGCGGTAGAGAGGATTTTGACCTCCTTCAAAACCCGGTCTAGTGCCGCTACCGGCTCTAGATTTTTGACCGCGCATCCCTTTACCGGAACTCGCGCCTTGACCGGCAGAAATACCTCTGCCCAAGCGACGAGGGCGTTTTGTGGAACCCGCTTTTGGTCGGGCATCTTGCAATCTCATAGTTTTGGTAGTTGGTAATTGGTAATTGGTAATTGGTAATTGGTAGTTTTGAGTTTTGAGTTTTGAGGAATGAAATTTTTTTATTCAAAACTCAATACTTAATACTCAAAACTTACACTTCGTCCCGTTCCCTAGTCCTTAACCGTAGAGGTTTTCTACTGGAATTCCGCGCTCTTGAGCAACTTCGGATAAGGTGCGGAGGGTGGAGAGGGCGTTGACTGCTGCTCGGGCGTTGTTCAAAGGATTTCCCGAACCTAGCTGTTTGGCTAGGATGTTGCGGACTCCTGCTAGTTCGAGAACAGTTCGCACTGCTCCCCCTGCAATTACCCCGGTTCCCGGAGCGGCCGGCCGCATCATCACTTTAGCTCCGCCACCGTCACCGTTGATGGGGTGAGGGATGGAGTTAGATTTGGTGAGGGGGACTTCAATTAGGTGCTTTTTGCCGTCAGCGACGCCTTTTTTAACGGCACCGATTACGTCGCTAGCTTTGCCGACTCCTACTCCAACTTGACCGCGTTCGTTGCCGATAATGACTATGGCGCGGAAGCTAAGTTTTTTACCGCCTTTGACTACTTTAGTAACGCGCCGGATCTGAACGACCCGTTCTTGCCATTCGGATTCTTTTTCGCGTGTTTTGTTGTTGCTGCTTTTTTTCTTGTTGCGCTGTTCTTTTTGTTCTGCCATAGTTTTGTCCTGTGGGAATTAGTAATTGGTGAAAGGCGATCGGCAATTGGTAATTGTTTGAGTAAAAAGTAAAAATAGAAGAAATCTGGATTTTGCCTTTTCACTTTCAACTTTTGACTTTTTACTTTTTAATTACTCATTACCCGCTACCCATTACCCCCTCTAGAAGTCTAACCCGGCTTCGCGAGCTGCTTCTGCGAGGGCTTTAACGCGACCGTGATAGAGGTTGCCCCCGCGATCGAATACGACTTTGACTATGCCAGCGCTGGAACAGCGTTTGGCAATCAACTGACCGACTTGCACGCTCGCAGAGCAGTTGCCGCCAGAACTGAGAGTTGACTTCAATTCGGGATCGAGGGTTGACGCGGCGGCCAAAGTGTGCTGGGCGGTGTCGTCGATTACTTGAGCGTAGATGTGCTGCTCCGAGCGAAATACCGCTAGTCTGGGACGTTCGGCGGTGCCGAACACCTTGCGCCGAACACGGCGGTGTCTGCGCTGGACTGATTCTTTGCGAGTAAGCTTCATTGTTACTTCTTACCTGTTTTGCCTGTTTTACCAGCTTTGCGCCGGACGACTTCGCCGCTGTAGCGAATGCCTTTGCCTTTATAGACTTCGGGCGGACGCACTGCGCGGATGCGGGCTGCTGTATTGCCTACGAGTTCTTTGTCAATGCCGGAGACAATGACGTTGGTGTTGCCTTCAACTGCCATTGTGATGCCTTCTGGAGGGGGCATTTCAACGGGTTTGCTGTAACCGACGTTTAAAATCAGGTTCCGTCCTTGAACCTGTGCCCGATAACCTGTGCCGATAATTTCGAGGCGCCGCTGAAAACCTTGGGATACACCTTCGACCATGTTGGCGACTAGGGTGCGGCACAAGCCGTGCAGTTGTCTGGCGACGCGAGATTCGTCTCGGCGGGTAACGAGTAAAGTCTCGCCTTCAATTCCCATGAGGATTTCGGCTGGGATAACTCGGGAAAGTTCACCTTTAGGGCCTTTGACGGCTACTTTTTGACCGTCTAGGGTGATGGTGACTTTATTGGGAATGCTAATCGGACGCTTGCCAATTCGCGACATAGTTTTTTGTCCTTTGTTTTTAGTTATTAGTCCTTGATTATTAGTCTTTAGTTATTAGTCCTTAGTGATTGATTTTGGAGTCTGTTGCCAACGACCAGCGACTAATGACTAATGACTAATGACTACCAAACATAACAAAGCACTTCACCGCCCAAACCTTGGCGTCGAGCTTCTCTATCCGTCATAATGCCACTGGAGGTGGAAATAATGGCTATGCCAATTCCGCCTAACACTCTGGGCAATTCTTTACGGTTCGAGTAAACGCGCAGTCCTGGTTTGCTGACTCGCTTAAGTGCCGTGATAATGGGCTTGCGAGTTTTACCTTTGTACTTTAGAGAAAGCACTAAATGTCGGTTGATCCCTTCTGCTTCTGCTTCTTCAAATTCGCCGATAAAGCCTTCACTTTTGAGGACTTGGGCGATGCTGCGGGTCATTTTTGTAGCTGGAATTTGCGTTGTTTGGTGGCGCGCCATGCAAGAATTGCGAATGCGCGTCAACATATCTGCTATGGTATCGTTAGCTGCCATCTTTTGCTTCTTACTCTAGTGCTTAGTTGTCCCGGAACGGCATTCCCATTTCTTTAAGCAAGGCGCGTCCTTCTTCGTCGGTGTTTGCTGTGGTGATAATTGAAATGTCCATGCCTCGAATTTGATCGATGCGGTCATATTCTATTTCTGGAAAAATTAGCTGTTCTCTCAGACCCAAGCTGTAGTTGCCGCGCCCGTCGAAGCTTTTGGGGCTGATGCCGCGGAAGTCGCGGATTCGGGGGAGTGCGAGGTTGATCAGCCGATCAAGAAAATCGTACATCCGATCGCCGCGCAGCGTCACCATAACGCCGACGGGTACTCCTTTGCGGATTTTGAAGCCTGCGATCGCTTTTTTCGCCCGCGTCACCACTGGTTTTTGCCCGGTGATGATTCCAATTTCGTTGATCGACGAATCCAGTGCCTTAGCGTTTTGAGATGCTTCTCCCAAACCGCGGTTCACTGTGACTTTGACGAGTTTGGGAACCTGATGGATATTAGTATATTTAAACTGATCCATCAGTGTGGGAACGATTTTTCCTTGATAAAGAACCTTGAGTTTGTCCGGCATAGTTTTTGTGTTTCGTTAACTGTCCCTGGGCTTGGTCAGGGAATTGTTCTTTGTCAGTTGACAGTTGTCTGTTGTCAGGAAAGCATTGGTCAGCTAATGACTAATGACTAATGACTAATTATCGAGGATTTCTCCGGTTTTTTTGAGTTGTCGCAGTTTCCGGCCGTCTTCGCTAAATGTATAGCAAACGCGGCTAGCTATTTTTTCTTTTTCGGAATAGTGCATGACATTTGAGCTGTGAATGGGAGCCTCAAACGTAAGTATTTTTCCCGACTCTCCCTCTTGCTGGGGCTTGACGTGCTTGGTTCTGATGTTTACACCTTTAACAACTACTTTGCTGACTTTAGGATATGTCTTTAAGATTTCTCCGACTTTTCCTTTCTCTTTGCCAGTAATTATTTGCACGGTGTCGCCTGCTTTGACGTGCATTCTGTAGCGCTGCGGTTCGCTAGTTGGTTTACCCTTTTTTCCGTACATTTTAAAGTACCTCCGGGGCTAAGGAAACGATTTTAGTAAAGTTTTTGTCGCGCAATTCGCGGGCTACGGGGCCGAAGACGCGAGTGCCTTTGGGGTTGCCGTCTACGTTGATAATAACGGCGGCGTTATCGTCAAAACGAATGCTCATGCCACTGTCGCGGCGCAGGCCTTTGCGGGTTCTGACAATGACAGCCCGAACGACATCTGATTTTTTGACTGCCATGTTGGGGATGGCGTCTTTGACGACGGCAATGATGACATCGCCGACTCCGCCGTAGCGGCGGTTGCCGCCTCCTAATACACGGATGCACATCAGTTTGCGGGCTCCGCTATTGTCGGCGACATTGAGGTATGTCTGGGGTTGAATCATGGTGATTGTTGAGTGTTAACTGTTGAGTGTTAACTGTTGACTGTTGACTTTTGACTGCTAGTGGATTGTTAATTTTCGATCAGGAGATCGGGATGTCGCAATTAACTGTTAGCCGTTTTTTGTCCCAAAAATCTCAGCAACCGTCCAGCGTTTGGTTTTGCTTAGTGGGCGAGTTTCAGTAATGCGGACGCGATCGCCAGATTTGCACTGATTTTCTTCGTCATGAGCTTTGTAGCGCTTGGTGCGGACTACGATTTTGCCGTATTTGGTGTGGGAGGAGCGGTTTTCGATTGCTACCACGACGGTTTTATCCATCTTGTCGCTGACTACTACGCCAACTCGTTCTTTAATTGCCATAGCTACCTATTTTTGTTGTGCAATTGACTTTTTTTTAGCTACTGTGCGATCGTCGGCTCGGCTGCTGCGGTAGGAGCAGGCTGTGCTACCTCTTTAGATGCAGCTAATTTTGCTGCAGCTTCTTTCTCAGCAACGATTTGG
The DNA here is from genome assembly GCF_036700885.1 of Microcoleus sp. S13_B4. Lineage (NCBI taxonomy): Bacteria > Bacillati > Cyanobacteriota > Cyanophyceae > Oscillatoriales > Microcoleaceae > Microcoleus > Microcoleus sp. S13_B4. The sequence continues at coordinate 15,472 of NZ_JAUBPU010000016.1, forward strand.
CGCTCGCGTTCAACTGTCATCAATTGAGCTAGCCGGTGTTTGGCGTGCTTGAACAGGTGAGGCTTTTCCATGCGACCTGTAGCTTGCTGAAGCCGCAATTCCATTAGTTGGCGCTTGACGGCTAAAATTTGCTCTGCTACTGCAGCATCGCTTAATTCTCTAGCTTCTTTAATCTTGGTCAAAGACATAATTGTGTGCTTTCTCGTTAGCGAGCGGTATGACAGAAGACAGAATTGTCTCTTAGGCTGAAGGTCGAAGGAAAGAAAAGTTATGAAAGCCAGATTTTAAATTGCTGTAGCCGTTTAAAATGCTGATTAATACAGACCTAATTCTACCTTCGCTCTTCGCTATGACTGGTCTTCTTCGCGAGTGATGAACTTGGTTTTAATTGGTAATTTGAAAGATGCCAAACGCATTGCTTCGCGGGCAGTTTCTTCACTTACGCCGCCAATTTCAAACATTACCCGGCCCGGTTTGACCACAGCAACCCAAAACTCAGGTGCGCCTTTACCAGAACCCATCCGGGTTTCGGCTGCGCGCTGAGTTACTGGTTTGTCGGGAAAAATGCGAATCCAGATTTTGCCACCCCGGCGGATGTAGCGGGTCATGGCGCGGCGTCCGGCTTCTATTTGGCGGGAAGTGATCCAGGCGGGTTCGATAGCTTGTAGCGCGAAGTCGCCAAAGCTAACTGTGTTGCCGCGGGTGGCAATACCGCTCATTCGCCCGCGCTGTTGTTTGCGGAATTTCGTTCTTTTAGGGCTTAACATGGCTTTGGGAGTTGGGTAATTGGTAATTGATAATTGATAATTGGTGATTGCTAATTGCTAATTGGTTTGGAACAACTCACACTTAACAAGTGACAACTAACAGTTAACAATTAGCTAGCCTTCGTTCGATCGATCTTCAAAGTTCTGGCGACGGCGCTTTTGTTTAGTCCGGGGCACTGCTGCATTTGGTGCAGCCTCCTGTTCCTGTCCGGGAATAATTTCGCCTTTGAAAACCCAAACTTTAATGCCGAGAATGCCGTAGATTGTTTGAGCGGTGCAGTAGGAGTAGTCGATGTCGGCCCGCAGCGTGTGCAACGGGACTCTTCCTTCGCGCGTCCATTCGGTACGGGCGATTTCTGCGCCGTTGAGGCGTCCGCTGACTTGAATTTTGATGCCTTGGATGCCGACTTTTTGAGCGCGGGTGATGGCTTGGCGGACGACTCGGCGGAAGGATACGCGCCGTTCTAGTTGCTGAGCAATGTATTCCGCGATCAGTGTGGCATCGGCGTCTACTCGCTGGACTTCGACGACGTTGATGCGGATTTGGCGGTTGCTACCGAGTTGCTGCTGCAAACCGACGCGCAAGGTTTCGATGCCTGCTCCGCCGCGACCTACGACAACGCCTGGTCTGGCGGTGAACACTTCTAGATCGATTTGATCGGCTTTCCGCTCAATTTTGACCGAGGAAATGCCAGCATTGCTGAGGGTTTTACGAACGTACTTGCGAATTTTATAGTCTTCTTGCAAGAGTTCTGGATAGTTTTTGGGATCAGCAAACCAGCGAGAGCGGTGCTCTTGGGTAATGCCGAGACGAAAACCAATTGGATGTATTTTTTGGCCCATAATAGTTGATGAGTTAATTGGTATTTGGTAATTGGTAACTGGTAATTGGTAATTGGTGATTACCAATTTTTTTCAACTTTAAGCTGTTTATTACCTATTACGTTTTTCCCTGGTTTAGTTTTCTACGAGCGGAGCTACTACTACGGTAATGTGACAGGTTGGCTTGCGGATTTGGTAGGCGCGACCTTGAGCGCGGGGTCTAAAGCGTTTGAGGACTGGGCCTTGGTCGGCGTAAGCTTGAGAAACTACCAGCTTGGATTTATCCAATCCTGCGTTGTGTTCGGCGTTGGCTACTGCCGATCGCAAAACTTTGACAATTGGTTCGCAGGCGCGGTAGGGCATGAATTCGAGTAAAATCAGCGCTTCTTGATAGCTTTTGCCGCGAATTTGGTCGAGCACTCGACGCACTTTGAAGGGGGATGTCCGTATGTAACGGGCGATCGCCTTAATTTCGGATGTGGTATCTATAGCCATTTCGATTTGGGTAATTGGTAGTTGGTAATTGGGGAAAAGGTAATTGGTAATTGGTAAAAAGTTTTTCCGATCACCTATTACCTGTCACCTAATTAGGCTATTTTTTACTTGTCTTTCTATCACCACTTTTAGCGTGACCTCTAAAGGTACGAGTGGGGGAAAATTCTCCGAGTTTGTGGCCTACCATTTGGTCTGTGAGGTAGACGGGTACGTGCTGTCTGCCGTTGTGAACGGCAATGGTGTGGCCTACCATTTGGGGCAGGATTGTTGAAGAGCGCGACCAAGTTTTAATTACTTGTTTTTGGCCGGCGGCGTTGAGTTTTTCGATTTTTGTCATCAGATTATCTGCGACAAACGGGCCTTTTTTTAGAGATCGAGACATGATTTTGGTAATAGGGAATTGGGCATTGGGCATCGGGCATTGGTAATTTGTTATTTCCAATAACCCATTACCCCTTAAACTAACTTTGTCTGCCGCCCTTGCCGCGCTTGGAAGCTTTGCGGCGGCGTCGGACGATTAAAGCGTCGCTGCGCTTGTTTTTGCGTCGAGTTTTTGCACCCAATGCTGGTTTACCCCAAGGAGTGACAGGCCCCGGACGTCCAATAGGAGCTCTGCCTTCGCCACCGCCGTGCGGGTGGTCTACCGGGTTCATGACGCTACCGCGAACGGTGGGTCTGCGACCTTTCCATCGGGTGCGGCCTGCTTTGCCGAGGCTGATGTTTCTGGCGTCGGTGTTGCCGACTTGACCGATGGTCGCGTAGCAGTCGGCGCGGACTTTGCGCTGTTCACCGGATGGCAGTTTGAGGGTGACGTAGCTACCTTCTTTTGCCATTAGCTGAGCGCTGGAGCCTGCGGAACGAACGATTTGCCCGCCTTTACCTGGTACTAGCTCGACGTTGTGGATGCTCGTACCGAGGGGAATGTTCTTCAGGGGAAGGGCGTTACCGATTTCGATCGGCGCGTCTGGGCCTGAGACAATTACTGTACCGACGTTTAAGTTGAGCGGGTGCAGGATGTACCGTTTTTCGCCGTCTTTGTAGAACACGAGGGCGATGCGGGCGTTGCGGTTGGGGTCATATTCGATCGCCTTGACGGTAGCGGGAATGCTGTGTTTGTCGCGGCGGAAGTCGATGTCTCTATACAGCCGTTTGTGACCGCCTCCCCGGTGGCGACAGGTGATGACGCCTCGGTTGTTGCGGCCTTGTTTGGTGTGCTTGTTGCTGGTTAGAGACTTTTCTGGTTCTGATCTGGTAATTTCAGCGAAGTCCGAGACGGTCTGTTCCCGGGTGCTGGAGGTATAAGGTCGGTAAGAACGGATGCCCATAATCGATTTTAGATTTTAGATTTTAGATTTGGGATGCAAGGACTTGGCGGTTTTGGATTTTAGATTTGCGATTATCAGTTAACTTGCTAGCTTTCTGGGTTTGGTATTTTCACCAGTTAACCGCAATCTAAAATCTAAAATCTAAAATCCAAACTTGGCTAAACTTCTGGGAATAGGAGTTTGCGAATCGAGTCTCCGTCGGTCAGAGTTACGGTTGCTCGCTTGTAACAAGGTTTAAAGCCGACGAATTTGCCAACTCGACGCTTTTTGCGCGGCGGGTTTTGGGTGTTGACGCCGATGACTTTAACCTTAAATAGTTCTTCGATTGCAGCTTTGATTTGAGGCTTCGTCGCTTTGGGGGCTACGTCGAATGTGAATTGATTTAATTCCATCATTCGGGTAGCTTTCTCGGTGAGAATCGGACGCTGGATCAAATCTGCGTAGTCGCGGGGGTCGATTTTACTCACCGTAAATCTCCTGAATTTTAGCTATGGCTGTAGATGTGACGATAATTTTGTCAGCCGCCAGAACGTCGTAAACATTCAGGGACGTTGCCAAGATGACGTTTACTAATTCGATGTTGCGTCCTGATAAGTAGACGTTTGGTTGAGGTTCTGGCAAGATTAACAGAACTTTGGTATCGGGTTCGATACCCCAGCGGGCGATCGCACTCAGCAATTCTTTGCTTTTCGGTCTCGGAAATTGCTCTGCAAATTCTTCAACCACAATGATGTCTTCGGTGCGACTTTGGAATGCTGTCCGCAAAGCGAGACGGCGTTCCTTTTTGTTCATTTTGACTTCAAAGTCTCTCGGTTTTGGCCCGAAGATGACACCGCCGCCCCGCCACAGCGGAGAACGGATAGAACCTGCTCTGGCTCGGCCGGTGCCTTTTTGACGCCAGGGTTTGCGGCCACCGCCTCTAACTTCCGATCGAGTTTTGGTGCAAGCATTTCCTTGACGGGCGTTATTCAGTTGCCGCGTCAATGCTCTGTGAACGATGTGAGACGCATTTTCTTCTTTGGCTACGCGCAGTTCTAAAGTTGTTTCCCCAACTTCTTCGCCTTGCCAATTTCGCACTACACAATTAACCATATCTTTTGTCCTTTGTCTGTTGTTAGTTGTCTGTTGTTAGTTGTCTGTCGTCTGTTGTCTGTCGTCTGTTGTCTGTTCTCAGGTCTTAGTTTTCAGCTCTTAGTTTTCAGCTTTTAGTTCTTAGTTATTGCTTGCTACTAACGGCCAACCACTATCTACTGACTGCTGACTACTGACTAATGACTACTGACTAACGTCCTACTTTTTTCTCAGGCACAACATTGACTAAGGCGCCAGCTTTGCCGGGAACTGCTCCCTTAATTAGCAGCAAATTCTGCTCTGTATCCACCCGGACAATTGTTAGTTTGCGGACGGTGACTTGAACGTTGCCCATACGTCCCGCCATTCTTTTCCCGGGATAAACGCGACCGGGAGTAGTTCCAGGTCCGATCGATCCAGGCTCGCGGTGGTTCTTGGAACCGTGAGACATCGGGCCTCGTTTAAAGTTGTGGCGCTTTTGAAAACCTGCAAAACCTTTACCGATGCTTGTACCGATGACATCTACTATTTGTCCCGGTGTAAAAGTATCGGCTTTTAGTTGTTGACCTAATTCAAATGAACTGGTATCTTCCAATCGGTATTCCTGCAAGTGGCGCAGTGGATTCGCCCCCGACTTGGCAAGGTGTCCTAGTTCTGGCTTGTTGAGAGCCTTTGGTTTTACTTCGTTGTATCCAACTTGAACGGCACCGTAGCCGTCAGTTTGTTTTGTTTTGATTTGAGTTACTGTACAAGGCCCTGCTTGTATGACGGTGACAGGGATTGCTCTCCCTTCGTCGTCAAACACTTGAGTCATGCCTAGTTTAGTGCCAAGAATGCCTACAGACACGGATTTTCTTCCTTTTATTTACGCAAGAGGTTTCGGATTGCGAAGTTTACGTCAATCCGCTTGCTCTTGTGCAGAAACATTTATTTCAGTGTTCCTGCAATTAACTGTTATCAACCAACAGCCTTCCTCGGTGTTTAAAATTGGAGTTTTAAATTTGGGAGCGAGCTTGTGGAAGTCTTGCAAGGGTTGAGATTTCCGGCTTTTTACCGACTCTATCTCCGAGTTTTGTCTCGGTCTTGCTTGTTTGTGCCAGGACTTGAGCAGCAAACTACTCAGTATCCTTTACGGCGACAATTCACAATAGTACATGAAGTGTTTGCCCTTTGTCAAGGCCGCGATGAGAATTTTTCGCCTCAACTTTAGGATTTATAATATTTCCAGCTCGCAAGCAGCGATCGACCAAATTTTGATACAGCAGGAAACACAAATTTATGGGACTGATTACCACGGGATCTGATCTGATTCGGGATTTGGAAAAGTCGGGGTCGCTGGCCCTGTACGTTCCTTTAGAGGGAGGATTTGAGGGGCGCTACCTCCGCAGGCTGAGGGCTGCAGGTTACGGTGCTCACACGATTTCGGCGCGGGGTTTGGGCGATTTGGCGATGTATTTGACGGGGGTTCACGGGGTGCGGCCGCCGCATTTGGGCAAGAAAACTACTGGCAATGAAGGGGCGGTTGGTTATACATACTACGTGCCGCCGATTTTGCAAACTCAATTAGACAATTTGCCACCTAAAGCAAAAGGACTCGTGCTGTGGATTATTGAAGGGCAGATTTTGTCGAGTCAGGAGATTGAGTATTTGACTGTTTTGCCGACGTTAGAACCGCGAGTTAAAATAGCAGTGGAGATGGGGGGCGATCGAGCTTTTAGCTGGAAGCCACTTAAAGATGCTTTAGTTGCAGCTTAAATTCCGGTATTTGCGATCGCAAATCAACTAAAAAACGCAGCGAGCAACTAAAGCTCAACAGCTTCTGCTCGCTGGTTTTGATATTTTTGGGAAAAACTTAATTAACAGGAAAAATCTTATGCTTCAGAATCGCGATTATACCATCATCATTGACAAAAGCGGCAGTATGTACACAAAAGACCAGATGGGCGGTAAAAGTCGGTGGGCGCTCATGCAAGAATCGACGATCGCATTGGCGAATAAATGCGAAGAACTCGATCCTGATGGCATAACAGTTTATTTGTTTTCCGGTCGCTTCAAGCGCTACGACAACGTAACATCAGCTAAAGTCGTGCAAATTTTTCAAGAAAACGAACCTTCGGGAACTACGAATTTAGGTGCAGTGCTGCAAGACGCTCTGAACAGTTTTTTTCAGCGCAAAGCATCCGGTAAGACCAAGCAAAATGGGGAAACAATATTAGTGGTGACGGACGGGGAACCGGACGATCGCAAAGAAGTGATGAAAACGATTATAGAGGCTTCGCGGAAACTCGATCGAGATGAAGAGTTGGCGATTTCTTTCATTCAAGTAGGGAATGCGCCGGAAGCTACTAAGTTTCTCAAGATATTGGATGACGAACTGCAAAGCGCCGGGGCTAAATTCGATATCGTTGATACTGTCACGATGGATGATATTGAAGGAATGACCCTGACGGAGGTATTGCTGAATGCAATAACTGATTGAGGAGGCGGGCGAAGTTTGCGTGATTATTATATTAGGGCCAATTAGCCCAGCAGCATTTTTTAGGGGGTTTAAGTTATGGAATCTATCGAACGCCTGTTAGGTGAACTTAAGGCAGAGTATCAAGCATCTCAAAAAAATGCTGAGTTGAAAAGTCAGGCGCCCGCGCAAGCACAAGCGCCGTCAAATGCAACATTTAAAACATCAGATATAAATTTGTATGCTAGTCCTTTGGATAAGGATTTAGCTCAAATTAAGGCTGAGTACGAATCGCAAAATAAAGCTCAGGAAGTTGCTTCACTGGAACCGCTTAAGGCTGAGCACGAAGCGCCAAATAAAGCTCAGGAAGTCGCTTCACTACAAGCGCAACCAGCAGAAAAAGTCGCGGGGCCGCAGTTGGACGTACAAACGCACAGACAGAAAGTTAGGCAAGCTCAGGTTTGGCTGAAAAAGTTGGATAAGAATTCCGATGAGAGATATTGGTTCGATCAGTTTGCTTTTAAGTATTCTTCGAGGATAGATGCGGCGATCGACTATTTGCAAGCTGTCAATGAGTTTGATTGATTGAACTACACGGGATTCACAATTTGTAATGTCGTTTTTTGGTTAATTGCCATCTATATTTGTTGTAAGGACATGGCAGTGCTGTGTCTTTACAAAGCGTAAAATAAATATCATCTTTATCACGCGGGATTTAGGATACGGCAGTGCCGTATCCTACAAATTGCCAGCAAATAAATATCATTTATAGGAACACAGCACCGTTATTTCCTATGGCTGCCAAAACCACGGGGAGGATTTATCCTATACTAAATTTTTGGACACAGATGTAGGATTCAACAAAAACAAAGCCGCCTTTTTTGCTGTATCTTCAGATAGCTGAATTTGTTTTAACTCAACAATACCTTCACTGATAAAAGTATCTCTCAAAGCAGCTTTTTCTCCGCTGTTAAAAGTCGTTTCGTAAAACACTTCTCGAATTCCAGCCGCAATGACTAATTTCAAACAATAAATGCAGGGTTCTAAGGTGACGTAAATACTAGCCCCAGCAGTAGATATACCGTGTTTGGCAGCTTTGGCGATCGCATTTGCTTCCGCGTGCACCGCCCTAGATGGCAAAGTTTTGCTGGCGTCGCAACTACTCAAACCAGGATAGCAGAAGCCTTGAGTAGTACAGTGTGCCGACCCTGACGGCGAACCGTTGTAACCCGTTGCTAAAACTTGCCTGTTTTTAGTTATCACCGCGCCTACAGGAAAAGCCAGACAAGTCGATCGAGTAGCGGCCAATTTTGCTAACATTAAGAAGTATTCGTCCCAACTCGGTCTTTCTTCTTCTAAATTCATCGTCTATCCTGGATGTATTGCTTGCTCGTTTTCAGACACTCGGCCGCCTTCTGCAATTCTATTCCCAAATAACCAATATGCTCGCCTTTGATAGCCGGGGAAGCAGCACAAATTTCTCGCACTAACTTGAGAGGGTTTTTTCCAGAATAAGAGGTGACAACTTCGCCGCTGCCTGGGGTGGTTTGCGTGACAACTATCTGATTGTCGGCTACTTCAACTAAAAAATTGCCCGCTGCATCGAAAAAGTCTCGATCTTCGCAGATTTTAGCATATTGGGTTTGAATTAGTCGATCGGCATTTTCAAAGGTATCGTCATACAAGTGAGCCGATTGACTCAGCGTTACCAACGGGCCCATTGTCAAATTATAATCGGAACGCCTCGCAATTTCATCTCGAATGTGCTGCTGCAAAGCCCGCAAACCCATTGCATTGGCCGGCCACGCTGCAAACATATCGTTACTGCGGAGAGTTGCAGTTAGCGATATTTCACCGTCTACAACTCGCACCCAAATATGATTTAAACAAGGACTGCCGCTGTGCTGGTGGTCTGAGGAACCGTCAGGTCTTCTGTTAATATTTCCGCCCGCATCCCACAAACTAATTACAGCACTTGCTGCGTCAATTTCCTTAATTAGTTTGGTTATAACTTCCTCAATTTGATCGCGTCCAAACCACGACCGCATCCGCTGTGCGTAGGTATATTTAATGCCTTCGTTATACGGAGCATCTTCGAGCATTTGCGGTTTGTACTGTTCGAGGAAATCGCGGTCGATTGGTAAGTAATTCGGTTCGGGAAAATAGAACTCCGCCGGTTCATCGGTAATCACTGCCATTAAGTCAATTAATTCTTGCCACTGTCCGTCGTAACCAGTCGGCCGTAAGGTGCCAGTGGTCTTAATTCGGTGGATGATTTTTACCCAAGTTTCGGCAATAGTTTTGCCTTCGATTCTGTGTCCGTATTTCTGACCGGGGAGTACAGTAGGGACAATTTCGACTAACGGAAAAGTTACGGTTTCTCCCCAAGGTTCAACAGATTCTTTTTGGGCAAAAGATTTGACAATAGTCACTGTTTCTGCTATACTTGTAGCTTCTTTGCATTCTATTGAATGACGCAATAGTTCTAAGGCTTCGGGTGCTATTTCAATATCAATGTAGCCAAATATTGCAGATTTAATTAGCCAACAATCTCTGCCAGTATCGCTTTTACCGGCTTCAAAGCCGTTGCGAAAAAAATCTATCAAGCACGCGGCAGCACCCGAGTTGCGGTCTTCTTTGGTAGCGTTGAGAATTACTAAAAAGCGGACGTGGGGATTGCAGAGCAAGTTTCTAATTAAGAAGTTGATGCCGCGAGTAGGAGAGTAGAGTTGTCCGATGACAGCAAATTCGTTGGGTTGTAAATGTTTGCCGATCGCACTTTTTACTGTCCAGCCACTGACAATGGCTGTTTGCCCCGTTCCGCAAATTAATTGATTTGGTTTGTATAGGGGTTTGTACTCAAATTTATTGACTAGATTTGTGGCTGTCATGGTTTACCGTTTTTTGCACCGCGTACTACTATATCAATAGTTTGGAAGGTTTGAAGAGGCGATTAATCATGTTTCTGCTGCTGCAACGATTTGTTATGCTGCGTCAACGCAGATCGTTGCCTGAATGTCTTTTACAGCGAGCTCCTTCACGGGAATTGAAATCACAAATTCTGTACCTTGACCTAAAGTTGAGTTGACTTCTAGAGTTCCAGAGTGTTTCTGGACTACGATTTGACGGGCGATCGCCAATCCTAGCCCTGTTCCTTGCCCCACGCCTTTGGTGGTAAACAGATGCTCAAAGATTTTTGGCTTCACCGCATCCGTAATGCCAATCCCATTATCCTGAATTCGGATCACTGCCTGAGATTCCGACAATTGCGTCTTGACAGTAATCTGGTTGGGGTTGGCTTTGATCTGAGCAAAACTGCGTCCTTGATTTGATTCCTCAAGGGCATCGATCGCATTTGCCAGCAGATTCATAAATACCTGATTCAACTGTCCGGCAAAGCATTCTACCTGTGGCAGATCGCCATAGTCTGTGATGACTTGAATTTCCGGGCGAGATTCGTTGGCTTTGAGGCGATGCTTGAGAATCAAGATCGTGCTGTCAATGCCGTCGTGGATATTGTAATGAATGGGGCGATCGCAATCCGAACGCGAGAAAGTTCTTAAACTGGTGCTAATGGTGCGAATGCGATCGACTCCTTCTTGCATCGAATCGATCAACTTGGGTAAATCTTCTTGTAAATATTCCAAATCTATTTCCTCCACGACTGCCTGTAGTGAGGCACTTGGATAAGGGAGTTCTTTTTGGTATAGCTCAATTAGTTGAAAGAGGTCTTTAATGTAGTCCTGAGCAGGTTTCAGATTGCCAGCAAGAAAGCAAAGCGGGTTATTAATTTCGTGCGCGACACCCGCGACTAAATTGCCCAAAGCAGACATCTTTTCGGTGTGGATCAGATAAAGCTGAGACTGTTGCAGTTGTGTAAGTGTGGCTTCTAAATCAGCCGTTTGCTCAGCTACACGCTGTTCGAGATTTTTAGTTAACTGCCGTAGCTGCAAATGAGTTTTCACCCGTGCTAGCATCTCCTTTTCTTGAAAGGGTTTGGTGATGTAGTCCACCGCACCCAGGACAAATCCTTTCTCCTTACTGTCGGCATCGGAGAGAGCAGTCATAAAAATGATGGGAATACTGGCTGTTTTCGGATCGGCCTTCAGACGTTTGCAGGTTTCAAAGCCGTCAATTCCTGGCATTTGAACATCGAGCAAGATCAGATCGGGAGGATAAACTTGGACTCGCTTAAGAGCGCGATCGCCGTTGATTGCGGTTGCTACTTCGTACCCCGCATCACTTAAAGTTTCACAAACCACTTCTAAATTCGCAGGGGTATCATCCACCACCAGAATTAATTCAGGACTAGACATCGGCTTTCTTCTCTGTGAGGTGTTGTTGTAGCAACTCTTCAATTTCTTCGGCTTTAAATTGCTTGGCCAGTCGAATAATTTGTGAGGTAAAATCTGCGTAGCCAGGGTTAGAGCCAGCAATCTGCTCTGTGTGCGATCGTAGCCGTTTTAAGTTGCCTTTTTGTGCCATTTCTAGTAAGGTCTTTAACTCAACGGGGGAAGGAATAATACTCCCTTCTGGATTTTCTAATGCAGTCGTTGGAATGGATGAACCAGACTCGTTGGAGGCTGTAATTTCATATTTCCATTTTAATTCTAAATGAGTGGCTAAGAGGTTAAATAATTCACTGATTTCCACTGGCTTTGCTAAGAAATCATTTGCCCCTGCATCTAAACTCATCTGTCGATAGGCTTGTGATACTGATGCGGAAGAGACAATGATCTTCTGCGGTTGCAAATCCTTTGCACTGCGAATTTGTTTGAGCAGTTCAAAGCCATCCATAACTGGCATCGCCAAGTCTGTAATCAATAAGTCAGGTTGAGACTGTCGTATTTTTTCCAATCCTGCTTGTCCATTTTCTGCCTCAGTCAGTTGGAATCCGAGTGGCTCTAACAAGTTGACGAGAACGGCTCGGTTTTCCCAACGATCGTCTACCACCAGAATGCTGCGTCGTTGTCCTTCGTAACCAATAATTTGTTTTCCAGTTGTGATGGAGTTTTGCTCGGCCCAATCTGCGGCGATCGCCAGTTCCACCTCAAAAAAGAATTCACTGCCGACTCCCGGTTGGCTTTTAACTTGGATTTGTCCGTTCATAAGTTGGACAATCCTTTGGCTGATCGCCAATCCTAAACCCGTGCCCTCGGCTTGGCGCTGGCGATCGCCCACTTGTTCAAAAGCCTGGAAAATTTTATCCAAGTGCTCGGGCGCAATTCCTACGCCTGTATCTTCAATTTGAAATTTGACCCAGCGAGTGGAGGGATTGGGATTATTCTCAACTACCGCAACCTTGAGCGTGACCGAACCTTTGTCGGTGAATTTAATCGCATTTCCCACCAAGTTGAGTAACACCTGACGCAGCCGTTTTTCATCCGCAAAAATCCCTTCAGGCAACTGCGGATCGGGATTGTAAACAAAATCAATGCCTTTTTGGTCGGCACGAATGCGACAGATTTCAGCGACACCTTGGACGAATGAGGGAAAGTGAATTGCTTTAGGTGCGAGTTCTAGTTTGCCGGCTTCAATTTTGGACAAGTCCAACACATCGTTAATCAGCGTCAGCAAATGAGAACCGCACTGGTAAATGACTTCTACCCCATGACGTTCTTTTGCTGGCAACGCTTTGGATCGGTTGAGGATTTGAGCATAGCCCAGAATGCCGTTGAGGGGAGTGCGGAGTTCGTGGCTCATGTTGGCGAGAAATTCGCTTTTTGCTTGGTTCGCACTATCGGCTACCTGTTTTGCTTCTTTCAGTTCTGCGGTGCGTTCCTCAACCCGGCTTTCCAGTTGGACAAAGGAGGTTTTCAGTTGACCTGCCATCTGGTTAAAGGAATCTGCCAGGGATTCTAATTCACTAATGCCTTGCACCTGAAGTGTTTGATCCAACTGTCCGAAGCTAATCGCCTGACTGGCTTTTTGTAGCTGCAAAATCGGTGTGGTAATCCAACGCGAAGTAAAAAGGCCCAGTATAGTCGTCACCACCAAAGCCCCTAGACACAGCAAAATTGTGGTGCGAGTATTGGCATTGATTTGTGCCATAAAATCTGATTCAGGTACTACCACAACGCTCAACCAGTCAATACCGCGTTCGTCTCGAATGGCTGAAACTTGAACGAACTGACGCTGATTTGCCAGCATGAAATCAAGCTGTTGACTCTGTTGAATAGCCTTGAAGTTGCTCAACCGATCGAGGATGGCTTGCGCGGTGGTACGAATTACAACATTTTCAGACTTGACGGCAGGAATTTGTTGCAACTCCTCATTTTTAAGATCCAGAATGTAAGGCTGTTTGATCGTTGAACTGGCAATCAGATTGCCCGATCGATCTACGATAAACGTTTGTCCCGTTTGACCCACCTTCAACTCGCTCAGAAAACGATGAATTTTGTCCAGCCGAAAGGTACTTTTTTCCACCCCTAGTAACGTTCCATCGCTCTTGTAAATCGGCTGGGATAGAGCCATGGTAGCCGATTGATACGAACTGCTAACGTAGGGCACAGATGTCCAGGCTGGTTTTCCGGCTTTCTGTACAACTTGATACCAGGGTCGAGTCCGAGGGTCAAACTCTGCCTGAGTTTTGAGCAGTGCGACCCGTTGACCTTGATCGTCAAGTTTGTAGAATTGGCGTTGAGGTAGACGCGCTTTGTCACTGAGGCGAGAAACGATGCCGTCATTGATTGTTGTATCTAGGGCAATATTCGTGCCATCCTCTAAACCAATTTGCACGTCTTCGAGGGTATTTTGGCTGACTAAGCGCCACAACGTTCGTTCCAGTTTGGTGAAATTTGTTAAATCAAGCTGACCCTCTTGAGCCGCAGCTACGATCACTTGTCCGGCAACATAAGGTTTTTCCAAATAGTTTAGAACTTGCAGGTTGAGGCGATCGCTCATCTCTTTTCGTAACTGACTGGCAACATCATTGACTGCCTTCTGTCCATTCCGCAGGGAAATATATCCCGTTAGCCCAACTGCTACGAAGATTTGTAGTACAAACGGGACTATCAAGAGCGATCGCAGGGAAAGTTTGCGCTTAAGTTTAAATAGATTCAGGGATGAGTTTGGCATAGAAATGCTAGTGGCTTCTCTGGAAAATAGACTTGAGGAATTGCTAGCTTGATGTTCAATCCACCTTGATAGAGCTTTCAAGGCGCTTAAAGTCCTGGCTAGGCAGTGACGCTAATAATTAATCTCGTACCTCCAACCACCAGTCGCATTAGTAAGTTGCGAGTGGTTTTCTTTTGTTCACGGAAGTGCCACAATCGCTCAGTTGCTTGATCTGCCGTTGGTTGGTGGAGTGGCTGGGAGACTGCGATCGGCTTGGATCTGTTAGCAGACTGTTATTTTGAGTAGATCGGGCGATCGTTCTGGCTCAAATTTAAAGGCGATCGCACTCCACCAAAAATCTCTCAACCCCATTCCAATCGAAGACTACCGCTTACAGAAAATCGCAGATAAAGCCCATCGCTTCTAGTCGTGGGATGAATCTGCTGACCCTTTAGGGTCAGTCCTTTTCAGTCTACGCCGCAGTCCCCTAATCAGATGTTAACTGTATCAATACTTAAAAGTTACCTGTAGGTCGATCTTAAACTCGATTTGATCGTTCCCACATTCTCATTCAACCCAGTCTTAAGCTAAAGTTTCTCACCTGGAGTTTCTCTTTTTATGGTTTTAATAAATTATTTTAACAAATTCCTCAAGCCAACAATTCACTTACGGCTACGCTAAAACCTGCAAGCACACTTTGACTGTTAACAACTTCATGGGCATTAAACAACCGCCAGCTTTGCCCCCCATTGACAAATATTAATCTAGCTTCAGGAAACAGCAACCAAACTTCTAAACATCCAGATTCCAAATATTCCTGAGCTTTGGCAAATAACTCTTCGCCACTATCTTCGGGGGAAGCAACTTCCGCTATCAAAGGAAAACTTTGGGAAAATGCTGTAAAATTGCCTGATTGTGGCAGCAGTTCAGGAGTAATGTAAGCAACATCGGGACGGCGACCCTGTTTGCTAGTGCGGCAAAGGACTTCTGTAAGAACTTCTCCTCCCTGTCCGCTGGAATTTTTGTAATTTCTCCAGGAGGTAGATAATTTAGATTGAGCGAGACCGTGCTTGAATGTCATTCCTGTTTTCTCAACTAAGTTGCCGTCAACCCATTCCATTCTATCAGCAGGTCTGACTAAAAAATCTTCAAGAGATATGACTTTTTTAGTCTCAAATTCTGGCGGATTTTGTGCTGTGTTTTCTGATTTTTGCGGTAATTCTAGCTCTGAGTTCTGGTCGGCATTTTTGGGTATAATTATAGTAGCGGTCATGCTAGCAACCTCTCTTTAACGATTATAATTGTAGAAGCGATCGCTCTCGATCGCATCTTTATGATGTTATTGAACTTGGTAGATTTTGTCTTGTCAACTTAGCCCGACAATTTATATATCATAGCAATTAAGAAAGATGACTTTCATGATTCTCTCAAACCGTTTTTCTGAAGCCCTCACCTATGCCGCCGAATTGCACGCTACCCAACTTCGCAAAGGTTCGGGCGTTCCCTACATTGCCCATTTGTTGGGTACTGCTAGTATAGCTTTAGAATATGGGGCTTCGGAAGATGAGGCGATCGCAGCTTTGCTTCACGATGCGATCGAAGATCAAGGCGGCGCCACCACCCGCGAAGCCATCCGCCGCCGCTTTGGCGATACCGTCACAGCGATTGTAGACGGCTGTACCGACAGTGACGAGACGCCGAAACCCCCTTGGCGACAGCGAAAACAAGCTTATATCGATCGCATTTCTACAGCTTCTGGCTCAGTGAGATTAGTCTCGGCTGCTGATAAACTTTATAATGTTCGATCGATCCTGAAAGATCTCCGTCAATTAGGAGATACTGTTTGGGAACGCTTCAAAGGTGGCAAAGACGGTTCTCTCTGGTATTATCGTTCTTTAGTAGAAGCATTCCGCCAAGCTGAGTTAACGCCTATAGTTGAAGAATTAGACCGCACAGTTTTAGAATTGGAACAGTTTTCTGAAGGTTGAAGACTGAAGGTAAAAATCACTAATTATCACTTACCAATTACAGTCGCAAAATGGCAAATGTTCGCTTAGAAAATATTACCCGACGCTACCAAAACGTCACCGCGATCGAAAACATCAGCTTCAAAATCCCGGACGGGGAATTTTGGGTATTAGTCGGGCCATCCGGCTGCGGGAAATCCACAATTATGCGGACAATTGCAGGTTTAGAAACCGCAACTTCCGGCAATCTTTACATCGGAGATAATTTAGTTAACAACATTCCGGCGAGACAGCGCGATGTAGCAATGGTGTTTCAAAATTACGCGCTTTATCCGCACATGACTGTCGGGGAAAACCTGGCTTTTGGATTGCGGATGCGGAATGTTGATCCGACTAAAATTCAAGAACGAGTCGAAACAGTGGCCCGATCGCTCTCGATCGACCACCTCCTCAAGCGTAAGCCCAAACAGCTATCAGGCGGACAGCAGCAGCGGGTCGCACTCGGAAGGGCGATCGCCCGCGAACCGAAAGTATTCCTTTTAGATGAACCGCTTTCTAACCTCGATGCTCAACTGCGAGATGACACTAGAGCCGAACTCAAACAACTGCATCAACGGCTGGGAATTACCACAATTTACGTCACCCACGACCAAGTGGAAGCGATGACTTTAGCTGATAAGATTGTAGTCTTAAATGGGGGAAAAATTCAACAAATTGGAGAGCCGCAAAGCATTTATGCCAAACCCGCTAACCGCATGGTTGCCACATTTTTAGGCAATCCCGCCATGAACATTTTACCTGCAATTTATACTAACGAATCCTTTCAATTAGGAAATCAATCTTTAGTCTGTCCGCCGTCGATTCAGAAAAAATTGCAGCCTAGAGAAGGACAAGGATTTGATTTGGGCATCCGTCCAGAAAATATAGAAATGTTTACGCCACAAAACGCAGAAGAAGATGATTTGAAAACCGATGTTTGGGCATTAGAAAAAGTACCTCTTGATGTAGAGGTAAAAGTAGTGGAACCTCTGGGGCGAGAAACTTTAATCCGAGCGAGTTTGCCTTCGTTGAACGCTGAAACTACTTTACAGGTGCAAGTACCTGCGAGTGTTCGCTTGCGATCGGGCGATCGACTGACGGTACAGCTTGACTTCGATCGATTATTTATCTTTGACCCCTCCACCGGTGAGGCGCTATATCCTTAACTGGATGGAACAGGACTTACGCACGGTTGGGCAGCAACCAGGTTTTTTTTAGTCGCAGTGCGTAAGTCCTGTTTAATCTCAAATATCAAATATACTGAGCCTTCCAGTGGGAATGTCTCGATTCGTAGTTACAAAAATTTACACTTGACATTTATTAATTTACGAAGTAATGATACGATTAGTATGAACACAACGGAAAAACGTCCCCCCAAAAGCTGATCTTTCCTGACTCGGGGCGATAACGACCCACAACGCAAGCATCTTCCCGTTAAGAAGCGGCTTTACGCCCCGACTTGGGAGCAACTAGCGAACCCAAAACTGAGAAAAACGTTTTAGCGGCATTTTTAGATGAATCCCGACAACCTGCCTCAAATGCTGCAAACAGGATTTCACCTGACTTTAGGTGCAACTTCCTTTTTAATTGAGACATTGCAAGATCCTCTGAAGCGAGAAGAAAATCTTGACAAACTGAAGTCAGATTTGGGTCAGCTAGCCGATGAGCTGGTGGAAAAAGGAGAAATGACCGATCGAGAAGCCCGGAATTTTGTAGATACTATTTTCTCTCAACCGGGCGATCGGGAGAATGCCGAGAGCGAATCTGTCTCGCCCAAGCAGTCAGATGCAACGACTGATGCTCCTCCCGAGTCGGTTGTACAGCCTAACGTAAAGCTAGAGATTCAAGAATTAACTGCAGACATGGCAGCGCTGAGGATAGAGTTGGAAAATTTGCGTGTCAAAAATTCCCAGCATTAAAGAATCAAGAGTCTTTAATATAGCCGGAGTTTACTTGCAAAGTGATTTGCAAACTTATTTAAAAGAACCAAACTTTAGTCATTGTCCCAGTTTTCAGAACCGATCAGGTCGGCGATGCGATCGCGCAGCAAGAAGTCGCATTTTTCTAATTCGCACTCTACACAGGCCCATTCACGGGGCGGAATAAATTGGCAGAGCGTATATATGGGCTGCTGGCGGCTGAGTACGCCCTCGTGCACGAGGTGACGGGCTTCATCCTGGATGACATCTAAAGAGTATTGGATTTTGATAGTGGACTGAATCATAATGCGCCCTCAAGGTTTTAGTAAAAAAAAAATTATGGCCCTGGTAATAATATAGTCCAAAATTCCGGATATGTAAGTTAAATTTTGTCAGTATACAGGTATACAATTTCTGGCGGTCAATTGAAAATTCTTATAGGAATGATTAGTAAGTGATTGGATTTGTCTTGGGATTTTGGCCGCCACTTTTCCTGGCTAGCAGACCCATCTGCTGCAAAGCTCAATTCAGAATTGAGGAAGCCGCGCCCGATTCCCGGTTTCTGGATGCTTCGTTGCCAAAGGCAAAATTATTTCTTGCCAGAAACCGGGTTGATGAATTTAAGTCCTGACGCAGCAGCAAAAAAAAGATTTAGGAGTCCGGCTGTTCAAGAATTGCCCGTGGCGTCAATTCCAAACAGCACTTCTAGAGCAAGAGATTGGGCTACCGGCATCTGCCCGAAACAAAATACATAAGGAATACTCGGAGGCAAGTGGGGCAAAAATTGCTCTAAAACGTAGGGACTTCCGTAAATTAGGACAGCTTGCAGTTCTCCCGTCTTTAATAATTTCTTAAACAAATCTTGAGCTGCTTGGGTCAAACCCGCACTGCCTCGGAAGCAATTGCCGCGAATAAAAATTTGCAGCAGTGTCGGAGAAAAACGCTCTGCACCTGCATTATCCGCGATCGCGCCTGTGCGATCGTCAATCAGTTGCAATTCGTAACCAAACTGTTCGGGAAGCGCGATCGCCGGAGTGTGGTTTCCCAAAAACTCGCACCCCAAAACATCATCTACAACAATCAAATTCCGCAAAAGCTGGTTTTCTGGGGGCTTTGGAACCTGCAAAGGTAGATTTCCCCCAAATTTCAAAGAATCTCGCAAAATATCAGCCGCAGTTGCCCTTGCCTGGGGATTTGCCAGCAAACTTAAGTCGATCGAGTCGAGCGATTCTAGATTCTTGCTCCCCCCTTTAGCAAGGGGGGGTTGGGGGGGGTCAGAAATCGACAAACCCACCTTTATTTTCGCTTTCCAAATTCGCTTGACAGATTCCTGAATTTGTGAGATGGGAATACGCCCTTGAGTGACAGCTTCGCAGACCGCCTGAATCGCCCCTTCCGGGTCAAGCGGCATCAGCAAAACATCAGCACCAGCCTCAGCCGCCAAAACTGCTGCTTCATTAGCGCCGTACTTATTGGCGATCGCACCCATCACCAAAGCATCCGTCACGATCAAACCTTCAAATCCCAACTCTTCTCGCAGCTTCCCGATCAAAATTTTGCGAGAAAGAGTAGCAGGAAACTCGGCATCCCAAGCCGGAATCAGCAAGTGAGCACTCATCACAGCATCCGCCCCAGCGGCGATCGCCTCAACAAAAGGAGGCAACTCAACCTGGGCCAATCTCGCTGGCGAATGTGGCAAAACCGGCAATTCCAAGTGAGAATCAACCGCCGTGTCTCCGTGGCCGGGAAAATGCTTAGCTGTAGTCAAAACCGGGTGATCACCTGCACCTCGAATAAAAGCAGCGGCCAATTTGCCGACAATTTCCGGTGTCTCGCCAAAAGCGCGGACGTTAATTACGGGATTGTCGGGATTGTTGTTCACATCAACGACTGGTGCGAGAATCCAATTTAGACCGATCGCCCTAGCTTCAATCGCAGTGACAGCGCCCATTTCTTCAGCATATCGATCGGCTTTACCTGCATCGTGCCGCGCAATTTCAGCAATTGCCATCGGCGGCCCGAACCAAGTCGCCCCCGCGAACCGCTGGCCGACACCTTCCTCAATATCAGCCGCCAGCAGCAGCGGAAACTTAGCCCAAGACTGCAATTGGTGCGATCGAACTGCCAACTCCGCAGCACTTCCCCCGACCAATATCACCCCACCGACGCCCAAATTTTCCAGATAATAGCGGAGTTTGCTGGCAGTTGGTTCCCATTCGGGATAGCAAATTTGGTGGTCGAACAAGCAGCCGGAAGCGCGCACCACGAACATCTGGGCCACCAGTTCTGGTAAGGAAAGATTGTCAATCATGGGAAATTAGGAATTGTTGACTGTTGACTGTTGACTGTTGACTGTTGACTTTGGGCTGTTGACTACCTTCAGACACTAATCCTCGTCTGCTTCTAAATCATCATCATCATCATCATCATCATCATCATCATCATTTTCATTGCCATCGGCCATTTCTTCGTCATCAAACATACCTGGTTTGCGATCGGCAGAAAGCTGATTCAGCAGTATCAACATTTTATCGCCCCGTTCCAAAGAACGGTCTTCGAGAAATATCACTTCCGGTGTCCGGCGCAGTTGCACCCGTTGACCCAACTGGTTGCGGACGTAGCTAGTAGCAGATTTCAAGCCCTCCATAGTCTCGGCTTTTGCCTCATCAGTACCGTAGATGCTGACAAAAATTTTTGTATGCTGAAGGTCTCCCGAAACAATTACGTCGGTAACGCTAACCATACCAGCACCTACACGGTCGTCCTTGATTCCATTCAGCAACATCAGGCTGACTTCCCGTTTAATCATTGAAGCTACACGCTCAATGCGACGATTTGTAGCCATAACACCTACTCCTCTATTTTCCTAATCAGCCATTTTCATCCCGATTGACAATTGTAGCGCGATCGGTCAGGGGTGTTACGGGCGATCGTCCGAGTTAGGGGTGAGATACAGCTTAGAGGCAAAAAAAGGTTCGATTGCCTATAGGTGAATATATAGCTAATCTAGAGAGGTAGAGTGAGATACAGCTTAGAGGAAAAAAAATGTTTGATTGGATTGTCAAAACCGTAGGCGATGCTTCAGGGGTAACTAACCAGCTAAAGATAGCTGAATGGGCCCGATTGAACAGGACTAACCCTTTCGATATGGGAGCCAAAAACTACCAACGATGTCTTCATGACTTAGGGTTAGGGGGAAAATATCATGAACTTGAATATAACAACGAAGATGGCAGCCTAAAATATCAATAATTTTGCCGCTAATTTCCTTAATTACGCTTCATAATTACCCTTTTTTTTATCCATCCCTAATCTATTAATCAATCAAACAGAAACATTCCTTGTTAAAATTCCTTTATCGCCGTGTTTTTTGAGGGAATAAAGCTCATGGAAAAAGATTTCACTGTCGGTCAAAAAGTCCGAGTTGTGGCGATGCCGCCTTACGTCAAAACTGCCGAACCGATGCCGATGCTGCGGCCTGCGAATGTAATTGCGATCGGCGCTGAAGGTGTTGTGATCGATCGGCGTCCCGGCAATTATTGGGGAATTCGCTTTGAAAAAGGTGCCTTTTTGTTAGACAGTCAGTACATTGAAGCTGCTATCAGTTGACAGTTGACAGTTTTCATTGGGCAGTGAGCAGTGGACAGTGGGCAGTTGTCATTGGGAATTGGGAATTGGGCAATTCTCCCTCTTCCCTCTTCCTTCTTCCCTCTTCCTTCTTCCTTCTTCCTTGTGTCAACTCTTCAACAAGCCAGCTTAGCTTCAAAAGCCAAAGAATCAACAGGAAACTCCCCCAAAAATCCCTCTAAAATAGGAGATGTGAAGTTACAAGGTTGAGGCTTTCCCAAATGATAACCTTGAGCGTAATCTACCCCAAGTTCATTTAGTTTATCCATAATTGTTTGATTTTCCACATACTCGGCAATAGTTTTAATTCCCATGACATGAGCAATTTTGGTAATAGCTTCTACCATTGCAATATCAATAGGATTGTCGGCAATATTCTTAATAAAATTGCCATCAATTTTGAGATAATCAACTGGTAAGCTTTTCAGATAAGCAAAGGAAGACATCCCGCTGCCGAAGTCGTCCAAGGCAAACTGGCAGCCTAGTTCCTTGAGTTGCCAAATCAAGCTGGCTGCCTTGCTGAGATTACCGATCGCCACGGTTTCGGTAATTTCAAAACAAATTATTTGCGGCGGTATTTGATGAATGGAAAACTGTTCCTGAATAAACTCGATAAACTTTTCTTCGTTGAGGCTGTCCCCAGAAAGGTTGATTGAATAAAGGTTGGGATATTTGCCAAACGACGATTGCAGATCAGACAAAAGAGAGCAAGCAGGGAAGGTAACTATTTTATCGCTGTCTACCTCGGGGTTTTGGACTAATAAATTGGCCGTGAAAAGTTTAGATAAATTGCTAAATAAAGTACGAATCACCCAGCGGTCGATCGCGTGCATCAAGTTGTAGCGTTCTGCCGCCGGAATAAACGCCATCGGCGACACCACCTGACCAGTTTCAAGCTGGAGGCGCAGCAGGATTTCGCAGTGGGTTCCGGTGGTTGGAGAGTTGAGCAAAGGTACGATCGGCTGAGAGTACAAGCAAAAGCGATTCTCTTCTAAAGCTTGATTAATTTGCACCACCCACTGCGTTTCGCCGTGCTGTTTAATTAATTCTTGATCGCCGGCTTGATAAACCTGCACCCGGTTGCGACCTTTATTTTTAGCAGCGTAGCAGGCCATATCGACCGCGCTCAAAATCGCAGATGTCGATGCTGTTTTGGGATTGATTGCTACCAAACCGATACTAACGCCGATCGAAAAAGTTTTGTCCTGCCACGCAAAGCGGAATCCCTGAATGCTTCGCAGCAGCGTTTCGGCAACATTCAATCCTCGTTCGACGGGACGGTTATACAGGAGTACGGCAAATTCATCGCCACCCAGACGTGCCAAAATATCGGTTTTGGGAATATGGCTTTTAAATAGCTGGCTGACTTGGCGCAGCAGTTCGTCCCCTGCAGCATGACCGCAGGTGTCGTTAACTATTTTGAAGCGATCAAGATCCAGGTAAAGCATCACGTGTTCTTGCCCGTAACCTTGAGCGCCGTGTAGGGCGTGCTCTAACTGGTACTCAAATTCCCGGCGGTTGACTAATTGCGTTAGGGGGTCATGAGTTGCCTGCCAGGTGAGTTGTCGCGCTTGAGTTCGCACTTGCGTGACATCTCGGAACACGACGACGGCCCCGACAATTTCGCCGCTGCTAGCGTGGATGGGGGCGACGCAGTGGTCGATCGCAAATTCGCTGTTGTTGTGGGCAATCAGCAAATTGTTGCGCCCTTGGTCAACAATCCGACCTTCGGACAAAGCGATTTCGGCGATATGTTCGATCGGCAGCCGGCTAGTTTCGTCAACTATTCTCAGCACGCTGGCGAGGGGCAAACCCTTAGCTTCCAATGTAGACCAACCCGTGAGTGTTTCGGCAACTGGATTCAGGGTCGAAATGCAGCCGTCGGCGTCAGTAGTGATGACGCCATCGCCGATCGATTGTAGAGTAACCTGAGCGAGTTCTTTTTCTTCAAAAAATGCTTGTTCCATGCGCTTGCGATCAGTAATATCTCGCTGCACCGACACCCAGTGGGTAACGTTCCCGGAGGTGTCGGCAATGGGTACGCTGTTGAGTTCCACCCAATATGTTGAACCGTCTTTGCGGTAGTTAATCAATTCTAGGCGTAGGGGTTCTCGGCGAGAGAAAGTACGGCGAATTTTAGCGACTTGGGTGGGGTCGCTTTCTGGGCCCCGCAAGCAACTGGGGGTTTGTCCGATGATTTCTTCGGGTAGGTAGCCCGTCATTTGGGTAAAAGCTTCGTTGGCATAGATGATGCTGGGGTCGGAGATATCGCTGTCTCCCGCATCCATAATCACAATTGCGTCGTTAGCGTTCACTACAGCAGATTCTAAAAGGTGGAGCCTGGCCTCGGCCCGCACGCGGGTAGCAATTTCCCTTTCTAGTCTGGCGTTAGTCAAGCTGAGGGATGCGATCGCTTGTTGCAATTCCCTAGTCCTTTCTGCCACTGAATCGTGCAGAACATCGATCGCCCCGGACATTTCCATCGGGTCAAGTACGCGAAGTATGTTGGTTTGAGTAACTATTCCCAGGAGTTCTCCCTGTTCCCCCGTTACTACTAACCTGCGGACTAAACGCTGGTGCATTTCCTGATGAGCTACCCACAGCGAGTCTTCTTGCTTGAGGCTAAATAAGGGGGTACTCATCACAGTTTGGGCGATCGTTTTCGACAAATCTATATCTAAAGCTTGAAATTCGACAATATCCCGTTCTGTGACTATACCTACTGGAATGGGGAACGGTAAATTTCTCGATAATTCTGTTGATTCGGTAATTACTACGCAGCTAACGCGGTGCTGCGCCATCAACTCGGCTAAACTCCTAACTGACGCAAAGCGAGGTGCTTGAATGACTTGTGCGGTCATTACTTCTTTCACGCGGCGCATTTTTAAGATATTTGCCGGTTTCAGCATGGCTTGGCGAATGCTTTCCGGGGTAATTACTCCTAAGAGTTGACCTTCACTATCCAATATTGGTAAATGCTTAGTTCTTCGTTGCCCCAGCAGAATTAGGGCGCTGAAAATGTCTTGAGTCTCGGATTTTGTGAGAGTTGCAGCAGGCTGCCTCATTACTTCTGCAATGGTGATACCTTTTAAGTTTTTGCCCGAGGCAATCAAATCGACAAGATCCCTTTCTGTGAAGATTCCTTGCAATTGAGAATGTGGAGCAGAGTGGGAGGATAATTTTTCTAGGGATTCTTCCACTACAAAGACACAGATACCTGTCGCGTCTCTAAATGCGCTTGAGGTGGGGGGATTTGCCATTTCTGTTAGTGGCTGATAGATATCGGTTGGTGGAATGTCTGGGTTTAGAGAGCAAGTTCCGCGCCGTTGACCCATCAGGGTAATTACTTCTGCTAGTGGGGTATCGGGTGCAACTGTCAAGGGGTAGCGGTCAATTACTTGAGCTAAGGTTGGGAGATACTTGGATGAATCGTTTTTGAGCATATTTAATTGAGTTTTGCGATCGCGTGGACTCTGCGACATTCTAAAAAAGTGCTGCTTTCCAAGCACTAGGTGGATTTTTACGGCGCTGCTGAAACCTAATTAAAATTTATTGTTAAAAATGCAGCCGAGATTGGACTGGGGATCAAGCCAGTGACTGCTTTTCCTCTACCTATAAAGGTATAAGCTTATCTTTATTTTAAATTAATTTTTCAGTCTCGTGACACTTTTATTAAAAACAAAGTATTTTATGGAAACTTTTTGCGATAGGATCATCCCTAAAATCATCCCTCGTATTGCGAATCATCTCCATCTTCAGAAAGACGCATCGGTTGGCTATATTAGCTAACCTAGAAAAGGTTACTACAAAAAGGCACTGTATTAAATTCGGCAGTGTTAAGTTTTGCGAAATTATGTTTTGCGAGCTTGTCGAGACCATCTATGCGTTGTTGAGGGCAATCGATATCACAGCCCATCTGTGAATTAGATCGCAGCTTCCGAAAACAACCGTGGTAAGATTGTAGATATCAAGACAAGAAGTTAAATACAGAGTCAGGTGAGGAAAAGGGATTATGAAACGCAATCTATTAGCCGCTACTTTTTTAATTACTCCCCTACTGTTGGCCGGCCCGGCTCGCGCTGAAAATCCCGCTCACGTCAAACAGTTATTGTCAACGGGGCAATGTTTTAAGTGCGACTTGTCAGGAGCTGATTTAACGGGAGCTCATTTAATTGGTGCTGATTTGAGAGAAGCAAATTTACGAGGAGCAAACCTATCTAGTGCCAACCTCGAAGGTGCTGACTTGACAGGTGCTAACTTGACGAGTGCTAACTTGACCCAAGTTTTCCTGACTAATGCCAGTTTAAATGACGCAGACCTCGATCGGGCAAATCTGACCGCGGCCATCATTAACACCGCTGACGTATCCGGCGCATCAATGGAAGATATGACCATCACTAATGCGAAAATCTACAATACCCAAATCGGCGTCGGCGGCAGCTACGACCAGTAAACTCATTAAAAGAATGGAAAACACCAATTTTGAGGTTAAAAACCCGGTTTCTGGAGAGAAACCGGGTTTTTAGTCTTTTTGTAGGCTGCCCCGAAGACTCACATTTTATGTCGTATTTCAAGCGAACAATCTGACGCACCCTACTACGACCGCTAAAAACCCAAATCAACCGCAATTCGGTGCGCGCAAGCAAACCCAGAAAATGCCACCGCATTTAAACCCTGTCCGGGAAACGTACTGTCGCCCACACAATACAAACCAGGCAGAGAAGTTCGATTAAACGGCATTCCCAGCAAACCCATTAGCTTCTGTCGCGGAATCGGCCCGTAAGTTCCGTCTTCGCGCCCCAAAAAGCGGCGGTGAGAGCGCGCTGTCCCAACTTCCATATAATCCAAACCGGCATCTAAACCGGGAAAAATCTTTTCTAATCTTTCAATAATTCTCCCTGCCGCCTCTTCCTTTTTCTCCTCGTATTCCTGCTGCGAAAGTCCTTCCCACTGTTCCATCCAACTCGAAGTAAAAGCGTGAACGATGTGATATCCTGCGGGAGCTAAATCCGGGTCGAGCACGGTCGGAATTGACACCAACACAGTCCCCTCCGGCGCTTCCATTTTGTCCCAATCTTCTAACAAAATGTGGTGGCAGGCACTACCTGCAGGGATTACGCTTGCTTCCACCCCCAAATGCAAACTCAAGAAACTGGGGGCTTTTTGATAGCGCTGCTGCCACTTCTTCTCGCTAGCGGGCATCTCTTCTGCGGGCAGCAATTTCTCAAAAGTATCCCAGCGCGTGGCGTTAGAAACGATGCGCTTTGCGCGGTAAACTTCGCCGGTTGCTAGCTCGACTCCGACAGCGCGGCCGTTTTCTGTAATAATTTTTTTCGCCTTAGCTTTGTATTGAATTTTCCCGCCGCATTTTTCTAATCCTTCTACTAATTTTTGGGCGATTTGACCGACTCCGCCTTTGGGATAATTTATGCCACCGTAATGTCTGTCAGAAAATACCATTCCGGCGTTAATCATCGGCGTCAAGTCGGCAGGTACTACAGACCAGTAGTAGCATTCCATGTCGATAAATTTCAGCAAAGTAGGGTCTTTGATGTAGCGCCGTGCAATGTCCCCAGTATTTTGAGGCAAATATTTTACCAATCCCAAACAGGCTAAGGGATTCTGAAAAAAGACTCGGACTAGATATCCGGGTTCTTCTAGGGATAGCAATTCCATCCCGTTGAGGCAGTTAAAGACGTTCCAGCATTCGCCGTAAAATTTGTGGATTCCTTGGCGTTCGTGAGGGAATCTGTCAGTTAATTCTTGCAAGTATTTGTCATAAGCCTGGGGAACTTCAAGTTCCAAGCCGCTTGGTAAGTGATAGTGAAGCTGTACGGGGTCGGGAATCGTTTCTAAGGTGACGTTGACTGCTTTCAGGGCGCGGGTGAGGAGGTTGGTGGTGCCACGCTGTCCGAAACCAAAAATCATGGAGGCCCCGACATCAAATCTGTAGCCTTCTCTATCGAAATATCCAGCGCTACCCCCCGGAATTGTATAGCTTTCGAGCACTAAAACTTTGGCTTTCTTAGCGGCTAGCTGGGTGGCTGTCACGAGTCCGCCAATGCCGGAACCGATGACAATCACATCAAACTCTTGCTGTGTATGGCGGGAGTTGGGAGAAAATAATTGGGATTGGGTAGGAGCTGACATTCGGTTAAAAATCTTAATAATTTCTATAATATTACAGTCGATCGCTCTAGAAGGAAGAAGGAAGAAGGAAGAAGGAGGAAGAAGGAAGAAGGAAGAAGGAAGAAGGAAGAAGGAAGAAGGAACAAAAATAAACTATTTCCAATGCCCGATGCCCGATGCCCGATGCCCGATGCCCTCTCTGCTCCATGCCCGATGCCTAATGCCCCAGCTAAAAAAAAAAATGCGGGAACAGTCTACCATTGCCGACTGCCCCCGTCTGCCGATCCTTTGAGAGGAGAACACTAAAAATCACTATAGTCTTATTGCTAATTAATGTCAATACTATTGGTAAAATATTTCAATAAGCTGATGGAGGTTGATCGGCGAATGGGGTCTAACTCAATCTCTGGCTTGTATGCGCCCTCAAGGATGTGATAAGTTGCACAGAGCGATCGATCGCCCGTTGGCGAAGCCCTCGAAGAGGAGCGACCGCACCGCATAAAATCCTCAAACCTAGCAATCTCCCCAATTTCCTAATGTCCCTGCAACTGCGCGTTTACGTTCCCCCGCATCCATTAATTAAACACTGGCTGGCTGTTGCCCGCGACGCCGCCACGCCCTCGGTACTTTTTCGTTCTGCGATGACAGAATTGGGAAGGTGGCTGGCTTACGAGGCAATTCGAGAATGGCTGCCGACAGTGGAAACAACGGTGCAGACCCCTGTGGGCGAATGTCCGGCGACTTTTATCAACCCGGAAGCTCCGTTAGTTGTAGTACCGATTTTGCGGGCGGGTTTGGCACTGCTCGAAGGAATTCAGACGGTTGTACCGCTGGCTTCGGTTTACCACCTCGGCATGGCAAGAAATGAGGAGACGCTGCAACCGACTTGTTATTTGAACAAATTGCCGGCGCAGTTTAACCCGGAAACGCGGGTGATAATTAGCGAGCCGATGCTGGCTACGGGCGGCACGATTATAGCGACAATGCAGGAATTGACGAAGCGGGGAATTGACCCGAGCTTGATTCGGATTATCTCTGTGGTGGCTGCTCCTCCGGCTTTGAAGAGGCTGAGTGCAGAGTACCCGAGTTTGATGATTTACACGGCAACGATCGACGAAATAGTCAACGAACAGGGCTTTATTGTACCTGGTTTGGGAGATGCGGGCGATCGAACTTACGGCACATGAACAAGTCAGTCAGTCAATTTTAGATTTTAGATTTTAGATTTTAGATTGACTCGACAGATAAATCTGGGGGCTTCTATCGATATTGGGGTGCGGTAAGTTGTTCCAGGAATCAGTTGCTGAAAGCTCGGGGGAAAAAGATGACCCTGGTTTGGTAAAAGCAGGCACAGAGAAAGTTAGAATCAAAAGTACAAGTCAAAAATAAATAGCTTTTAGCACTCATTGCCCGTGAAACTTGATTCTGTTCCGCCAAGCTTGTCTGCTTCTGACTCAGTAAACCCCAATTACGATTTGCCACAACAGGTACAACTACAAATAAAAGAGGCTTCTGAAAGTTATGCTCCTTTAACCCCGGAGCCCTCTGAACTATCAGGGAGTGGAAATCCCGATATTTGTCAGGAAAAAAACAAACTGAAGCCCAAGCACTGGGCAATTTTTGCCTCGACTTTTGCAACTATTTTTTTGGCTGAAATTGGAGACAAAACTCAGCTCGCAATCTTGCTGATGACGGCTGAATCTCGAAATCCTTGGATCGTTTTTGCGGGTGCGGGTTCGGCTTTGATAGCAACCAGTTTGCTGGGGGTGTTGCTGGGAAGGTGGCTGGCTAGTCGGATTGCTCCGAGAACTTTGGAGAGAGCAGCCGGAGTGATTTTACTGGCGATTTCGGCGGTTCTGCTGTGGGAAGTGCTGGGTTAATTGTCTGCCTTGTCGGTAAGTCCTAGATTTCTACAATAGCTAACTAAGAACTAAAAAAAACATGGACTGGCAACTTTTGGGAATTAGTTTTATTACAGTGTTTTTGTCAGAATTGGGAGACAAAAGTCAATTAGCTGTGATCGCCTTGGGCAGTAGTTGTAACTCGCCGCGGGCTGTATTTTTCGGCACCGCGTCGGCGCTGCTGCTGGCGAGTTTAATCGGTGTGGCGATCGGCTTCAGCACGGCTGAGGTGTTGCCGGAACGACTGGTAAAGGGACTCGCGGCGATCGGATTTGCGGTGATGGGCTTGCGCTTGCTGTGGCCGAAAGCAGATTTGCCAGAAGCATCCGAGTAGGGCTTGCTGTCGGTAGATTTTAGATTTTAGATTTTAGATTTACTCCACAGATGAATGTAGGAAGTTGATCAAGAGTCTAAATTTTTTATCTTTCCACAACAGGAGTCGTTCACAAGTATCTGTTTTTGGGCGGGTCAGGAAACTGGACAGTATAGTTATATCAAATCTGTTAGCATCGGAATTATTCCTATCTCTCTTCTCGACCTCTGCGTGAATTAGCGTCAATCCCTTGTCATCTGCGGTTAACATATTCTCTTTTTTTTACCGCAGATGAGGGCAGATAAACACAGATTAACGCCGATGAATACAGAATGGCTGCAATTCAAGCATCGTTTTCGATAGCTAAAATTTAAAAAATTAGCGGGGGGCGTGAATTCACGCCCCCCGCTGCTGGTTGAGTTTTTTTTCTCAACTCCACCTCTGAGTATTGTGTCGATTAAACTTGGTTTTGGTAGCACCAGCCGAGCAGCGTACCGGCGACAGCCAACTTCAGGGCTTCCAATCCCAAATAGCCTTGGTGCAGTAGATTCATCCCGGCGGGCACTTCTGCTGCGGAATCGAACAGATTTAGGTGCATTCCCAAGGCGCTCATTTGGGGTGTCAGGGCGTAGGTGTCAATCAGGGCGATCGCCAGAAGTACCAATGATAATAAGATTGCTGTGCGGCTGCGCTTGCCGAAGTCACCGACTAAATTGCTCAAAACCATCACACCCGTTGCCACCAGGCCCGAACAGATTAACTCAACGCGGTTGAATCCCCAGAACATTAAATTCCCCGCCGTTGCAAACTCGGGAGATGTCGTCATGCCAGATATGTAGAGACTGGGCATAATTACTAGATCCAAAATCAGGCTACCGCTGAGCCAGAAAATTAGAGACACCATGACAATTGCTTGCCAGCGCGGTTTGATTGATTCCACTCTTGATGTTGTAATAGCTGTCATATAATTAGACCCTCTAAAATTTTCTTCTGCCTTTTCTAGAGTTTAACTAACTTTTTTCTAAAATTCTGTTAAGTATTTTTAAATTAATGGTAACTTTTGTGTAACATACCCTGAAGAATTGTTAAGCTCACTTATGTTTGTCATCACTGCCGTTAACTAATACTAATTCGGAAAAAGTACGGAATAAATTAATAATTACTCACAGGACTTATGCACTGCGACCAAAGATATCTGTTTTTGACCGGGATTAAAAGCCTTAACGTATTTCTTTCATAAAAAACCAGGTTTTTGCGTCCAGAAATAACTCCTAATTTAACTGTATATGCCTAAATTTCAATTATCATCTTGGTTGCCCCGTCTCCCCCCTCAAGTCTGGATTCTAGCCGCCGGCAGATTCCTCTCCCAAAGCGGCACCGGTTTTACTTTATTTTACGCGCCGATATTTTTTGTCGATCGCGTGGGTTTATCTGCTACTGCTGTTGGGATTGGTTTGGGTAGTGGTTCAGTTTCGGGCATATTTGGTCGAATTTTGGGCGGTTCTTTTTGCGATTCTAAATTTTGGGGAAGGCGGCGAACTTTATTGCTGGCGGCAGTTATTTGTGCTGTGGCTTCTTTTGTACTGGCGGCGACTAATGATTTCGTTGGCTTAATTGCGGGCAATTTACTGATGGGTTTTGGTGTGGGTTTGTATTGGCCTCCAACCGAGACGATGGTGGCGGATTTAACGGAGGGTGAACAACGACAGGAGGCTTTTGCTTTGACGCGACTTGCTGATAATTTGGGTTTGCAAATTGGGATTATTTTAGGTGGTTTGTTGATTGAGTTAACGGGAAATTATCGCTCGCTCTTTATTATTGATGGTATCTCGTTTTTAGTGCTGTTTGCGGTGGTGGCGATCGCGATCGCCGAAACCTACAAACCAGCTAATTCAGCCGATATAGGCAAAAAAAGTCTAAAAAATGGCTGGATGGTGGCGCTCAGCGATCGCAGTCTTCTAGTTTATGCTTTAGTAAATACTCTGTTCACATTATATATTTCCCAAATCCAAACCACAATGCCGCTGTACTTTAGCAAGTTTGTCGCGGTGGGGACGGGAACAGGTTTTTCTACTGGTACAATTACCGTTTTGTTTGCTTTTAGCACGTTTTTAACTGTGGCTTTGCAACTGCCGGTTGTTAAAGCTTTGAGGCGGTTTTCCCACTCGAAAGCTTTGATGATTTCGGCGCTGCTGTGGGGAATGGGATTTATCGCGATCGGCTTGACGGGAATGGCTGCAACTGGCCATCTATTTTTAGCTGTTTTAGGCTTGAGCTTTTTGTCGGTTGCGACTGTTGCTTATACGCCTTTTGCTTCGGCTTTGGTGGTGGATTTAGCCCCAGAGTCTTTGCGGGGCGTGTATTTGGCGGTTAATTCTCAGTGTTGGGCGATCGGCTATTTAATCGGGCCGCCGCTGGGCGGTTTGGCTTTGGATAGAGGTAAATGGGCGGCCGATAATTTTTGGTTGGGCTTGGCTGTTAGTGTGATTGCGGCTGTGGTTATTTTGCAAAAGCTCGATCGAATGTTAAAAAAATAATTGCTAAAATACAACTTTTGTGATACTTTAACCCACCCGATAGATAAATAACTAACTCGCAAAAAATGCCTAGCGGCCTTAAGCTCTGATAGCAGGCGGTTGTTTTACTTATTTTATTAGACCTATAAAAAATATTAACTCAAGACTTTGTGGTTGGCGATACCACAGAGCTTTACAATTCCTAGAAAGCTAATAGCAATTTTACTATCAAATTTGTGAGGAGTTCTAGTGAAAGCACATCTACTATTTAGTGCTGGCGCAGTAGGTTTACTGTATATACTTGCCGGTTCTTTACCATTGGCAGCGATGCCTCCCGCCGAAAAAAAAATATTAGGTAGTGAAGAGTTAAAAGAGTCCGAGGCTAAAATTAGCCTGAATACAACTGTTGAAAATCACGTCAAGGCCCCTGAAATATCCGAGTTAAAATTAGTTGAGGGGCTGCAAGTTGACAACACCGTCTCAACAACCAATCAACTCGCCAATCACCCCCAAGAAACTGCCAACCTGAATCTGCCCGAAACAGCAGCATTAACCGCAGAAAATTCCGGGGAAAACTCATTAAACTTAGCCGAAAAACCAGCAAACCCAGCCCCAGCCGTCACAGAACAAGTATCTGTTGCCCCTTCCCAAAACTCGCAGACACCAGCAGAAGTCACAGAAAAAACATCTGTCATTCCCGCCCCTAACCCTGCACCAATAATTGCCCAAACAGAAACTTCTACTTCCGAAAAGTTAGCTGAAATCGAAAACAGCGCTTCCTTAGAACCCGCAGCAACCAACAGCAAAACTTCTGAATCCAGCGAACTCCAGCAAGTAACATCTGTATCTCAACTATCCGACGTGCGCCCGACAGACTGGGCATTTCAAGCCCTGCAATCTTTAGTCGAAAGATACGGCTGCATAGCGGGATATCCTGACGGCACATTCCGAGGCAATCGGGCAATGACTCGCTACGAGTTTGCCGCCGGTTTAAACGCTTGCTTGGATAAGGTTAACGAGCTAATTAAAGCAGGTACAACCAATTTAGCCACGAAAGAAGACTTAACCGCACTGCAAAGACTGCAAGAAGAATTTGCAGCAGAATTAGCTACTTTGCGCGGTAGAGTCGATGCTTTGGAAGCCCGTACCTCCGAATTAGAAGCCAATCAATTTTCGACAACAACTAAACTCAGTGGCGAAGCAATTTTTAGCGTTGCCGATACTACGAAAAACAATCATAGCGATACTCAAACAGTCTTCAATTACCGACTGCGGCTGAATCTGCTGACCAGTTTTACGGGCAAAGATACCCTAATAACAGGCTTACAAGCTTACAACATTCGCAGCTTCGGGCCTGATTTGGGTTTGTCAACGGGGGCATTTAGCGGTTTGTCTGACAGTCAGGCAAGGCTGAGTTTTGAGCCGCAATTCCCCGGAATCAATCCTCAGAATTTATCTAGCATTGGCGCCAATACTGTTGAACTTTACAAACTGCTTTACGTTTTTCCAGTTTCTAACAGCATCACTCTATTCGCGGGCCCGAAAGCTGAAACTTCTGATGCTTTTCAAGCCATCACTCCTTTCGCTGGAGAAGGGCAAGAATCTATTTCTAGGTTTGGAGGTTACAACCCTGTTGTGCGCGTATCCGGCGGCACTTCAGGCAGTGGCTTGGCATCGGCAGGTGGGTTTATTTGGAACCTTTCCAAAAAAGTCAATCTTACAGCTTTGTACGGCAGTGTAAATGCTGCTTTGCCCAACGATTTAGGCTTTCCAGCTACTCCGTTGGGTGCGGGTTTATTTAATGGCAGTACCGTTGCTGCGGCACAGTTAACGATTAAACCCACTAGCAGCATTGACATTGGTTTGAATTACGCTTACAGTCGCCACCAATTGAATATTCTTGCCACAGGATTATCTGATGCGGATTTGGGTTCAATTTTGGGAAGAGATAGACAACCTGTTAGTGGCGGGGTGAGGATGAATTCGTTTGGCGGTACTGCAACTTGGCGGCTTTCTCCGAAATTAGCTGTTTCTACCTATGGAGGTTGGATCATTGCTGATGCTGAAAGAAGCAATGCTTCTACAACTTTTAACAGTTGGATGGTAGGTTTCCATTTCCGAGATTTGTTCAAACAGGGCAATAATGCAGGTATTCTGTTTGGACAGCCTTTGGATCGGGATTCGGTAAGTGGCGGTGCTCGTTTTCAGGCAAATAAGGCAACTCCTTATCATTTGGAAGCTTATTATCGTTTCAAAGTTAACGACAATATCAGCGTTACACCGGGTGCTTTTGTGTTGTTCAATCCTGAAGGTACTAAGGATAATGATACTGTAGGGGTGGGGGTTCTCCGCACTACTTTTAGTTTCTAGAGTCGGAAAAATATAGCCTCTGCATGGGGCGGGGCGGGTTTATTTCTCTTGTCTGTGAGTGGCCAATATTGTTGGTGAACCCGCCCTTACCTAGAGAAGTTTGAGAAAATATGAGGTACAAGTTGAGATTGGGGATTGAGGAATTGTTAATTAATTCGTGAATACCTCATCTTTGTGAAAAAGGCTATACCAATTCCCAATTCCCAATTCCCAATTACCGATTATTTTCGTCGATCGCCCAATTTGCGGTAAACTGCTCTTAAATCCACTTGATGGTGAGCCAAAGCAACCAAAGCGTGATAAAATAAATCCGCAACTTCCCCAGCAATCCCCTCTTTGTCGTCATCTTTGCAAGCCATTACAACTTCCGCCGACTCTTCGCCAATTTTCTTGAGAATCTTGTTGTCGCCGCCCTCGAACAACTTGCAAGTATAAGAACTTTCGTTAGGATTGTCGCGGCGATCGCAAATTACCGCAAATAATTGAGATAACATATCCCCTGGCGGCGGTGAAATTTCCCCATCAACTTGGTGAAAACAACTTCTTTCTCCGGTGTGACAAGCAATATCTCCGACTTGTTCCACTGTCACCAGCAAAGCATCGCTATCGCAGTCGTAACGCAGCCCTTTGACATTTTGAATGTGTCCCGAAGTCGCGCCTTTGGGCCACAATTGGGCGCGCGATCGACTCCAGAACCAAGTTTGCCCGGTAGAGAGCGTTTTTTGCAGCGACTCCCGATTCATCCAGGCCATCATTAACACCGTACCGTCCAAATAATCTTGGACGATCGCAGGCACTAAACCGCGATCGTCGTAACGAATCTTTTCAATTGGGATCGATCGGCTCAAAGTAGACAAATCAGTAGTAGACATAATTTTATTTCAACTTTGTAATATAGATTAACGCTTTCCTGTCGGAGATTGTTTTTTTATTAACCGCAGAGAACGCAGAGGAGGCAGAGGAAGAGAGAAGTTTGAGCAAGTGATGGCTAAATTGTCAAGAAGTATTTTACAAAAAATTACATTTTAGGGCGATTCCCTACGGGATAGCTTCGCTTCACGGTGCTAGGGCGACAAAGCTTAAAAAACCCAAGCTAGTATTGCTACTCATTGGTTTGTACCCTAAAATCTACTAGAATAGTTTCCTTGAATCGACCTAACCTTTATGTTGAACTGGCTATAAAATTATTCTACCAACAACAGACGTTCACTAAGGAGAAAACATTGGTTTCCACAACCTTGAAAACCACCAAATCAGAAGAAATTTTCGCAGCCGCCCAGAAGTTGATGCCAGGTGGCGTCAGTTCCCCCGTCCGCGCCTTCAAATCCGTAGGCGGACAGCCCATCGTCTTTGACAGGGTAAAAGGAGCCTACATTTGGGATGTTGACGAAAACCAATACATTGACTATGTAGGTACTTGGGGCCCAGCCATCTGTGGCCACGCCCACCCGGAAGTCATCAAAGCCCTTCACGAATCCTTAGAAAAAGGTACGAGTTTCGGAGCACCTTCGCTTTTGGAAAACGTACTCGCCGAAATGGTCATCGATGCCGTTCCCAGCATTGAAATGGTGCGATTTGTCAACTCCGGCACCGAAGCCTGTATGGCCGTTTTGCGGCTGATGCGAGCTTTCACCGGACGCGATAAACTGATTAAATTTGAAGGCTGCTATCACGGACACGCCGATATGTTCTTGGTAAAAGCCGGTTCCGGCGTCGCAACTCTGGGCCTTCCCGACTCCCCAGGCGTCCCGAAATCCACTACTGCCAATACCCTCAACGCTCCCTACAATGACTTAGAAGCAGTCAAAGCTTTATTTGCCGAAAATCCCGGCGAGATAGCAGGCGTAATTCTCGAACCAGTGGTGGGGAATGCTGGTTTTATTACCCCGGATGCAGGTTTTCTCGAAGGTTTGCGGGAAATTACTAAAGATAACGGTGCTTTGTTAGTTTTTGATGAAGTAATGACCGGTTTCCGCATCGCCTACGGCGGAGCTCAGGAAAGATTCGGTGTCACCCCGGATTTGACTACTTTGGGTAAAGTTATCGGTGGCGGTTTGCCGGTGGGAGCTTACGGGGGAAGGCGGGATATTATGGGGATGGTAGCTCCTGCTGGCCCGATGTATCAAGCTGGTACGCTTTCGGGAAATCCTTTGGCGATGACTGCTGGGATTAAGACTTTGGAATTGCTGCAAAAACCCGGCACTTACGAACAGTTGGATAAGATTACCAAAAAACTGTCTGATGGATTGCTAAAAATTGCTAAGGAAGCGGGACACGCGGCTTGTGGCGGGCAAATTAGCGGGATGTTCGGCTTGTTTTTTGCGGCTGGCCCGGTTCACAATTACGATGATGCGAAGAAGTCGGATTTGACGAAGTTCAGCCGCTTTCACCGGGGAATGTTGGAGCACGGAATTTATCTTGCTCCTTCGCAGTTTGAGGCGGGATTTACTTCTCTGGCTCATACTGAGGAAGATGTCGATCGAACTTTGGCGGCAGCTCGTGAAGTAATGGGCAGTATTTAGTTTAGTTTGTAGTGAGCACTGTAGTCCTTAAAACTTAGGGATGAACGGTTAAAGTCCTTGCTGTTTTTGGCAGTAAGGACTTTAATTTTTCCTTCGGATATGATGTCCGGTCAATCTACCATCTTACTTTGCTTGAGTTTTATCCGATTATTCTGTAGTAATATTACCTCGCGGACTGAGTGTAGACGGTGGAGTTCATGTGAAAACGACGCCTAAGAATAGATAGGTAGTCCTGCCTAGCAAGGAAAATCAAGGGTTTTAATGAATAGATAAACTGGCGTTCTACTCATGAATAAAATACCAAATAGCCCCAATTGGATGGGAGAGTTTTTTGGAGAATGAAAGAGTTTTTCTCACCAATCTAGATATTCTTTGTCTCATCGTATTATTAAATCTTTCTATATAGTTTGTCAGACCAGTCTCCTTTCTTACTGCCTTGGATCTTTTTTGAGGAAAAACTGTGACCTAGGCACTCCAAAAGTCTGTATAACTTACGGCACAGTGAGTCTGGAACAGGTCGCACAAGAATCCCATAATCCTTGAGCGCCAGCTTGCTCTCTTTTGCCCATATACACTCCTACAGTTTATGAAAGTTGATGCTTCCATTGCCAGCTATTTCCACTGCTTGTTATCGTTATTACCTACAAATGACCACATTTCATCACATTGAATTGTGAGCTTCCCTTTCTTTTTTGACTTCACTTCTACTTCTCTGTTTACAACTCCTAATTTTTTATTAACATAGTATTGCAACCACCGTGACGAAACCCCAGTCGCCCTCACAATCCCAGCCCGAGATAATCTTTTCTCATAAAAGTCGATATATCAACTTTTTTGTTGCTAAGGAAATCGGTTGATCTCTGGGATTCATGACGAATTGTCTGACACAATCTCGACCTTTAAAAATTTGCTAATCGCTAGCGAGTGCGACCATTTTTCCCGATGTATTTAGAGTTACACTTGGGACAGTTCATAAGCTAAAATTCAAGGTAGCTTAAAAGGATAAAACTATAACACATTTTCCTTGCTATGCAGGGCTACCCTGCGGTTAATGTTTATTTGGTGTCGTCGGCGAAGGAGCGGAGGCTGGCGCTTTGTATTTTACGCAGTGCCAGCCGTTGGATGCGCTGATTGCTTGGGAAATTTGCAAGCTTGGTGGCTCAATAGCCGATTCTTGACGGCGACAGCCCGGTTGTGCTGGTTTAGGACCACTACGGGCTGTACGATGAAGGATTGGGGAACTGCACCCAGCAGCCGGCTTAGAGGTGCTGTTGGGGGTAATTAGCGGTTTTGGGAGAGATGCTTCGATCGCCATGAAGTTCGGCCAGATGGCCCCCGTTGCTTGTTTGGGCATCCCCACCCAGAACACCCCCGGTTCGAGATTGCTCACCTCCGGGGCGATCAACAATTGCGATCGTATCCTCAAAGCCTACTGTGACTAGCTTTGGGACGAATAGAAAAAAAAGTTTCGCAAAGTAGTTGACAGATTGGGAAAGATTAGTTAAGGTAATAAAGGTGCGGAACACAAGCAAACGCAACGCGCCCCCATCGTCTAGAGGCCTAGGACACATCCCTTTCACGGATGCGACGGGGATTCGAATTCCCCTGGGGGTATTGAAAATTTAAGTCTGATATCCAAGTGATATCTAGTATATGGGGTGGGCATTTTGCCCCCCCTTATTGCTATTAGGACTTACGCACGGGTAGCCAGAAACCTGGTTTTTGCCCAGAAGACCCGTCACAGCCTGCAGCAACCGCAAAAACCGGCTTTATTTAGTTTGGTTTCTTTGGTGTTGATGCGTAACTCCCCTGATTAAATCAATTATCAGAATTAGCAATTAATTACCAATTAAAGAGAATTTAAACCTGCCAGGGTTACGTTTATTTCTTGTTGAACAGGAGAGTTGGTGGTTTTTTGAGCCATCAAGTTTTTAATCTCGTGACGATCGCTCTTTATGAGAGAAAAAGTGAGATCCTTTTTTTGGCATACTATATATAGTGTGCCTGCGTAAGTCCTGTGTGATGTAGAGGTTTCAACCCCTGTCTTAAGTCTTTGGTTAATACCTTAAGTGCTCGGTCGAGCACTAATGAGTTCTTCAGTCGTATGCAAGAGGACTTTTGCTTTGAGGCAGGGGTTTCAACCGCTGGCGGACTGACGGATGGCCCGACGGTCGGTTTAACATTAAGCTGATGCGTGTGATCGCCTTTTCGTTAGTTTGCACCATTGGCATTGATATCAAACTTTTCTATAATGGGAATTTCTGAAGGTGAGGAGGCTACGATTCGCAGGTTGATATCAACTAGGATTTGATTTTTATCAACAACTACATTTGCTTTTTTTATTAAGAATTTTATTGGTAAACAATCGCCTGATTCAGGTTCGGGAGACGGCTGAGTTTTATATCCTGCGTCCTCCAGCCATTCACAAATCTTCCTCCAGTTTTCTACCTTTTCATCACCTTTCCCTACAAGATTTTTTACATATTGGTATAAAGTATTACAGAAATCTACCGCGATTCCCTTGGGGTTTTTACTGAGCGTTTCCGCAATTTCGGCGGGACTGTAGCCGCAGAGTAGACCCCGTAGATGTTGTTTTTCTGTGGGCGTGAGCCGCTTTCCCTTGGCGGATGCTAGGTCTGTGTAAAGAGTTTCTAAGTCCCAGTCGCGGGCAGCTTCGGAGAAGCGATCGTTAGAGGATGCCATTGCAGGGGATAGGTTTCTGGATTCTTTATAATCAAAGTCTAACACGATTCCTAATGCTTATTAGTTTCTTTGTTAAGGGTAGTTAGATTAGTATCAGGGAAAGCAGGATCGTGACTAATTTTACACAGGAAATTCGGGCAAGGCTCACTTCTTGCGAGGTACCGTTTTCTGCTCGACAGAGTTATCCACACAAACTCCTCATAATTAGGTATTTACCCGTAAATGTTTAACCACGAATACAAAAAAGAGGCACAAGAGAAACTGCGCCGTGCAGTAGAAAAGTACCAAAGAGATTGTGAGTATTTAGAAAATGCCGCTGGAAGTCTTTATCAAACGCGAGTAAATCGTGGGGTTGATATTATCCAACTATGCGAAAATTACATTAACACGTTGGCAAACTCGCCAAAAGAGTTTAGCAACGTCGTTACAAAACTGAAGTTTCAGCTCAAGGAAATTACTGGCAAAGATTGGGATCTAATTTATGCGGCTCATAACAGCAATGTAGCAGCAGCAGGTGGTGCAGGAGTCATGGCTGGAGCAGGAGTTGCCTGTTTTGGGCCAGCAGCAGCAATGGCAATTGCCACAACTTTTGGAACAGCCTCAACAGGTACTGCGATTGCTTCTCTTTCCGGTGCAGCCGCCGTTAATGCTGCTTTAGCCTGGTTAGGAGGTGGCGCTCTTACTGTGGGTGGTGGCGGTATGGTGGCTGGAAATGCACTGCTGGCACTAGCAGGGCCGATTGGCTGGGGAATTGGTGGTGTAGCTTTGGCTGGTAGTGCTTTTTGGACAAGTAGCGAGAATGAGAAAATTGGGAACGAAGCCAACAACCGCGCTCTTGAAATTGAAGGTGACACAGCTAAAGTCAACATAACCAAGAAAGAAGTCAATCTTCTGGAGGGGGAAACTGTCAAACTAGCTAACTTGATTCAAAGTGAACTGCAATACTTCAAGCAGAATGCACCTTTGAATTACCTGAATTTTAGCCAAGCTCTCAAACAAAGGCTGGGGACTTTAATCAATTCCATTACTTCCCTGAGCGAGTCTATTAAAAAGACCGTAGACCTGAAAATGTAGTTATAATTTGGAGTGCAGCATTATCCTCTAGCAATTAGGGAGTAATGCTGCTATTTTTTTAAACATGGAAAACAGAGAAGATAGACATCTGACAACTCAATTCGTTGCTGCAATAGTAGCCCAGGAAAATCTGCGCCATGCAGAACAGCTTGCAACGGAACTCAGTAAACAAGACCGAGCATTTTTTGCAGCGGTCGGAGAGATTGATAAAGTTCGTGATTTTGTAGGTAGGCCCGAAAAAATTCTGGGAAACACAAGCACAAAACACGGTGAAATAGCTGAGCAAGTGGAAGTTGGTATTCGCAATGCAAAATCTCTTTTGAGCTCGTCTGAAACTCGCGCTACTTTTGAGGGAGTAGGTAGAACAGCGCCGGAAGATTATTTAATTGATGGTATTAAAGTACAGTCTAAATTTGTGAATGGGGTTGGCAATAATTTAGACCACGTTCTCGACCACATGAAGAAATACGAAAACTTTGGCAGAGATGGGTCATATTACCATATCCCTAAAAACCAATATGAAATTATTGATAAAATATTGAAAGGGCAACAAGTCGAGGGAATAACAAGTCGTACTGCTCAAAAAATACAAGAAAAAGCTCAAGAAATAGAACAGATGTCTGGTCGTCCTTTCAGTCAGACTGTTCAAGCTGGATCGTCTAACTATGAAGATGTCCAAATAGGCAAAGTTGACGATACGATAGACCGCAAAGAGCATGAATTAAAGCAAGAACAAAAACAAATTAAGGATGGGATACGCTACGAGGCTCAGCCTACTCTGGCTGATTTTGGTAACGTTGCTGTTAAAGGCGCGGTTATTGGTGGTAGTATTCGATTTGCTACTAAGCTTTACGCTAAGTATAAGCAAGGTAAAAACGTTTTTAAGGGTGAGTTAACCCCCGAAGACTGGCAAGAAATTGGAATTGATACCGCAAAAGGAGCTGCACTTAGTGGTATATCGGCAACAGCTATTTATGGGTTAACCAATTTTACCCAAATGTCTGCACCTTTAGCTGGTGCTTTTGTTAGTGCAGGCTTGGAAGTTGCTAGTTTAGTCGGTAGTTTGAATCGAGGGGAAATTACTCGCGATCAATTCGTTGAATTAAGTTTATTTGCTTGTGCTGATTCAGCCATTGTTGCTGCTGGAGCTACTATCGGACAAGCTTTGATTCCGATTCCTGTTGTTGGCGCTGTCGTTGGTGCGATCGCGGGTCGAATGGTGACTGGTTTTTGCAAGCAGTTATTGGGACAAGATACTCATCTTGCTAGACAAGTGCAACAATATTATCAACAGTCCCTCGCTCAAATCGATCGAGCTTACAAGGCAGTTGTTGCTAATCTTGTTGCTACCTACGAACGACTGGGCAATTTAGCAGAAGCAGCTTTCGATCGTAACTTAAACCTCGAATTGAGATTGCAAGCTAGTATCGAATTAGCTGAAGCTTATGGCGTTTCTGATTCCAAGATTATTCACAATGTAGATGAACTTGACTCTTTTATGCTGGCTTGAGCGAATACAAAGGAAATCAAATTTAGTATTGTTAAGGCATATTTAGTCTAAGGTGCGCTTCAGCGCACCCTACAGAAGCAATTATCAATCGCGCGACTTCAGCAACGGCTCAATCTGCTGCCTTTGAAACTGCAATTCATCCGCCAAAGGCTGATAAATTTCCCGATCGCCCTTTGCATCGCAATAATCCCAGAGACCATTGTAACAGTGCCTGTCGTCGTCCCAACCCGGATGGTTAACAATCGGATACAAGCAGATTCCCTCTATCGGAACTCCTGCTTTCATCGCGGCCATTACCTCAGTGCACACATAATTAAACCAGACAGGTCTAAAATCGTCTTCAGTACCCGTTTCGGCGATGAATAAGGGGCGGCGGTAGCGCTCAAAAACTTCTTGCAGCATTTCACCAAACGGGCGGTACAGCGGATCGGTGTATTTCATGGGTTCTTCATTGTGAATCCACTGATTGCGATCGTAATAATTCAACCCAATAATATCGAGATATTTTTCCTGGCCGCCAAGTTCCGGGCGAAAGCGTCCCGCCAACATATCCCAAGCTTGATATTGAGATAAGCGATAACCTTCTGCCGCGTCCCGATCCTCCGGTTTGTCAGGATCGGCAATAATGTTAATTGTGGGGTCGATTTGAACGATGCGGGTGCCGGGATTGACTTCCCAAACTGATTCTATCGCTGCGATCGCTGCTTTGATCAACTGGGTTTTGAGCTCGTCTCCCCTTCCTTTAGCAAAGGGATTGATATAAGCAACTTCCCCGCCCGCCCAAGCAATAAATGAAATTTCATTGACAGGTGTCACGAAAGGTATTTGGTCTGTTTCCTCAGTTAGCACTTCCATAAAAGCGCGCACCATATCTGCAAACCTGGTCACGAATTCGGGACTGAAAATATCAATATCGTCAGGCCAGCCGTAGTGAAACAAATCCCAAATTACCTGCATTTTCATGTCGCGGGCGGCCCGGATAATTGGCAGGGAACTGGAAAAATCGTATTTTCCGGGCGACTGTTCAATTAAGTGCCAGCGGAGGCCTTCGCGGACTGTGTAAATGCCTTGCTGTTGCAATCGCTGGTAGTCGGCGACTGCAAACTTATCGTGGCCGGTGGCGGCGGTGACATCGAGGCGTTTTCCCGATCGCAATTTGTGGGTAGAACATTCAAAGCCACCCATGAAAAAACTTTGAAACATTATATCTACGTAATGGGTAATTGGTAATGGGGCATCGGGCATTAGGCATCGGGCATTGGGCATTGGAAGAGGTTCATAAATGATTGAGACTTGTTATATCCAATAACTTGGAACTGCGGGCAATTATTACCAATCACCAATCACCAATTACCAATTACCAATTCCCAATTCTCCATGCCCCATGCCCGATGCCCCATGCCCAATTAGCACTGAGTAATAGCTTGCGACTGTGCACTTTCTTCGGGAATATCCCAGCCGAGAGTTGCCGCCGCCATCGCCTCTAGGGGAAACTTCGGAGTGCGATCGGCATACAGCAAACCGTTAGCTTCTTGGTAAGTATCGGTCAACTGCGTGTAACAAAATCCACTGAACATTTCCACTTGGTTTACCACCTTCAGCAGGGCGGTGTAGCGCCTTTGCAGTTCCTTCGTGTCCCACGCGCGGATGTAGCCCCAAACTCTGTAATAATCGGGGTTTTCGTGGCCGGCGCAGGCGATGCCGCCGAATTCTGTCAGCATCACCGGCTGTCCTTGGTGCGGGTGGCCGTCCAGGGTGAGGATGCGCCCTCCTGGACGCCCGCGATCGAACAAATCGGATAGCTGGACTTCGGGCCCGTAGCGCTTGGCTAGGGTTTGCGGGTTGTTGTCGTAGTCGTGAATCGCCAGGATGTCGGTATCGATGCTTTCCCAGCCGTCGTTACCGATGACGGGGCGAGTCGGATCGAGGGT
This sequence comes from Microcoleus sp. S13_B4, assembly GCF_036700885.1. NCBI lineage: Bacteria > Bacillati > Cyanobacteriota > Cyanophyceae > Oscillatoriales > Microcoleaceae > Microcoleus > Microcoleus sp. S13_B4. The sequence continues at coordinate 59,984 of NZ_JAUBPU010000016.1, forward strand.
TTTTGTCAAGAAATACAGCGCTTGCACGTAGTTGCGGTGGGCTGCGGCTTCGACTAAATTCGGAACTCCCCAGGATTCGTTGAACGGCACCCAGACTACGATACAGGGGTGACTGGCGTCGCGGTCGATGACTTCCGTCCACTCCCGTGTCAGCCGTTCAACGGCTTTGGGAGTGAAGCGGTAGGCGCTGGGCATTTCTTCCCAAACTAGGAGCCCCAGCACGTCAGCCCAGTACAAAAAGCGCGGATCTTCGATTTTTTGGTGCTTGCGGACGCCGTTGAAACCCATTGCTTTGACTAATTCGACATCGTGGCGCAAAGCTTCGTCTGAAGGGGCAGTCATCATGGTGTCGGGCCAGTAACCTTGGTCGAGCACCAACCGCAAGTAGTAGGGGCGGCCGTTGAGCATGAAGCGATCGCGCTGGATGCTGACAGTCCGCATGGCGGTGTAGGATTTAATTTCGTCGAGTAGTTTGCCGTCGGCCCACAACTGCACTTGAGCGTTAATTAGCGTCGGCTTTTCGGGACTCCACAGCAGTTCGTTGCGGTAGTCGTCGATACCTGGGTCTGAGAGGGCGATACGACGGTGAATTTCGCCGTTGATGACTTCGTAGGTGTCGTTGACCAGCATTAAGCAGCCGATCGACAGTTTAACTTTTATCTGGATTCCCGACTGGCGATCGCCCGCGACAAACGCTTCAAAACCGATTTCCCAGCGTTCAAACTGCGGAGTCCAGCGGATGCGCTCGATATAAGTGTGAGGCACCAATTCTACCCAGACTGTCTGCCAAATACCGGTCGTGCGCGGATACCAAATACTGTGCGGCTCAATTTGCCAGTCTTGCTTGCCGCGCGGTTTCTCCAAATCTTGCGGGTCGTCCTGGGCCCAGACTGTCACCCGCTGCGGCCCGCTGAGGTTCAAAACTGCTGTAATGTCCGCGGTAAAAGGAGTGTGTCCGCCTTGGTGTTCGATGACAAACTGACCGTTCACCCAGACGCGGGCGCGGTAGTCTACGGCCCCGAAGTGCAGCAGAACTCTTCCTTCGGCGTGGGGCACGTCAAATTCGCGATCGTACCAACAGTTCGCGTGAAAATTCGTGTCACCGATCCCGCTTTTTGCCGATTCCGGAGCAAACGGCACTTCGATAGTGTGAGTCCACTCAGAAATATCGATCGGCTGCACGCAGCGTCCCGCGTCGTCGTAAGCAAACCTCCACTGACCATTGAGACAAATCCAGTTGCTCCGGCGCAGTTGGGGGCGGGGATAACCTGTTTTCCGCCCTTGAACAGTCACCTTACTGTCGAGAGTGGAAGACTCTTCTATATCGCAATTTTCTACTTCTCTACCTAACCAGCTCATCGGCACATCTACCCGAAGTTATATTTATAGGTTAGCGACAATTACCCCGACTTTGACAAGTTTTTTGCTGATTAATTTGCAAAAGTTGTGCCAATTAAAACAGCCTCATCTGAAGGCTCTCTTGTGCTGAAGTCATTAGTCAGAAGAAGGAACAATAAACCAGGAAGAAAAAACCAGGAAGATTTTTCCTATACCCCACTCTCCCCCTCTCCTCCTCTCTCTCTAGCTAGCGAGACTTTGCAAACCTCCTAACGGTTCAGTCAGCTCGCTTTTGAGAGAAAATTCTTCCGCAAACGGCAAACACTGAAATATTTGCTGTAGTCCCGTCAGTTCAAAGAGAATTCTAACTTGTTCGCTCATGGCCGAGATCAAAAGTATACATTCGCTGTCTCTAACTAATTTCACGATCGCCACTACAGTCATTAACTCGGAATTTTTCAGAAAATTTATTTGTGAGAAATCCAGCATAAGAATTTTGCCACCGCTTTCAATCAGGCGCTGTATTTCTTTCTGAAACTGAGCAGATTGAGAAATTTCCAAAACCTCATGAGACAAAACAATTTTAACTAGAACGTTCATTTTTACCTCAATGCTTGTTTGAATTATTAAATAACTTTTGATGAAAACCGAGTAAGGTGCTCTGTGGGCACCTTACCTTTTTACCCGTAACTCGCCGTTTCCAGCTACTTGCTAACCGATTTGCCGTTCCCGTTGCCGTGGCTGTTGCCGTTGTTGGCAGCAGCGACTTCTAGAGAAGGTGTGGCTGGCATCTCGATCACTCCATTCGAGGAGCTTAGATTAGAGGCAGAACCGTTAACCTTTTCTACCAATTCAATCACGGGCTTGGTAGTAATTTGATTGTAAGTTGTCAGAGCTTGAGCGACCACTTGATCCATGTTGTAATACTTGTAAGTCGCCAGCCTTCCCACGAAAGAAAGTCCCGGAGTTGCATCAGCCAAAGCCTTATATTTCTTGTAAATTTCGGCATTCTCTGGACGCGGAACCGGGTAGTAAGGGTCTCCCTCAGCTTGCGGATATTCGTAGACAATGCTAGTTTTTTGATGCTCTTGTCCGGTGAGGTATTTAAACTCCGTGCAGCGAGTATATAAATGCTCGTTGGGGTAATTTACGACCGGTGCTTTTTGGTGTACGGGTACGTTCAGTGTTTCGTGCTTGAATTCCAAGGAACGGTAAGGAAGTTTGCCGTAGCAATAATTGAAATAGGTATCGACCGGTCCGGTGTAAATCATTTCTCCGTAAGGGATAAAACCCTCAATCTCGCGGTAGTCGGTATTCAGCATCACCTTGATGTTTGGGTGATCCAGCATCTTTTCAAACATCCGAGTGTAGCCGTGCAGCGGCATTGCTTGATAGGTATCGGTGAAATAGCGATCGTCCCGGTTAGTGCGAGTGGGTACGCGCGCAATCACTGAGTTGTCGAGTTCCGACGGGTCCATTCCCCACTGTTTGCGGGTGTAGTTGCGGAAGAATTTCTCGTAAAGTTCGCGGCCGACTTTGCTGACAACTACATCTTCGGAAGTGCGAATGTAATCCTTTGGTTCTGCTACTTTCGCGAAGAAATCTTCTACTTCAAATGAGGTGAGATTCAGTCCATAAAGTTCGTTTACGGTGTTGAGATTGATCGGAATTGGCAGCAGTTGACCGTCAACACTGGCTAGGACGCGGTGTTCGTAGGGCCGCCACTCGGTGAAGCGCGAAAGATACTCGAAAACTTGGCGCGAATTGGTGTGAAAAATGTGGGGGCCGTATTTGTGTACCAGGATGCCGTGGTCGTCGTAGTGATCGTATGCGTTCCCACCGATGTGGTTGCGGGTATCAATTATCAGGACTGTTTTTCCGGCTTCATTTGCTAGTCTTTCGGCAATGACGCTACCTGCAAATCCTGCTCCGACGATTAAATAGTCAAACATTGAAACACCTCTGATTGTGGGTAAGGGTAAGGAATAATTGGTAATTGGAGATACAGCGAGGAGTGTTGAGTGTTAATTTTTGAATGCGTAAAGTGTAAATCTTTAACTTCAACCTCAACATTCCTAACTTAAAACTTTCATCCGGCCTTCTGCTTTCTGCCTTTTCTCGTCGATCGCACTTTCGATCAACCCCAGCATTTCGCCCCAGGTATTGTCCCAAGAATTGTCTGCTAAAAAGGCGTCTACTTCACTCAGCCACTTGGTCCGAACGTCCGAACTTTCGCTGAGGATTTCTTGGGCACAAGCAACGAATTCTGAATAATTGCTAGCAATCCGAACCAAGCCGTTTTCTGCGTAGGGCCGCACCACGTCGCGGATAGGAGTAGAAATCACAGGTTTGCCGGCAGCGAGGTATTCTGGAGTTTTCGTGGGACTAATAAACTTAGTGGATTCGTTAATCGCAAAAGGTAGCATTGCGATATCCCATCCGCCAAGATACGCTGGCAGTTCTTGATAAGATTTGCCGCCGAGATAGTGGATATTTGGGTGAGTTGGCAGAGTTTCCGGATCGATTTTCGCCACCGGGCCAATGATGACTAAATGCCAGTCCGGCCTTGCTGCCGCAATGCCCGCCACCAGTTCGATATCCATGCGTTCGTCTATGACGCCATAAAATCCCAAACGCGGGTGAGGAATGTCTTTTTGATCCGCCGGTTCTTCTGAAAGATTCCTGGCTGTCGCAAAGTGTTCTTTTTCGATGCTGCTGGGGAAGGCGTGAATGTTTGGGTGCTGGTGCTGTTTGGCTTCGTAAAGGTTTTGTCCCCCGGTAAATACTACGCTAGCGCGCTTTAATAATTGGTTTTCATTGGCTTTTAAATCGCGGTGCGCGCCTTGGAATGCTGACAGTTCATCCATGCAGTCGTAGACTACAGCTAGTGGCTTCAAGTGGCTGGTGAAACTGACAGCCATTGGTGTGTAATACCAGAGGATGTACTGGCTAATTTCTGCCGCTCTAAACAAATCATCTAGCATGGCCTGCTGAGCAGTTTGGGCTGTTGCTTCGCTGGTTCCTTTGCTGAGGTGGGGTACTATTACCCAGACTCCGCTTTCGTGGATGCTGACATCAAGCCACCACTCTGTAGCCGCGCTAAACATAGGTTCTTCTACAAAGAATACGCGACGAGTTTTGGCACAGCGACTCAAGAGATGTTGCGGACGTTGATAAACAAAATTCCACCGCAAATGAGACAGGCAAACTAAATCTGGTGCATCTACAGCCTCAGTTTTTGATAAGTTGGCGCGCAATGCGGGCGAGGGTGCGAATTGAGAGGGCGACTTGGCTGGATCTATAGAGGTAAATCGGATCTCCCATGCTCGCTCTTTATTGCTATAATTATTGTTTACTGAGTTTTCTGGGGGCGACATAATTAGCCTCTGGAATTTGTCAAGGAAAATTGTCACTTAAAAGTGGTCAATAGGATATATTTCTCAGCAGTGTCTTACTGAAAGTCGCAAGCAGAAATCTGAGAACTTTTATTGACTAGCAAGCGCCGCATTCATCAAACCAAACAAAGAAACTGTTTAGCTGCGGAAAAACACGCTTATCTACTTTTTTCAGAAGTGAAACTTGGAGATAAGTTAATATTGTTAGACTTGCTATTGTTGTTAAATGTAACCCAGTTTTTCTGCCCTAACTTCTATCTGAAGGATGACTTCTATCTCAGAAGGCGCTTAGCTTGCACGCTGGGTTCAAAAGCGGTTAAAATGCCGATCGACCTTGTAAAATGACTCTTGACTGGCAGGTACGGGGTGAAAAAAGAGCAAGTTTTATTGCTTTATTTGGAGAGGATAGAAAACTTGCAATCAAATTTATGTTGCTTTTTGATTTGACAAACCTAGCCTTTTTTAAAGTCATCCGAGTCGCTAGTAGGGAAAATTTGTATCCTAATATACAAACTTCGTCAGAGATTTCTGACTTCCGATAGATTAACAATTAACAGTTTATGCACTGGGGTGAAACTCACCGAACAGCACCTGGCTCAACAATACCACAGAAACCAGGCAACGGCAACGATAAACCTAAGATTTTACGCGAGTCTGTGCCAAGAAACCTAGGTGACGACATTTGCGCTGTGGGCCTCCGTTTAACGTCGCGCCCAGAGAACAAATGTCAATCATCCCTCTAATAGTGGGTTCGGCGATATCTGCAATCAAAGGCAAAATATCCACGTAAATCCGTGACTAGAAAATAGCAGCAACTTTACAGTCGCCGGCTGTCAATTTTGGCGATTCCCCCTCCAAAGGCAAAATCTTGCACCGTCGAACTCTTTAAGAAATCGTGAGGGAAACCCAATTCAATTGCGCTTACTTTGTCTAACTGCTGCATTTGTTCTGGGGTTAATTGAAACTCCAAACAAGCCAGATTTTCCTGAAGTTGCGAGAGTTTACGCGAACCCACAATCGGAATAACTTCGACTGGCTGTTGGATCAGCCAATTTAGGGCTACTTGAGAAGCAGGTTTGCCAATTTCGGCTGCTATTTTGCTAACTTCGTCAGCAATGTTGAGGTCTCGTTCGTTAATTTTTCCCGATTCAGGTGAATTAAGCCGTTTAGCTTCACTGGCTGTTTCTGAAGTGTTGTATTTTCCTGTCAGCAAACCGGCTGCTAGGGGGCTCCAAGCTGTGACGCCAAGATCAAAGGCTTTTGCCATAGGGATCAAGTCCCGTTCAGGAGTTCGCTCTTTTAAAGAATACTCGATTTGCAAGCCGATAAATGGTGTCCAACCGCGCAGGTGGGCGATCGTGTTTGCTTGAGAAATAATCCAAGCAGGCGTATCGGAAATGCCTATGTAAAGAACTTTGCCGGCGCGCACCAAATCGTCAAAAGCGCGCATCACTTCTTCGACTGGTGTGGTAAAATCCCAAGCGTGCAGCCACAGCAAATCTATGTATTCAACTTGCAATCGCTTCAAACTTGCTTCTACTGCTTGTACCATATTTTTGCGGTGGTTGCCGAAACCGTTGATGTCGCCATTCTTCATGTTGAGGCTATACTTAGTGGCAACTACCCATTTTTCGCGATCGGCTGCGATGAACTCGCCGACATATTTTTCGCTAGTACCGTTGGTGTAGAGATTCGCGGTATCAAGGAAATTGCCGCCGGCTTCTGCAAAGGCGTCGAACATTTTCCGGCTTTCGTCGTAGGAGCTCCCCCAACCCCACTCTTCCCCAAAAGTCATGGTTCCGAGGCAGATTTCCGAAACGCGAAGTCCGCTGTGACCTAGTAGTTTGTATCTCATGTCACCCTTCCGCTAATTAATGGTTGTTAACAGTTTAGATCGGGATTTCCCAAACTGTTGCCATCAGTCGGGGTGGCGGGCTTTTGCGGTGCGTTAGCGTTGTGCTTAATCTTGAATGTTTTACCAAGTTAATCAAAATGTCTTAGCTTCCGGGGCTCCGAGCCATCGCCCCTGCGTTTAGTTTAAATAGCGTAGGGGCGATGGTCTTACTAATGTATTTAGGATTACATGAATAAATTAAAATACCGTAAGATGGCAAAACAAGTATCTACCTTTAGATAGGTATTTTATGAAATGAGTTAAATAAAAAAATGCTATCTTAAATAATCAGAAAACCAGACAGAACCAGAGAAAAAATTAATGTAGCTAAATTAACTTTTTAGCGTTATAGTGATTTATAGATTACAAAAACTAGGTGACTCACTTGGCTGATATCGTTGATACCGCCGTTTCGGCAGGCTCTTTTACAACCCTAGTTGCTGCTGTCAAAGCTGCTGGTTTAGTAGATACTCTCAAAGGCGCTGGCCCCTTCACAGTTTTCGCACCTACTGACGAAGCTTTTGCTAAGCTTCCTGCAGGTACTGTAGACGCACTGCTTAAGGACATTCCTAAGCTCACAAAAATCCTAACTTATCATGTCGTTTCTGGCAAAGTTATGGCCGCTGATGTGGTCAAGCTGACATCTGCCAAGACAGTTGAAGGTTCAGAAGTGAAAATTGATGCTTCCAATGGCGTCAAAATCAATGATTCTACCGTTACAACAGCCGATGTTGCTGCTGATAATGGCGTCATCCACATTATTGATTCAGTCTTGCTTCCTGCGTAAGCACAGATTTAGATAGCGCAATACTATCTTGAGGGCGGTGGCTATAGTTAGCCACCGCCTTGTTTTAGTTGATAGTGGAGATTTAATATTTTTTTACGTAGATCCATAATTAAAATTATTATAGAGTAGCGGGAATTGGGCGATCGCACTCGCGAATGTCTGCCCCCAATTTGTCGCTGCTGGATTTACCGGCAAAACAGGTTACAAGCCAACTGCCTTTACACTCTTGGGCTGATTCCCGGTTGATGCGTAGATACCAGGCCACCAAACCCAACATTTCTCCGAGAAACTGGGTTTACGAGGCCTTGTCCTAATTAAGATACAATAAGAAACACACGGAAAGTGCGATCGACATTATTTGACCGTCAAGCTATGCAATCTACAACTCACTCCGAGACAGAATCGGCGATGGACGCTCCCAAACACGGCTTACCCCTTACCATCATTACAGGATTTCTCGCTATTGATTAATGCAGTTTACAGTGTTTTAGAAGCCAAGAATATCTCGACTATCTAGTAGTCTAAACAACCATATTTGCCACAGCCGGCGGCCTTCCCGACGATTTCACTCCTCCAGACTTTGCACTGCCCGTAGAAAGTCACTCTAAAGTAAATTTATGTCTGTTGCAATAGAAAATAAACTATTTATTTTAGATCACAGATGGCAACATTTGACTCATTGGATGCAGACAGTTATCGCACAACCTGCACTTACCGCCAAAGCTCAACTTGTAGACCCCCGTTTGGTAGCTAAAAACTTTACTTGGAAACACGGACTAGACCAGTTGCTTGATGTCATCTTACCCGAAAACACGAGCTATAAAATAGAAAAATCAACTTTTGAATCAATAATTATGTAACCTAATAACTCTTTTTATTAATGGTAACGGGTAATTGGTAATTGGGCATTGGTAAGAGGTAATGGGTGATAAGCGCTCAGCAACACATCAAAACTAACAACTAACAACTAACAACTAAATGCGTATAATTGTTGAAGGCTGGCGTTTTTTGCCGCACTCCTACGCGATCGCCAATCACTTTCAGCTACTAGAAATGCTGAAATATCCTAACTTAGAAATTTTCCACAAAGATATCCCATATCTAGACGAAAATTGGCAGCCAGCAACCGGTTTGTTAGATGCAACTGCTGAAGCAGCAATAAAAAATATTCCTCACCCTTCCGCATCTCTCAAAGCAGACGCTACGTTACGGATCTCAGTACCTTACAATTTTGCACCCTCAAATACAAAACGGACGTGCTTGTTTGCCACAACAGAATGGGGGATTCTGCACAACGAAAACTTTAGAATAACGGGCGCAGCTTCCCTCCGCGAAGGACACAGCAACTCCGATATAATTATTATTACGCCTTCCCATTGGTCGAAAACCGGATTTATCCGCAGCGGTGCGAATCCCGATCGCACAATTGTCATACCCTGCGGCATCGATCCCAATATTTACAAACCTTTAACAAAATCGGAACGCGAAGCTTTGCGGAAACAGCTAGGATGGGACGGATTTGTATTTTTGAATATCGGTGCAGGATCTCCAAATAAAGGCATCGATTTATTGTTAAAAGCTTTCGCAGTTGTAGTTGAAAGTTATCCCGAAGCGAGATTAGTATTGAAAGGAGAAGAATCAATATATGAGTCGGATTCTCTGATCGCTCAAAACATAGACGAACTGACATTTGACGAAGCAGAAAAAGTTCTGCCGCGCATGGCTTACATAGGAGAAACACTGCCTTTTGCAAAAATGGCTCAACTTTATCAAGCCGCCGATGCCTATGTATCTCTTTATTTAGCAGAAGGATTCAATTTGCCAGCACTAGAAGCAATTGGTTGTGGCTTGCCGCTCATCTGCACTAAAGGCGGCCCGACGGATGATTTTACAACTCCCGACTTTGCTTGGCACGTCGAAAGTACGTTTCAAAAAGGTACTTCTAACGGTCAGCCTATATTTCGCCTGATGCCAGATTTAGAACATTCGATCGCCTTAATGAAAAATATTATAGAACAGCCGGAGTTGTGCGATCGCTCTCGCGAAGCAGGCCCCAAATTTGTAGCGGCTGGGTTTACCTGGAAACACGTTGCAGACCAACTCCTAGAGGTACTTTTGCCAACAATTCGATCGCCAAATTAAACAGGGTGCGATCGCATAGTTGGTAACTTCTGATAATTAGCGCTTGCAGGGCGCTGTTCGGAATTAATATAAGATACAATAAGAACCACAAGTTTAAGCTTCAGACCTTATTTGACATTCAAGCTATGCAATCTACAACTCAGTCCGAGACAGAACTGGCGATGGACGCTCCCAAACACGGATTGCCCGTTACAATCATTACAGGATTTCTCGGCAGTGGCAAAACAACCCTGCTCAACCATATCCTGACCAACCAGCAGGGTTTGAAAACAGCAGTTTTGGTAAATGAATTTGGCGAAATCGGCATCGACAACGAACTGATTGTCACCACCGACGACAACATGGTTGAGCTGAACAACGGCTGCATCTGCTGCACAATTAATGAAGATTTAGTGAATGCAGTTTACAAAGTTCTGGAACGTCAAGAAAATCTCGATTATCTAGTAGTCGAAACAACCGGACTCGCCGACCCGCTACCAGTAGCAATGACTTTTTTAGGCACAGAACTGCGCGACCTGACTCGTCTCGATTCGATAGTGACAGTAGTAGACGCAGCCAACTACAGCTTAGATTTGTTCAACTCTCAAGCAGCTTACAGTCAAATAGCTTACGGCGATATAATTATCCTCAACAAAACTGATTTGGTTGAAGAAGCAGATTTAGATTTGTTAGAAGTTAAGATTCGCGATGTCAAAGAAGGTGCTCGAATTCTGCGAACGGTAAAATCGCAAGTTCCCCTACCGCTAGTCCTCAGCGTCGGATTGTTTGAATCTGACAAATATTTCCAATCAGAGGAAACTCCTAGCAGTCACGAACATCACGACCACCACGAACATCACGACCACCACGACCATCACAGTCACGAACATCACGACCACCACGACCATCACGGTCACGAACATCACGACCACCACGACCATCATGGTCACGACCACTCCGGCCATTTAGAAAATGACGGATTTACCTCAATTTCTTTCCAGAGCGACAAGCCATTTTCTCTGAGGAAATTTCAATATTTCTTAGATAACCAACTGCCAACAAACGTGTTTCGCGCGAAAGGGATTATGTGGTTTGAAGAAAGTCCCAAACGGCATATTTTCCACTTGAGCGGCAAGCGATTTTCGATGGATGACGACCAGTGGAAAGGTGAGCGGAAAAACCAGCTTGTTCTCATCGGTCAGGGTTTGGATACCGAGACTTTGCGATCGCAACTCGAAAACTGTCTTTGTATGCCTTCAACCAATCGCGGCAAAGGTTTTGGGAAAAACTAAAGGTTGAAAATTAAACATAACAGACGTGCGCTGGCCAGAAACCCGGTTTTTTCGTCGAGACTTCGCGGTCAAAACCGAGATTGATCCGAGAAACCGGGTTTCTGTTCATAATTCCTATTAAAAAGGGAAGTTTACCTTTTGATTTTTAGTTTTAAATTTAAGAATTTCTAATTTCCAATGCGAGTCATCATCCAGCGAGTAAAATCATCTCAAGTCGAAATTGAAGGTCAAATTGTTGGCAAAATTGGCCGCGGACTTAACTTGCTTGTAGGTATTGCAGACACCGACACCGAAGCAGAACTCGATTGGATGGCTCGCAAATGCCTGGAATTGCGTTTGTTTCCCGACTCGGCCACGGATACCGGGCGCTGGGACAAGTCCGTACAAGACATCGGCGGCCAGTTGCTGGTTGTCAGTCAGTTTACGCTCTACGGCGACTGTCGCAAAGGTCGGCGGCCTTCCTTTGACCGAGCCGCGGCTCCTGAACGAGCCGAAATTTTTTATGAGAAATTTGTCGAAAAGTTGCGCCAGAGCGGCTTAAAAGTTGAAACAGGCTTGTTTGGAGCGATGATGCAAGTCTCGATCGAGAATGACGGGCCGGTGACTTTGGTGCTCGATAGAGATGCAGGGTGAATTGTGAATTTATAAGAAAAATATTTGCAGTGAGTATTGTCACAATTAAAGGCGATTATTGTCATGTAACCCCTAAGTTAATTGTGAGATGATTAATCCAATTTAGTCGAGTTGCATAGTTTATGCCGGTCTGACTCATTTAAACATTTTATTTTGACATTTATGTTAACCCCAGTAAGTAAACCATCTGTTCGAGTTACCGAAATCGGTGAGTACATCCATTATCAATCTTGTGATCGCCGCTTTAAGCTAGAGCATAATAACCGACAGCTTGCCCGAGAGCTTCCGTTTGCAGAACGCCTCTTCAACTCCTTAGATCCCGTTCTTCAAGAGGCTGGGCGATTGAGGGAGAACGAATGGGAAACTTCTCTCCAAAAAAATGGTCTCATTGACCTCAGTTTGTACAGTCAAAAGTCTGCTGACGAAAAGAAGACACCCTGGACTACCTTTGTCGCACAATTGCAAGGTATAAGTTCAGGACAAAAAGCATATGGACGCGAAATTTCTCTTGAAGCAGACGAGGGAGCTTTCCAGATAAAAGGCCAAATTGACTTTGTACTAATTCTGTGGGAAGCCGATCGACCAAAGCTGCGAATTGTTGAATGCAAAGCCAGTCGTCGAGACCGTACCTACCACCGCGTGCAAGTTGCTCTATACCGGATGCTAGTACGGCAGCTTATTCAGGTGAGTCCAGTGGCTATTGGCGGCGTAGAACTCAGACCAGAAGATATCGATTGCGTGGTTGCTAGGATTGATGAGAGTACAAATAAAAGTCAGCTCATCCTCGATCTAAAACCCTTTAAGCTAGATACAGAAGAAGCGGACATTAATCGCCTCCTGGCATCTGAGGGTGCACTAAACCGCGTAGTTCAGGCTGATTTAGCTGATTTGGACTATCAAATCGATCCGAAGTGTGATGGCTGTGTTTTCAATATTCACTGCTTATCAGAAAGTGCCAGATTGCGTCGTCTTGAACTAATAGGCTTAGATCCATCAGCAGTAAGGGTCTTGCGAGCGGCCGGGATTGATAAAATCGATGACTTGGCTGAACTTGATTTAGACGGACAGCAGGCGGTTCAAGTGTGGCACGATCCAAGCTTTAGCGATAACCTAGAACTTATCCAGTTAAAAGCAAAAACTCGCAGGCGTACACTTCCAGACGGAAATATCAAGCCAGATTCCTATGAAGTAACGCCGCTACCTTATGCAGGTCAAGGTCAACTTCCAGAACACATAATTAATGGTGAGCGGCTGATTCGCGTTTACCTTTCTGTGGATTACGACTATGTAGAAAACAGGATTGGAGCGCTTGCAGCTCATGTGACCAAGAGCGAGCGACAATTACATACAAGCTTCACGCAGGTAAATGGGCACTGGCAGCCAGACCCCACGGTCAAGGAACGGTGGGAGGTAGGGCGCGATCAAAATAATCGCCCAGTCTATGAAGAGCGTTCTCTCCAAAGTAAAGAAGTTATTGAGTTTCAAACCTCTCCGTGGACGGGGGAATACAGAGAAGACACAGGGGCGGAGAAACAGCTAATTCAAGGGTTTCTAATGAAGCTGGTTGAGGCTATTGATGAAGTAGCCGAGACCGCAACGGCTCCCATTCACTTTTATGTGTGGTCTCGATCGGAGATGGATCAGTTGCTGGAAGGATGCTCCCGCGTCAGCTCGCAATTGCTCGCCAACCTCCGAGAACTGCTAGGATGCCGTCAGAGTTTAGAACAACTCATCTACTCTTGCTTGCACGATGAAGTCGATCGACGTTTTGCCTTGGGATGGACAGGGAGAGGCTTAGCTGTCGTTACTTCTCTGTCGTGGTTTGGGAGGCGTTATCACTGGCGGCGGCGGGTGTCTGGTGCCGAGGTCGATCTAGAGCAAGCTTTTACACAGGATATCTTCGATTTTAAGACTGATTTGGGTTTAGATGCTCAGGGGCAGTGGGCAGATCGAGATTCTGAGCAAGTCAGGAGACACAAGTTTGAAATCCGCAGTCGCTTTTATGATTCCTTAACAGCACCCTACTGGCGCGCTTACTGGCGAAAATTGCCAGATCCAAAAGACCCAAATCTATCGCCAGCAGTTGCTAAGGCAATTGAACGCTACAACAGCGCCCAGAAACCTAACTATCTCAACCATTATTTTCGCGCCCGCGTACACGCGCTGCGGTGGGTTGAAGAAAGCATTAGTTCTAAAAACCGAGACATAGTAAAACCATCTCTTGTCATCGCTGAGTTACTGGAATTCACCCTTGGGGTAGATAATGCAGCTCAGGCGGGGATTGACTATCTCCGACTGGATCAGCACGTTAAAGTGACAAACTGGATTGCTACTCACCTAGTCCCGCCTGTCTATCGCGTCCCTCTAGGGCGCACTATTCCTATTAGTGATGTTGTCTCGCACGGCAATAATAGTCTGACAGCCACTATCAACCTTGATGGGTACGGTATTAACTATAAAGTTTTCGAGGCTAACTGCACGATCGAAAAAGGAAATTTTGTAAGGCTTAGCCGCTGTTCTGACGATCCGCATCGCGGTCAAACATTCGGTCAACTTCTACGCGGTGGAAGTACGTGTGTTGTGGATAATATTGACTGGGAGACTCGACAGATTGAGCTTTCAGTAAGACAAACAAATAAACTAGACCGCTATCAACTCCCTGGTCAGTTTTATAACCAAGAGGAAAATATTTTTTCCTATGCTACTTTAGATGAAAGTCCTTCTGATTTTGTAGCCGGAAAGGTTGACGACAGACTAATAAGTTGTTTGGGAAATCATGTCTGTCAGTGGTTCGATCCTGAGCGTCCTCAGATTCCTCCACAACAGGCTCTAGCAGCACAGGAGCTAGAACAATACCAGAATCTACTGCAGTCCTTGACATTGCCTAACGGACAGAAATTGGCTACCGATCAAGTAGCTGCTGCTGTCAGCGGCTTAACCGCTAGAATTCAACTTTTACAGGGGCCTCCAGGAACTGGCAAAACACAGACAACTGCGATCGCTACTTTTTTAAGAATTTTGGCGCGTTGTTCGATCGGAGATATCGTTCTTATCGCAGCACCTACCCATAGGGCTGTAGACAACTTGCTGTTACGCCTCGATCGCCTCTTGCCAATCCTTCAGCAACAGGCAGAGCAATTAGGATTAACAGTACCGCCAATAAAACTTAGCCGAGTTGACCGTAAAGAACGTGAGTCTTTTATCGATACAAATGTTGAATGTTTTTCCTCTAAGCCTTGTGCAGCCCAATTGAAGAAAATGCGTTCAAAAGCTGTCTTGGTCATCGGCGGCTTAACCAATGCTCTTTTGAAATTATCGCTGGAAATTAAAGGTATCCAAGTACCTATACTAATCGTTGATGAAGCAAGTATGATGGTGTTTCCGCATTTTTTGTCCCTGGCTACATTAGTAAAAAGTGACGGGGAAATCATGCTTGCCGGAGATAATCGGCAGCTCTCACCAATCGTTGCCCATAACTGGGAGCAGGAAGACCGTCCGCCTATTCAATTATACAAGCCTTATGTGAGTGCATATGATGCGGTTAAAAATATTAAAATTACAAAAGTTTCAGATTCAGCTATTCTGAGTTCTGCGTTGAGTCTTAGCCATCGGTTGCCACGGCTTATTAATGATTTTTTAATTTCCCCTCTTTACCACCGACTGGATAACATTGAACTAAAAGGAAGAGCGCGGGAGTTAAATAGCGTTTTACACGACGAGTCAAGAGAGCTTTTTCTTGTCCTTCATTCTGAGCGCCAGTCAAGACGCAGCAATCTGCTTGAAGTGCGGATAATTGAGCAAATTATTGCGGAAACTCGCAGAGAAATAGAAAACAAATCTGTGGCTATTGTCACTCCACACCGAGCGCAGCGAACACTGCTTAAGACTCATTTGAGTAACTACGGCAACTTCATTGATGTAATTGATACTGTTGAAAGCTTGCAAGGTGACGAGCGACCTTATATAATTGTGTCGGCAACAGCCAGCGACCCCTCAGCAATCAGTAAAAATGTGGAATTTATCTTAGACCTCAATCGGTCTAATGTGGCTTTTTCTCGGGCTCAGAAACAACTGATTGTGGTCTGCTCTAAGACGCTGCTAGATCACATTCCAGCCGAATTGGAACATTACGAGGAGACAATGCTTTGGAAGTCTTTGCGAGCTGTGTGTTCGCAGCTCATCGTTACTCGGATTGTTGAGGGGCATCAGGTGGAAGTTTTTAGGCCACCATCCGATATTCTCAAAAAGCTGTCGCCCATTTAAATTGCATATTTCAACTTGAGAGGATTTATTGCCTTTAATATTTTATTCGATCGACTCAGCATCGCTGTTGTCAATTTGCGGGTCTAAACTTCTGTAAGGACTTACCCGCCGCCATTCAAAGCAACCGGGCTTATTTAATAAAATACATCGCTTCCAGCCTCGCTTTGGAGCTAGAAATCTGGCTTCGGTCAATCAACCTGCCTTCTTCGATGCAGATCAAATTTGCAGATTAACCGGGTTTCCGAATTACTGTGCCGTAGCTTCAGAATACATTGCAGTTCGCTACACTCTGCCGAGTCTCGATTCCATAATCTCGATCGCCCAAAACGGCCTCAAATAGCCAGTTAGTAAATCGTCCACTCAGCCGCCTCGGAGCACCGTCAATCTTTTTCGCGATCGCCCTACCTTCGCAATAGCTCAGAATGCTTGTACAGTAAGGCTTTAACGGCAATAAAATCAATCTTCCACACCCAGCGTTTAGAATCAGATTCAGCAGCCAAAAACTGTTGCATGAGAGAGTGGAACACTGGCATCACTGCGGTTATCTCTACTTCCGTAACATTCAATGTATAGAGAGTTGAATCAGCACAGCAAGCGAAACCGCCAGCTACTGCCGCCTCACTCTCTGACAAATGTCCTCGCACGCTGTGCCCTACTACCCGATAAACGCCATGACTGTCAAAACTGCAACCACCACCGTCAACTGCAACACCGCTTCTGACCTCAACTGGATTCCGGAACAAACCGCCGAAATCAATACTGTTCCCAGCATCGATATTCTCGCTTTGGCTAACTTCGCCCTCAAAGAATTGCAAGCCGAAATGAAAACTGCCAGCCGCAGCACTCAAGCAGTGGCGATGCGGATTGCTAAGGAAGTTGAACGGATTTGCCAAAAAAGCGATCGCATCCAAATTTCCGGCGAAGTTGAAGCTTGGCAAATCACGTTGGCCGAGCACCGCTTGCAAAAAATCCTGCAATACTACCGCCTCGGTTCCAAACAAGGCCGCGTCGAACTGCACTCCCACCTCGCGGCTATGATTTACCGCCATGTTGCTTCTTTCCGATCGAACTTGAACTTCCAAGCTCGCTATAACATGATTGAAGACTTTTTGCAAGGCTTTTACATCGAATCTCTGCGCGCTTTCCGCCGCGAACACCAACTAGATGTCACCTACCAGCCCCGCACGCAGCTAGAATTGGCTGAGTACATGGCTTTCACCGAACACTACGCCAAGCGCCAAATTGGTTTGCCCGGCCGCAACCGCCAGCGCCTGATCGTGTTGCGCGCTCAAGGATTTGCCAAGGGTCAGCCTCCCGAAACTGCGATCGACATTGAAATGGCTGTAGAATCCGGCAAGGGAGAAGATGCGGAAATGTACAGCCGCTCTCCGGCCCTGCAACAAGTGCGCGAGCAAATGGTATCGGAAACTGTCGATCCGGCTGATGCAGTGCTGCGCGATCGAGTAGTCGCGGAATTGATCGCCTATCTGGAATCGCAAAATCAGCCAGAATGCGTGAATTACTTAACTTTAAAATTGCAAGACCTTTCGGCTTCGGAAATTGACCGCGTGCTCGGTTTGTCTTCCCGCCAGCGCGACTACTTGCAACAACGTTTCAAGTACCACGTCGAAAAATTTGCCCGCACTCAAAATTGGAAACTCGTCCACGAATGGCTGGGTGCTGATGTCGATCAAAAGCTGGGAATGACTTCGGACAAATGGGAAGCATTTCGCGCTCAACTGTCGCCGGAACAGCAGCAACTGCTAAAAATGAAGCGGAATCAAGAAAGCGACAAGGCGATCGCCGCTGCAATCCAATGCACTCCCAAACAAGTCCAAAAACGCTGGGCGCAACTGTTGGAGCTGGCTAGCCAGACTCGCAACAGCAGCCAAGCTTAATTGGTACTCAAATATGAATGCAACTGTTTTCTTGAGACTGGAAAATGCGATCGGGTGCGGCACCTGCACAGGACTGCCCGCCCCGGCGTCCGCTCTCAAATCAACAATGGCTGCTACTAATTTATCGCCGCTTTTTGGCAAATTCTATTTATTAAAACAACATTACTTTTTTTAATATTTTTCCTTCCCCGGTTATGTCGGGGAATTTGTTTTTATTAGTCATTAGTCATTAGTCATCATTTAGGGGAAATTGCTTGCTGAAGAGGCGGTCTTGCATATATTCATAATGATATTTAAACATAGGGAGTAGTATTATAGTAAAGGGGCAAAGTTATTCAAAATTCAAAAATGCAATGACCCAAATGCCAGGGTAAAGATGTACTTAAAAATGGACATCTTTACGGAAAACAGTCCGAGCGAGGTAAGCAATGCAATCGCCCGTTTGTCGAAACCTATAGTGAGCCTGGAGATTCGGAGGATGCCAAACAAATTGGCTTAACCAATGTATTGTAATGGCATGGCCCGCGAGACAAATTGAGCGTTGTACTGCTATCACCCACAATAGTATCATCAACTCGGTCAAAGAAACAGGGGGACGATTATCTGAAACTGAGGCAGTTGAAACGATACCCGAAGTAAGCAAAATCGACGAAACCCAGATATTTATTGGCTCAACAAAAAAAACAGCTCCTTGTATCGACAGCAGTAAATCACTTGGCTGAGAGCATTCTTGCTTGGAGGTTAGGGATAGGAGGAGTGACAATTTTGTGGCTTTGTGGATGATGATTAAAAAGTGGTAAGTAGTAGGACACAATTAATTACACAAAACTATGGGCGACAAGCCTTGTCTAGTAAAAAATTAGCAAAGAATCAGTGTGGAATTAATTCTATTCCATTACTTGATGCAACCGATAGGGGCGGTGCCCCGTGCCCGCCCGGAGTTTTGAGTTAAAATAGCCAGAATTAAAAGCAGGTGATTTAATCAGGACGCCTAGTAAAAGTTTTGAGTTTTTAGTTAGATCAGTTTTTAATCAAAAAAAATAATCTCTTGTACTCAAAATTCCTAACTTTCTGTATAACGGGCAAGCTTATGAGCGGAAAAGTCGCCGATAGCGAGCTTCAATTACCGAGTAGATGCCATAGGCAATTAAACCCAAAGGTACTAGACCCAAAATCACTGGGCTAAAAGGCTGTTGTGCCAGAATTGCCAACACCTCGCCCAATCCCTTCGTTTTGCTGGCATCCGATAGCCTTGCTGCTTGAATTAAGAAAAAACCGATTATAACGAAAACAATTCCACGGGCAGCAATTCCGAATCGACCCAACCGTGTCGCCCAAATTAGCTCGTTTTGGCTCATTTCATCTAGCTTGAAATGGCGGCGAAATTTTGCTTTATATGCTTCGTAAAAATAAGAAAAACCTACACCAATAACAATTGAGCCTGCCAATCCTACAAGCCATTGTCCAAACGGTTGCGCTAAAATTTGGGCTGTCAAATCTTCGGTTGTATCGCTATTACCACCGCCCGAACCCATTATCAGTTTTACAGCCGTTAAAGCCAAACCTGCGTAAGCTAAAGCACTTAAGGCGTAGCCAATGCGTTGGGCAATTCGCTTGGCATCCAATTTGTCTCCTTGGTGTTCTGGGTCGAGAATTGTCTGAACGATACGCCAAAGGGCATAACCAATAATGCCAATCGTTACAAGAAATAGCAGAAATTTACCGAACGGTTGGTTAACAATTTCTGATAATGCACCGCTAGTATCGGTTGTCCTGCCGCCCATACTAAAGGCTGCTTGTGCTGCTAAAAAACCGACAATAAAGTAAACTAAGCCTTTGGAAGCATATCCCAATCTTGCCAGTCGCTCAAACCAGGCATGAGAAGCTGCTTGTCGAATTGACTGTTTAATGTTGTCCGTGGGTGAGTTGTGCGGTTTCATATTTTTTATACTTTAGTTGTTAACGACTGCTGGCATAGTTTCCCGTTAAGTGAGTTTTCAAAGAAATGATTTATCTTATTATCTATTAAATTTAATTATTAGCGGGTTGAGAGATTTTTTTCATCAGTCTTCAGCGGGAGTGTTAGCGGTTGATTAATTGATAAATTTCACAGGAATTAGCCTTGACAAATATAGCTTTATGACCTATGAGGTAGCTTTCATGATGGAGCAGTCGGCCAGCAGTCTAGTATATCTTTGATTCAAGCTTCTTTAACCAAAGTTTTAATAACAATTAGAATGGCCAGCGCTAAAAATTATCCCAAAAAACTCCATAGAAATCTAAATACTTTCTAGAGTGCTAAGGTGTAATTAGAAAGCAAAGATACCTGCTTTTTCATAATAATAGGCGTGACAAAATTGCCTGCTGCAATTTGTTTGATTAGGAAATATAGCAACAACACTTCGGCGGCTTTCCTAGGCGAATCTAATAAAGGCAGCCGTGCTGAAAGTACGATTAAAATTTCGCCCATATAGGGAAGGAAAGTGAATATAAATGCCACAATACCGTTAACAAAAAGCAGTGTAACTGGCCAAGCAAACACACCAATAATGCTCGTAATATAGCAAGCCTAAATCATTGGTCAATTTCTTACTCCCTCCCCGAACTCGCGGGGAGGGTTGGAGTGGGCTAAAAGATTTATGGCTCCTGCAAGGATTGCTATAGCAATAAAACTCATGCTTTATGCAATGCCTGCCAACCAACCCATTAAACCCTCTTCGCATTTTGAGATAATTTCATGGGCTCGCTGACTGTAAAAAGGGGGAAAAAGGCTGATACTTGCGTGGCGGTATGGCATCGGATTTACTAGAACTCGGGTCAAGAATATAATTAATAAGCTATGGATAATCAGGCTTAGATAGTGGGAAGAGAACAGCTAAATATGCGAATTGGTTGACCTAAAAACCGTTTACATTTGTTGGGTTAAATCGTCAATACTGGAAAGGTGAGCAAAAATTTGTCCGGGTAATCTTGCTTGGAATCAATAAGTCCAAACTCGCATAGAAATAGTTGAGAGCTGCAATAGCTGCCCTAACTAGCTTATGGACGTTGCACGAATGGATGCGCCCCAGTGCGGGTGTTGGCAATCAAGCATCTATCGCCAATAGTCCGAGCGATCGCACTTAACTCAAAGCTTTATCATAAATTTTTCCTCAATCATCTTCCATCAGGTGGATATTTTCTTATGGCATCAGACAGATGGCACGGTTGGGCTAATTAGATTAAATAGAGATATAAGCAAGATTTTGAAATGGTGAACAAAGACAATAGACGTTTTGCCTAAGTCGATTCTGAAAACTCTAAATTCCCATTGTCACAAGAAGTTGAGTGTTCAGAACGGGGAGGATTTTAGGAAAATCAAATCAACCACAACGGCAGTGCCTGTGTGGAGTTCAAGCTTTTATTTACCGGAAATTGCCGAATTCGGTTCCCAAACATCCGGCATCCTGTCCTGCCCTTAACTGACTTTTCAGGAAAACTCTAATAGCTAACCACAAGGCGATCGCTTGCGACAGGAAGACAAGCAGAACCTATTTTTCACGTCGTTTTCTTTCATGATCAATTCAGCAATAAGGTGTATATAATGAATCAACTGAATCAACCCGAACCCTTGTCGCAACCGCTGATCCAAACCGAATTCGTCGCAACTTTTCGCTTGTTCAGTCGATTTAGCTTCTGGATACAGTTGTTCTTGGGTGCTGTTTCGGGCATTGTTTTAGTATTTGCTATGTTGGGTCGCAACATGAGCGAACAAACCAATAATGCAGGTATTGGTTTCGGGGTATTTTTAGCAATACTTGGTCTGTTATTGCTGTGCTTTAGAATATTTTGGGATTTTCGTTATAGGCTTTTAGGGCGACTTTTGCACGCCGAAAATTCCCAGGTATATCCCAGCAAAGAACATATTACTCACACCTTACGGATTGGATTAGTTTCTAGTTTGGTCGGGGTATTAATCGCGTTTGTCGCTTCTGAAGAAACAGTTGCTGTAGTGCTAGCGAAAACTCTTAGTCAGCCCCAAGCGATGGCAGCTTATGCGCCAGAAAATGTGATTCGTTCCCTAGATATTTTTGTGACGATGGCCAACGTCAATCTGATTGGCGCTCACTTTTTTGGAGCTGTTACTTCTCTTGGGTTACTCAATTGGGTAGAAGAGTAGTTGGCAGAATTGGCGATCGCTAAAGGCAAACACAACTCCTATGCCGTCAGGACTTACAAGCGCTGGCCGATTTAACTAAAGTCTTTGGTTTTGCACTGTCTTGGCGAAAAAGAGCCAAGGCAGTGCAGCTACAAGCTAAACAACTTGGCTATTTGGATGAACATCTAATCGGAAATTGGTAGCGATCGCTCCTGCTAATGGTAGTCAGCCTTATCAACTGTTGGGTAATTTGAAAAACGTAACTTATTTATTATATTGATAAATAGTTCATCTGTTATATTGATATATTTTTAATGGGGACAAACAAAACTAAGGCTCATATTCCGAAAGATAACCTATAACCGTGGCATTCAGCTTCCTAAATAACCCTGTGACCTGGTTTCGGAACAAAGCCATGTTACACAGTTTCTCTCTTAAGAAATTTACTGCAATGAAAAACCTGTGGTATAAAAACGCAATTGTCTACTCCCTCAATGTTGAAACCTTCATGGACTGGGATGGCGATGGTGTAGGCGACTTTCAGGGACTTATCAACCGCCTAGACTATTGATCCGCGCTAGGCATTATTTCTTTGTGGTTGCTGCCGTTTTATCCTTCCACTAACCGCGACAATGGTTAGGACGTGATGGATTACTACAACATTGATCCGAGACTGGGAACCCTGGGAGATTTTGTCGAGTTCATGCACCAAGCAAGGGAACGAGGAATTCGCGTGCTGATCTATCTGGTAGTAAATCATACGTTCAATCAGCATCCTTGGTTTGTTGCAGCTAAAAGCGATAAAAACTCCAAGTATCGCAATTACTACGTGTGGTCAGAAAATCCCCCCAAAACCGCTCCAGAATTGCTGGTGTTTCCCGATGCCGAGGACAGTATTTGGAAATACGACGAACAAGCAAACGCTTACTATTTGCATCACTTCTATAAATAACCTGCAATCGGCATCCGCAAGCAATGTCCTGAGTTGGGTAGGGGCAAGTGGCACATTCTCGAAACCGACTCTCCCTCGGTGTTAGCCCACTGCTGCCACTGGCAAGGCAGGACGGTGATCGCTGTCCACAATCTAGCCGACAAACCTTGTACCGCTACGCTGAAATCTCACGAATACACCCCTCTGTTCGATTTATTTGGCGATCGCCTCTATGAACCTCTCAGTGCCGACTCGCCCTCTATTCCCTTAGAAACGTACGGCTATCGCTGGTTTCGAGTCAATCGCATCCTGGGGTAAAAAAGTTAATGTTGATGGGAACACTAGCCACTCTAACTATGAGGAATATACTTAGCAGATTAGGTAAAAAACCCGGTTTATAGCGCCCATCAGTAAGTCCTATAGCAAAACCATTTGATTTGTAAACAATCGATTCAATCATCACAATCGTTTGAGGTTGTTCTACATTCATGACTCAAATAGACTTGCTATATATATAATTTTTAGGCGGGCATAAAAATTTTTTCTCTGAGGTAGGGCTGATGTTTCCAGTGTGGTTGCAGGCAGGATTTTGGGGTTTAGTGGGGGGGTCGGCGCTGCTACTGGGAGCGGCGGTGGGTTACTTTGTGAGCATTCCTCAGCGGGCGATCGCGACAATTATGGCTTTTGGCGCCGGTGTGCTAATTTCAGCGCTATCCTTTGAACTGATGGATGAAGCTTACAAGCGCGGCGGTTTCGACTCGACGGCGCTCGGCTTTTTGGGGGGCGCTGCTGTCTACACAGCGGCCAATTGGTTTTTGAGTCAGCAAGGAGCAAAACACCGCAAGCGATCGGGATCTTTGCACCCAGCTAAAACAGAGTCAGGCGATGGCGGATTAGCCATCGCCCTCGGCGCGCTGTTAGACGGGATACCGGAGTCGATCGTCATTGGCGTCAGCATGATTTCTGGAGGCGCTGTCAGTTGGGTGACAGTAGCGGCAATTTTTCTCTCCAACATTCCCGAAGGGCTCTCTAGCGCCGCCGGCATGAAAAAAGCAGGGAGATCGATCGGTTACATTTTTGGAGTTTGGGGCGTGATCGCAGTTATTTCCGGTATCGCAGCATTGTTAGGATATACGCTTTTTAGCCACTTTTCTGGGGAAGTAATAGCCGCCACTACCGCCGTAGCAGCAGGGGGTATTTTAGCCATGATTTCAGATACTATGATTCCCGAAGCATTCGAGGAAACTCACGATTTTGCTGGACTAATTACTGTCTGCGGATTTTTCGTTGCTTTTGTACTCAGCAAGTTAGCAGAAAGATAATTGATAATTAGCGATCGCTCATCACTAATGTAGAATTGCCAATTGCTGAGAGTTATAGTGTTTTTGATATAGACACAGATGAATTTGATATGTTGCCAAGCTGTATTGGGAAACAAAAAAGCTTATAATCAACATCAACGATCGCACTTCCACAAGGAACTCTAAAATTTATGTGTCTCAATCCCGAAGAGATACTGGCCGGACGCTACAAAATCATCGCTCGATTAGGACAGGGAGGATTTGCTAGAACCTACACGGCTCAGGATCTAGAAAACCCCGAAAATCCCCCGTGCGTGATTAAGGAAATTCCTTTTCCTCAATCCGAAAATCCCCAGGTATTGGAAAGAGCCAGGAGGCGATTTCAAACGGAAGTTAGGGCTTTGCAGACTCTCAGAAATAACTCGCGCATTCCCCAATTGTTCGATCATTTTGAGATAAATCGCAATTTTTACTTAGTTCTAGAATTCATTGAAGGAACTCTCCTAAGTCAAGAACTCGCTCAGGGCCAGCAGTGGACGGAAGCACAGGCCAGCGCCTTTTTATGGGAAATATTAGAAATTTTAAACTCTATTCATCAAGCAAATGTTATTCACCGCGACATTAAACCTGCTAACTTAATTCGGCGCAAAACTGATCAACAAATTGTTTTAATTGATTTTGGGGCTGTAAAAGAAATCAGCACTTTCACCTCTAGCAATACAGGTGAAATATTGACATCGCAGGCGATCGGCACCAGGGGTTATATGCCTGCCGAACAACACGATCCGCGGTCTTTCCCGCAACCTTACAATGATATTTATGCAGTAGGAATCATCGCGATTCAAGCCCTCACCGGCCGGCGTCCCACCAATCTGCCACAAGACCCCGAAACTTGCGACATTATCTGGGGTTATTTAACATCTCAACCAGTTAGCGATGGTCTAACCCATATTTTAAACACAATGGTGCACTTCCACTTTCAGCAGCGCTACCAATCGGTTGATGAAGTGTTGCAAGACTTGGATTTGTCGATCGTCGAACGGCCCGAGTTACCCAAAACGTCGCGGAAGTTGCGATCGCGCTTTCGCTTTCTGCTGTTAGGCGTTGCGGGAATTGCGGCTTTTGGGGCGATCGGACTTTTAATCCCCAGAATTTCCCCGCTAATCCCCAGAATTTCCCCGGGATCAACGCTACCTACACCCTCCGCAGATGGTTTAAGTTCTGGCGAAAAACTCCTCGTGCAAACCTCTGCCCTTTGGTCAAAACAAAGGGGAATCAATGAGTTTGCCGACCCAAATTACCCCGAAGCTTTAAAATTGCTCAAACAGTCCTGGCGGGAAGACCGCAGAGATCCAGAAACTTTAATTTACATCAACAATGCTCTGCTGAAGGCAATAAATGCAGAATATTACACGATCGCAATTGTTGTTCCCATCCGCAGGAATCAGGACGGCAGCATCCTCAACGCAAATTTAGCAGAAGAACTGCTGCGCGGCATTGCTCAAGCACAAACTGAAGTTAATTTAGGTCTGCTCAAACCCAATGATAGCAGCAATAAAGATTTTCCCGGTCAAGGTTTTCTCGCACCCAAACCTCTTAAAGGAAAAGGTCTCAAGGTCATCATTGCTGATGACGGAAATATCAAATCCTACGCCGTTCAAAGGGCTAATTCACTGGTCGCCCAGCCCGATATTTTAGCCGTCATCGGACACTACACCAGCGACATGACTGTTGAAACAGTAGATATTTACAATCAAAATAAACTCGTCGCCATTTCTCCAGGAAGCACAACAGAAGAACTGACGCGAAAACCTCGAAAATATTTCTTTCGGACGGCTCCGACAACTAGCATAGAAGCTGAAGCTTTAGTCAATCAACTGTTCGGGGTCGGTGAGAAAAAAGTCGCAGTATTTTACAATCCCAACAGTCCGTTCAGCGCTTCTTTGTGGGAAGAATTCAAAAAGCAATTTGAAGCCCAAGGAGGAGGAACTTTTAGGAGCAGTAATTATTACGACTTATCTAAAAATAATTTTAACGCCGAAGCAGCAATAAAAGAAGTTGAGAAAGCCGGGAAAACAGCCTTACTTGTCATTCCCGACGGTCAAGTCACTAATTCCCTGGAAAATGCGATCGAAATGATTAAAGCTAACGGCGATCGCAATTGGATTGTCGGGCCCTGGACGCTGTACGAGCCGAGAACGCTAGAAGTAGCAAAACAGCTAAAGTCTGTTGAAAAACTTGGCATATCGGTGTTTTGGCATCCGTTAATCAGTTTTGACAAAAAATTTCCCCAAAACGCTGAAAAATTGTGGGGAGGCCCGGTGAATACTCGATCGGCTTTAACCTACGATGCCGCCCGGACGCTGATTAAAGCCCTAGAAATGCAGCCAGAACCCAGCCGCGAAGGAATGCAAAAAACCTTAGCAGATCCCAACTTTAAAGCCGAAGGAGCCACGGGTATAATTGAGTTTGACTCGCAGACTGGAAATAGGAAAAACCCTCCTAAACGAGTGGCGCATATTGTACCGTGTTCTAGAGAACAGTTTGGCCTCACGTTTGTGCCGATCGAATTTCCCACCGCCGCAGCCGCAGGTTTAAAGTGCGATTGAATTGATATCTTGTGGCTTGGTCAACAAGCCGTCCGGGACGAGTTTTACCAAATATAATTGCCTAAAATCAATAATCTCATAAACCCGCCCCCACCCGACGATAAAATCCTGGATAGAGAATTGTGCAAGATGTGCGAGTGAATTGATATCTTGTGCCGAACGCAAAAATCCGCCAGATGTTTCAATCCTACAGCCGACTATTGTCACAGGTGCAACATATCAATTTATTAGATATATTAAACAAGGTTAGTTTTTTCTATAATAACGCTTATGGCTGTCAATTTTGCTCCCTCCCCCGCTTCTAGTCTCAAACCAGAAGCCCAGAATATCTCAGCACTCAAACAAGTCTTCCAGACAATTGATGCCGATAGCTGTCCGGGTTCCTATAACTTTCATATGCACACAGTCCACTCCGACGGGCGATTACAGCCAGAGAACTTGATGGAACAAGCCATAGCCGGAGGTCTCAAAGGCTTAGCTATCACCGACCACCACAGCACCGAAGGCTACGTTAAAGCTCAAATTTGGCTGGATAATTGGAAATTAAACCATCCCGACAAAAATAGCGAAGCACCTAGTCTCTGGACAGGCGCTGAAATTAATGCCGAATTGCTCAACAATGAGGTACACATTCTCGGTTACGCCTTCAATCCGCAACATCCCAGCCTCAAACCATACCTACAAGGTAAAAGCACTGAAGGCACTTATTGTTATTCAGCAGCCAGGGTAGTTGAAGCTATTCATGAAGCAGGAGGTTTAGCAGTTCTCGCACATCCTTGCCGATATCGTTCTAGCGCAGATAAACTAATCCCAGAAGCAGCCAGTTTCGGCATTGATGGTGTAGAAACTTACTATGCTTACAGCAATCCCAATCCTTGGAAACCGAGTCCTAAACAAACTGCTTTAGTCAAAAATTTAGCAGAAACTTATGGTTTGCTGGGAACTTGTGGCACGGACTCTCACGGCCTGAGTCTTCTAGTCCGAATCTAGATAGTTCGGAAATAAGAAGTGCTTTATCCTGTCATTACCAGTCTAAGGGTTAGCGGATATATCTCTTATGAAAGCAATCACACTGAACCGAAAACAAACAGTTTATCAGGTCATATTATGTCCGCTAAAATGACTACCATAAAATTGTTTGGTAGTGAGGACTTCAGTCCTCATAAAAGTTTGTGGACTGAAGTTTTCACTACTTGCCTTATAACGGCTATTTGACGGGACGTGATATCATTTCGATCGCCAGGAGGAGCTTTCGCCCTCCAAAAGAAAGCAATTGCCAAACCAGGTAATATTTTTGTAACTCCGAGAGACCTTGCGCCCTAAAAACCAATCGCCCTTCTACCGTTCGGGGAACAACTGACAGGCCCTGTTAGTTTGCTGATTTGCCCAATCCAAGCGAGAATTTCCAAATCTATCCATCCAACCTTCTAAATAAGCTCGATTAGCCTTTTTTTCCTCTGGGTCGGAGGTATTCATTGGATGAGGTGCGAGACCCAAAATAGTCGCCGTCGTCACGCAAAACATCGACTTCTGAAAACTTTGGCAAATTTGCACCCGCAGATCGTCTTCACCCCGACAGCTAGTGCGATAAACTTCGTGCAAATACTCCGGCAAATAATGCCGCATATCTTGCATCAATTGAGTTGGCGGAATCCCTGCACCTCCAATAGGTAAAGGGTCAGCAAACAAAGCCCCGTAGGCAAATTCTCTTTGTTCTTCCGGGATTTGATGGGCTTGAGCGTTGTAGGAAACTGTGCCAAAAAACGCAGTGCCCCGAAAGAAAACAGCCTCTACATAAGGCACGGCTACATCTGGTAAAAATGTCAAATTAGCCGTCGCTGGCAGGATATCGTAGACTTGAGGGCCAATCTTGACGCTGTAGGTAATCGGTAGGCTGGCGGCGGCGACTAAACCGGCTTTGACAAAATCAACTACATCAGAAATAGACTTAGTTTCCCCTCGATCGTAGGAATCAGATAAGTCCATAAATAAATCGCTCATTACCCGCCAAAACTGACCGAGACCAGTGTAGTAAGCCAGCATCCGCACTTGTTCCGGCAAAAAATCAGGAAATGTTTTGTTGAGGCCCTGCATGAAAAAATTACCTTTCAATTTAGCCGCGATCGCCTTTTCGGCCAAACTGCTAAATTCCGGGGAATCCAAATAACTGTCCAAACCGCCGCCGCCGTGCCAAAGCATTGTTCTCATGCAATACTCAGCATACTCAAAATTAATGCGATCGTGCCACAAATAGCGAATTAGTTTGGGCCGAGTCACATCTCCGTTGAAATATTTAAAAAATGGAAAAAGCACTAAAAACTGTTCTTCTGCAATATAATTGAGATTGCGAGAATAGGCATCTAAAACAATACCATAACTTTTCAGCACCCCGACAACTTCAACCACATTTTCCGTAGAATCAGGCAGTAAAGCTTTGCCTGATTCCAAGAGGTCAATGTATGGGGCTAAGGGATGGGCAGACGGTTTTAATACTGTGCTTTTCATCGGGATTCAGCCTGAATTTAATAACTATTTTTTTACTCTTGATAGCTCTGATATTATATCATTTTTGGCAATAAGGGCTACCTCACCACACAAATGTTTACTTTTTTTTTATGTAAAAATACATACCCTACTGGACGCAATCTAGATCGAAGAAAGCAGGTTTTTTACGGTTTTTGCGGGGTACACTTGTTTGTAGTGAGTACGACCATCCTCAGAAGTTTATGATGACTTGCATTCCTCACTACAAACGAATTGGATTGCGATCGATCGACGGGGCATCCTATCAATCTAAATTGTGAGCAATCACTTTAACTTGCGGTGGCACATTAGCTACCAATCCGATCGCAGTTTTTTCGCTCAAAGCAACTAAAACTCCCGGCTGCACTCCCATGATGGCGATAATTATTGCTAAAATCAGCGAAGGGATGCGATCGCGCCAGCGGACTTGCGGCAAATTCACCACCACATCCGAAAGGCGGCCGAAAAAGGCGCGGTTGACCATAATTAAAAAGTAAACTGAAGTTAAACCAGTGCCGATCATGCAAAGCAAAGTTTGCACGGGAAACACTGGCAAACTGCCCCGAAACATCAAAAATTCAGCAATAAATCCAGCCAAACCCGGAATGCCGGCACTTGCCATCACGCCGAGGATCATTAAACTGCCAATCATCGGCAAACCGCGATCTGGATTGAATAAACCTTGGAGCACATCGATGTTGCGGGTGCCGGATTTTTTGTAAACAATGCCGACGGTTAAGAATAGTAGCGCCGAAATTAAGCCGTGGCTAACCATTTGCAAAACAGTTCCCAACGTACTAATCGGAGTAGCTGCAGCGCTAGCTAACAAAATGTAGCCCATGTGAGCGATCGAACTGTAAGCTACAATTTTTTTCATATCTTTTTGGGCGATCGCGCAACTCGCCCCGTAAAGCACACTCACCACAGCCCAACTCGCCAACCAAGGTGCCGCCACCGCCCACGCCTCGGGAAACAAACCCAAACCAAAGCGCAGCATCCCATAAGTCCCCAGCTTCAAAAGCACCCCCGCCAGCAGCACCGAAACCGGCGTCGAAGCTTCTACGTGAGCATCCGGCAGCCAAGTATGAAAAGGCACCAAGGGCATCTTAATACCAAAAGCCAGCAACACCCCTGCCAGCAAAACAATTTGCCTTACCAAAGGCAATGGCAATCCTCCTTGCAAATGCGATGCGCCCGCTGCACCAACCATATCGAAACTCGAAGCACCGCTAAGCCAACCAGTACCCAAGAAAGCAGCCAGCAGCACAATTCCCGAAAATGCAGTATAGATTAAAAACTTAGTAGCAGCATAACCCCGGCGCTCGCCTCCCCAAATCGCAATTAACAGGTAAAGCGGAATCAATTCTACCTCAAAAAACAGGAAAAACAGCAGCAAATTTTGAGATAAAAAAGCCCCTGTTACGCCGCCGGTAATTAACAGAATCAAAGAATAATAAAGTCGAGGTCTGCGGATCGACTCATCCGTAGCGTAAATAGCTACCCCTGTCAGCAGAGTATTTAAAATTACCAAAGGCAGACCCAAACCATCAACACCGAGATTGTAATTCAATCCCAAAACATCTATCCAAGGAATAAATTCCGAAAACTGTAACTCACTGGTACTGGCATCAAACTGAACTGCCAAAATCACCGAGAGAATAAAAGTTATACCCGCAATGGCGATCGCGACATTCCGAACTATTTTAGAACTCACTGAACCGGGCCAGAGCCCAATCAGGGCAGCAGCCAACATTGGTATCCAGATTAAAGCACTGAGCATCAATTAAAACTTTCCTTTGTTACACAGTATTTAGAGCTATATTTAACATTAACGCAAAGCAACTGAATAAAAAAGCGATCGGCGGATTTTCTTGTTAGCATAGATTCAAATGTCTCTGGAATGCTCCTATAACCTCAAGTCTTACAGATCTACAAGATTTGCAAATTAAATCCGGTTCTCCTTCCACCCGCCTCACCATTGCCGACTGGGAACAACTGCAAGCTATACTCTCGGAAGCACATCTAGACTACCAACTAGAACTGGTAGACGGAAAGATTATCGTTATGGGCCCATCAGACATTGTATCGAGCGAAATTGGAGCCGAGTTTGGCAGTCTTTTGCGTAACTGGGTCAAACCTCGCAAACTCGCACAAGTGTTTGACTCCAGCGGCGGGTTTATCCTTCCCAATTCCGAGCTCAGAGCACCCCATGTTTCGTTGGTGTTAGCGGCACGCCTCAAACAAAGTAAAAGGTATTTTGCCGAACTCGTTCCCCACTTAGTTGTAGAAATCAAATCTCAGTCCGATCTCCTCAAACCCCTCCGAGAAAAAATTTCATCATTCATCGAACTCGGAGCAAAAGTAGGAATATTAATCGACCCAGACAAGCGCACAATAACAATTTACACTCCCCAAGCAGAGCCAGTGGTATTGAGAGACGGCGACATGATTTCAATTCCCCAACTTTTGCCCGGTTGGGAAGTTGGGGTGACAGAATTGTAGCCGATCGAGTTTGAGTAAAACTAGATAAAAAAGCAGACAAACCCAGACTAAAATCATCTGCGTTCATCTGCGTTCATCCGCCCTTATCTGCGGTGAAAAATTAAATAACATCAGACAAAAAGCAGACAAACCCCGAAAAATTCATCTGCCAACCACTACAGTTTAAAACTGCCAAATAATCAACGCCAGCAACACAGCAACCCCCCCGGCAATAGTCAACACATAAAACTGCGACTGACCGGTGCCAGTGTACTTCAACCCTTCACCGCTGAAGATTGTGGCAAAACCGAACAAATTCACCGCCCCATCCACAACATACTTATCAGTCCAAGCGCTGATTTTAGAAATCAAAGCCACCGCCCAAACGACTGTCACGCGGTAAACTCGATCGATATAAAAGTCGTAAGCAAACAAATCCTGCAACGCCGGCACCGGCAGCCGTACCGGTCGAGGTAAAACCCCGTACCAATAAATCGCCACCCCAACCGCAACGCCAATCAACCCCGATAACAACAACAGTGGCGTATCCAGCGTCTTCAAAAGCAAATTTAAAGCATCAAAATCCCCCGTTTCCGCCCAAGGGCCCGTCCAACTAATTAATAGTTGCCACTGCTGCAACATCCAAGGCACCAACAGCCCCATCACCGTCAAAATTACCATCGGCAAAGCCATCGGCCAACCAACTTCGGGAGCTCTGCGAGTTTTCGGCTGCGGTTTTCCCACAAACACTAAACCGAATATGCGAGTTAAATTTAGCGCTGTCA
Organism: Microcoleus sp. S13_B4; assembly: GCF_036700885.1. NCBI lineage: Bacteria > Bacillati > Cyanobacteriota > Cyanophyceae > Oscillatoriales > Microcoleaceae > Microcoleus > Microcoleus sp. S13_B4. Next base: position 92,373 of record NZ_JAUBPU010000016.1, read on the forward strand.
AACAGTTAACTAAAAGCAGCACTATTACCAGCCACAAAGGCACCGTCCAAAAACCGTTAAGCCAGCGTCGCATCGCCCAAAAGTTGCCCAGCGGCAACAGCGCTACCATCCCCGCAGCGCCTACTAAATAAGCCGTAGTCGTGGCAGGCATCTTCGACCACAACCCACCCATTTCTGTTAAATCCTGAGTGTTAGTTGTGGTAATAATTGACCCTACGCTCATGAATAATAGGCCTTTGGCGATCGAGTGCGCGAACAGCAACAGCAAAGCAATGTCAACTTGATTTAGTCCCACGGCGATAAACACCAAACCCAAAGAGGCGCTGGTAGAATGCGATAGTGCTCTTTTGATGTCGATTTGGGCGATCGCCACCAAGGAAGCGCCAACAGCCGTCACCGCACCCAAAACCACCAGCACCGCATCCGTCACGGGCGACAGCGCTAAAACAGGCTGAAGTTTAATCAAAACATAAGCCCCAGCGCCCACAACTACCGTATTCCGCATAATCGAAGCCGGGTTGGGCCCTTCCATCGCCTCGTCGAGCCACAAATGGAATGGAAATTGAGCGCACTTGGCTGTAGGTGCGGCGATTAAAGCCAAACCTAAAAGAGTCGCCACTACAGGAGACAAAGTTGCAGTTTCAGCCCATATTTCCAAATCGGAAAAATTCAAACTTCCTGCTAAAGTTGAAAGCGTCACTACTCCCATCAGCAGTGGCACGTCTCCTACACGCTTTGTTAAAAACGCATCTCTAGCGGCTGTTACTACCAGCGGTTGAGCGTACCAAAACCCGACTAGCAAGTAAGTTGAAAGCGTCAGCACTTCCAACAAAGCGTAAGTTAGAAGCAGCGAGTCGCTAATGGCAATGCCGCTAATTGCTGCTTCAAAAAAACCCATCAGCCCAAAAAATCGAGCTAGCGCCCAGTCTTTTTCCATGTAGCCTAGAGCGTAAATTTGTGCTAGCAAACTCAGAACTGTAACTAACTCCATTGCTCCGACGCTGATGGTGGAGATTTCTATTGCAAAAGACAAATCTAAATCTGCTGCTTGCACCCAGTGCACGAGCAACTGTTGGGGCGGTTGACCCCAAGTCGCTGTAAAAATAACTGACCCGTGTATGAAAGCCAACACACTCATCAGCAAATTGAAGTAAGCCGCCGGTCTCGGCCCTGTTCTGCGAACTGTTCCCGTAGACCACGGCAAAGTTAAAATTGCGCCTATCAAGCCATATAAAGGTACCCACCAACAGGCTTGGAGGAGAAATTGAGTCATTTAATTTATCCCTTAAACTTGAAATTACTGGCTGCCTTTATACAAAAGCAGTTGCGCGCGATCGCGCGACACCCTAAAACTTTGACTAAAGCCGATCGTATAGTTGTGGCAAAATAATTTGCACCCAAGATTCACTATACATTAAAGCATCAAAACTGAGAATTATCTCCACACAAAATTACTTGCTGAGCAGACGAGGCACTCAAAGAAAAAAATGCCTGCCGATGGGCTAAGACTGCCTTTTTTGCCGATTTACCCGCGATCCCCCTTTTGGAATCCCCAAGTTTCTCGGCAGTGATCAGCTCCGGCTTTACATACCGAACTCTTCTTTATATGAGTATTATTACTTACTTTAATTCCTCTCGCCGTCGGTCTCTACCCCTCTTTATATTAAGATTATTAAATAAATATTAAATTATTTTAAGTAACATAAAAAATTTTAATTTTTGTTATTAAACATTATGATGTTAGTTTATATTGTCAAGGTGGACACCTTCCCCTATTCTTATAGGATAGGAAGGTTTACACTGCATTACTAAATAATGTGGGCCTCCCCGTCCAAATTTTTAGATTTCTCAAAGATTTGTAACGGTAATTTCGCTCATCCTCAAAGGAGATTCAAAAATGTCAATTGCCGTGGGAATGATTGAGACAAAAGGTTTTCCCGCTGTTGTGGAAGCTGCCGACGCTATGGTCAAAGCTGCCCGCGTTACCCTGGTGGGTTATGAAAAAATCGGCAGCGCTCGCGTCACCGTAATTGTGCGCGGCAACGTGTCGGAAGTCCAAGCCTCAGTCGCAGCAGGAGTGGAATCCGTCAAGCGGGTGAACGGCGGAGAAGTCGTCTCTACCCACATCATCGCTCGCCCCCACGAAAACCTAGAATACGTTCTGCCGATTCGATATACAGAAGCAGTAGAACAGTTCCGAGGCTACTAAGTTCTTAGCGCACAAAAGTTTCCTTAAAAGAAAATTTGTGCGATCGTCAAAAATTAACAGTTTAGTTCCCCCAATATTCAATCAGGAGTAAAACCAATGGCAATTGCAGTTGGCATGATCGAAACCCTAGGCTTCCCCGCAGTGGTAGAAGCCGCTGACGCGATGGTCAAAGCAGCCCGCGTCACCCTGGTAGGCTACGAAAAAATCGGTAGCGCTCGGGTTACGGTCATTGTAAGAGGAGATGTCTCGGAAGTGCAAGCTTCTGTCGCCGCCGGAGTAGAGTCAGTGAAGCGCGTTAACGGCGGACAAGTGATGTCCACCCACATTATCGCCCGCCCTCACGAAAACTTAGAGTACGTGCTGCCGATTCGCTACACCGAAGCTGTAGAACAGTTCCGCGAAGGCGTCAGTGGCATTCGTCCCCTCAACAGATCATAAGATAGGCGATCGGCTGTTAGGGGCGTTTGGTAATTAAAAATTAAAAATCGCGATGTTTTTGATTTAGCATTTTTAATTTTTAATTGAGGTGGGCATGGGATATTGGTTATTAGTCATGAGTCATTAGTCATGAGTCATTAGTTACTAGACGAAGCTCTAAAAGACGGACACCGGACATCGGACAGAGCTAATAAAAAAAACAAGTGACCCTGTAAAAATGACAATTACCAATTACCAATTACCAATTACCTAAAATGCAAATGGCCAAAGTTCTCGGCACAGTTGTCAGTACCCAAAAAGAGCCGACGCTGAGAGGATCGAAATTTCTCCTGCTGCAATTCATCGATGAGGAAGGTTCACCAGTTCCCGGCTATGAGGTAGCCGCTGACTGTGTGGGCGCTGGTATCGATGAATGGGTTTTAGTAACCCGAGGCAGCGCAGCCCGGATCGCGCCCGGCAGTGAAAACCGTCCGATCGATGCTCTAGTAGTAGGCATTATAGATACTGTCAATGTAGAAAATCGCCTCATTTACAGTAAAAAAGACGACCCGTACCGCTAGTTGCAACCGTTAGCAGTTAGCAGTTAGTCGAAAAATAACTAACAACTAGCAACTAACAACTAACAACTAACAACTAACAACTAACAAAAAGATTTTTCAACTTAGGAGAACTTAATTTATGGCAGTCCGCAACGTTGCGGCTCCCCCGACGCCTTGGTCGAAAAACTTGGCTGAGCCCAAAATTCACGATACCGCCTTCGTACATTCCTTTTCTAACATTATTGGGGATGTGCATATCGGTTCTAATGTGATGATTGCCCCCGGGACATCTATCCGCGCCGATGAAGGCACTCCTTTTTATATCGGATCAGGAAGCAACATTCAAGACGGAGTAGTGATTCACGGCCTAGAACAAGGCCGAGTCACAGGAGACGACGGCAAATCCTATTCTGTGTGGGTGGGGAAAAATACTTCCCTCACCCACATGAGTTTAATTCACGGCCCTGCCTACGTGGGCGACGATAGCTTTATCGGCTTTCGTTCTACGGTGTTCAATGCCAGAGTGGGCAACGGCTGCATTGTCATGATGCACGTACTAATTAAAGATGTGGAGATTCCCCCGGGTAAGTACGTACCTTCGGGAGCCATCATCACTAATCAGAAGCAAGCCGATCGCTTGCCTGACGTTCAAGATTCTGACGTTCAATTTGCGACCCATGTCATCGGCATCAATGACGCTCTGAGAACGGGTTATCGCTGCGCTGAGAACATCGCCTGTCTAGCACCAATTCGCAACGAGAAAAGTACAAACCCAAATATGAATCAAACCAAATATTCTACCCAGGCCGGCACCCAATTGAGTTCAACTCTTGCCGATAGCATCCGCAATTTACTAGCTCAAGGATACAGCGTGGGAGCCGAACACGCCGACGCACGCCGCTTCCGTACCGGTTCTTGGCGTACTTGCGGCCCGATTTCCTCAACTCGTGACTCAGAAGTGATCGCCGCTTTGTCAGCTTGCATGGCTGAACACCAAGGAGAATACGTCCGCTTGATCGGGATTGACACCAAAGCCAAACGCCGCGTACTAGAAGAAATCGTCCAAAGACCGGGAGAGAATAATGGCTCTAACGGTTCTAACGGTGCGAAAACTCACCAATCTAACGGTAAAGTTGCACAACAAGCTTCCCACCACAATAGCGGTTCCGTGTCAAGCGGAAAATTGAGTGCCGAAACAGTGGCTCAGGTTCGCGGCTTGCTAGCTCAAGGCTACAAGGTGGGGACGGAACACGCCGACGCGCGCCGCTTCCGCACCGGTTCTTGGCAAAGCGGAGCTTCGCTGCAAGTGAAAAACGAATCTGAGGCGATCGCCGCTTTGGAAGCTGTGATGAACGAGTATCCGGGCGAATACGTGCGCTTGATCGGGATTGACCCGAAAGCTAAGCGACGCATAGTTGAAGAAATTATTCAGCGTCCCGACGGCCCAGTTGCTCAATCGGCTAAGCCGGCAGCAACCTCGGGATACAAAGCAGCTTCGACTGGTTCGGCGAGCAGCGGAAGTTTGACCGGCAAGACGATCGACCAAATCCGCAACCTGCTTTCCCAAGGCTACAAAATTGGCACGGAACACGCCGACGCGCGCCGTTTCCGCACTGGTTCTTGGAGCAGTTGCGCCCCGATCTCATCCAACCGCGAATCCGAAGTGATTTCTGCCCTCGAAAGCTGTCTCAAAGAACACAGCGGCGAGTACGTCCGTTTGCTGGGTATCGACTCCAAGGCGAAGCGCCGGGTACTCGAAGAAATTATCCAACGACCTTAATTTGCCAGGTAATTAACTTGTTTCTCCCGTTAAGCCCTCGCACAGGTGCCCACGGGAGAAATCCAAGCGGATTGAAGTTGGATTTGAGATAGTTAAAAAGCTCAATTGAGAAGGGTTGGTCAAAATCTCGAATCTTCTGGAACTTTCTAGAAAACGTTAAAGCATCAAGCTTCTCAGTATTAGTAAATAATCGTTTCTTAGATTGACATGGTTAAATTTATTAGTCGAAAAAACCCATAATTTAAAGTCCTTTGATCTAAAAAAATCGCTCCTTTCATGGTGAAGTTGAATGTATTTATCGCCACTGCAATTAAGTAGCAACTCTCAGATTTTGATGAGTGGCGATGTAGTTGTGAATGAGGGTGCGGCGATCGCCCCTGGAGCAATCCTGCAAGCAGAGCCGGGTAGCCGAATCTCGATCGCCGCCGGTGCCTGTATCGGTATGGGAGTTATCCTTCACGCCCGTGAAGGTAATCTCGACATTGGGGCAGGCGTTATTCTGGGTGCAGGGGTGCTGGTGGTAGGTGCGGGAAGGATCGGGGAAAATGCCTGTATTGGCGCCGGGACGACCCTAATCAATCCTTGTATCGAAAAAATGCAAATTATGCCAGCAGGTTCTCTAATCGGAGATACCAGCCGCCAAGTCGCCGCAGAAGAAGCAACCGCAACAGCGCCAACAGCAGCGCCAACATCACCAGAAACCCCCGAAGTCACTACGCCACCAGTCGATCGACCCATCGAGCCGATCGAGCCGCCACAACCCGCCCAAACACCGCCTCAAACTGCGCCGGAGACTGCCCCAGATCCGCCGGAATCCACCGCCGCAGAGCCTCCCCAACCAGGGGAAACGCCAACTATTCTGTACGGTCAAGCTCACATCAATCGGCTGTTGGGGACGCTGTTTCCGCACCGCCAAGCTTTTAATCGCTCGGAGGAAAACGGCCAAACTCCATCGGGCGGTTCCGGGTAGCCATCATTTCGGCAAAAGGCAGCTATGCTGAAGGCAGAAAGATTAAATATAAATAGGTAATCTCATATTATTGGTAGCTCAGCAATTTGTAAGGCTTTGCCGCAGCAATCAGTGTCTTGTAGCTCGTGCAGTCTGTCTTCTCATCTGAGAAACTATAAACTATTAACAAATTTTTATTTTGGGAAGTTTCTAAGGGTAATAGAAGATGGACGGACAAACAGATCGTAACAGTCACGAAGAGCGATCGCAGCGCCAGGAATACTTCAAAGACACTGCTTTGGGTTTGGTATCCACCAAGAGTTTTCCGGCAATTGTGGGGACTGCTGACATGATGCTGAAGTCGGCAGGAGTAATTTTAGTAGGATACGAAAAAATTGGTTCCGGTCACTGTACGGCGATCGTCCGCGGCAGAATTTCGGATGTGCGTTTGGCTGTGGAAGCGGGAGCTCAAACGGCCGAACAGTTCGGGCAGTTTGTTTCTAAGTTGGTGATTCCTAGACCTTTGGCTAATTTGGAAGTGGTTTTGCCGATCGGCTTTCGGCTGACTGAACTTTCCGAAAGTGGCAATTATTCTCGGCTTAGCAATCAGGCGATCGGTTTGCTCGAAACCCGGGGATTTCCCGCAATGGTCGGTGCTTGCGATGCTATGCTCAAATCCGCAGACGTACACTTGGCAGCTTACGAGAAAATTGGCGCAGGTTTGTGCACGGCAATTATTCGGGGTGCAGTTGCAGATGTAGCAGTAGCCGTAGAAGCCGGGATGTACGAAGCTGAGCGAATTGGCGAGTTGAACGCCGTGATGGTAATTCCGAGGCCTTTGGAAGATTTGGAACAAACTTTACCGCTGGCGAGTTGCTGGATCGAACACCGTAAACCTGTGATGATGCCCGTCTCGGTTAAGGAAAAGGAACAAGAATTGATCGAACTTCCAGATTTGGAGAAATTGACTGTTTATGTGGAAGAGGAAATCAATCGGTAATTGGTAATTACGCAACAAAAGTTGGTAGAGACGTACTGCCGCAAATAATGAGACGAAGTTTGTCAAAAAAATATAGAGTTTACTCGGTAGGACTGCGGGCAACAATTTATACTGAATAGCGGTATCAAACTTAATTTGGCGATCGAGCCGATCGCCCCCGCATCAAGAGACACACAGCACCAAGTAAAACTAGACTTTTGATATCCAGTCGATCGTCGGGTAAACAATCGAACTGACTAATAAGTAAATCCAGCCGACGTGCAGAGCCTTTCAACAGGATTTAACTACTGTTAAAATAAACCAAAAATCCTGTTTAGGGTAGATTGCCGGGAATCATTTAAGACTTACTCTGACCGCAGGTGGATGCTCTTTCAACAGATTAACGGCTGTCGAACTCAAAACTGACTGCACAGGAATCAACCCCCAGCATCAAGCAATCCTGAAAGTTGACCTATGAACCTCAAACAATTTTACAAGCGCGGTTTGCACAGCGCCAAGAAAGGAAACTATGAAGCAGCACTTGAGGACTTCGCTCAGATACTGCAAGTCAATCCCGCCGATGCCAAAGCCTACAACAATCGTGGCTTGGTTTACTATTACATGAAAGACTACCAAAAAGCGATCGCAGACCTCAGCCAAGCCCTAGATATCAATCCTAATTTCTTCGAGGCTTACTTGAATCGAGGCAATGCTTGGCGTCATCTCGGAGAACACGAAAAAGCCATTGAAGATCTCAACTGCGCTTTGGCAAATAAGCCTAACAGCCACGCTATCTACAACAACCGGGGACTTGTACTTGCTAATTTAGGAAATTACGAAGAAGCAATAGAAGACTACAATCGAGCTCTATCTCTCAATTCCCACAATTATAAAACCTATTACAACCGGGGGCGCGCTTACTACCTTTTGGGAGAAAAAGAGGCTGCAACAGAAAACTTTAACGAAACGCTGCGGTTGAATCCAAAATATATCAAAGCTTACATAAATCGAGGTCTCTGTTACCACCAATTAGGAGACAATACGCAGGCGATCGCCGATTACAACACTGCACTCGGCATCGATCCACAAAATGTTTATGCCTATTATAACAGAGGTTGCGTTCGCTATAAATTAAAACAAATGCAGCTTGCAATTGAAGACTTTGACAAAGCAGTGGAACTAGAACCCAACTATGTTAAAGCTTATCTGAACCGGGGTTTAGCGCTGTATAAACTTGGAGATGTGACGGCAGCAAATAAGGATTTTTACCATGTAATGTGTATTAATGCTGAAGCTTATTTATACTACCAAGCCCAGCGTTGTACGCCTGATATTAATTCATACTTCAAGGAAGCGCCCCAGGTAGAACTTAATAATGCTGCCGAATACTACAACACAACATTAAATACGATGTCAACTTCCTTAAGTTCCGCAGCATTAAACGCGGTCTGGAATCAAGAAGATTTGGAGAACCGAGACTCGATTATCTGTGAAGGTGAATTTATTAATGATTGATTTAGGAATAAGGAAGAACAGGACTTACGAAATGAGTCAATTTTTACACTATCGGTACTTGTAAGATGTTGATGCGGTGGTTGCAATACTATGTTAATAAAAAATTAGAGCGGTAAAAAGAGAAGTAGAAGTGAAGTCAAAAAAGAAAGGGAAGCTCACAATTCAATGTGATGAAATGTGGTCATTTGTAGGTAATAAGGATAACAAGCAGTGGAAAGAGCTGGCAATTGAAGCATCAACTTTCATAAACTGTAGGAGTGTATATTGGCAAAAGAGAGCAAGCTGGCGCTCAAGGATTATGGGATTCTTGTGCGACCTGTTCCAGAGTCACTGTGCCGTAAGTTATACAGACTTTTGGAATGGATTCTGTGCGACAGGATGGAGAATCCAGGTTTCAATCGCCCGATTTTAATCGTGGATCAAAAAAATCTTTCGTTACCGAAAACCATCACTCCAGGCATGGGGTATTCTGAATTCTAAATTCTGTCTTCTGACTCCTTCTCATTTTTTCCGATCCAGGCATTTTCCCACTCTAAAGAAACATCTTTTTGCTGAGCTTTTTGAGGTGAGTCGTTGGGGTTTCACCTCACCCCCGGACAAACTGGTGACGCGAGCAGGAGGCGACCAACTGCCGCCGTTCCTCGTGGCGCATACACTGCTGCCTAACAAGGGCTATGATCCAGATCAGCGTGTGATTGACCGCCTCAATGCCGAGGGGGAGAGCGCCATGATTTGACAAAAGCCGCAATTGCAACACCCTGGAAACTTACGAGGCTCAATTGTACAAAGCCCGTCATTTGATTGAGAACTTTTTCCCCAAGCTCAAGCAGTATCAGGCAATCGCGACGCGCTATCACCCTAGGGCGGTGAACTTTCCCGCGTGCGATTCTTCGGGCTGCTGCGGTCATCTGGTTGAATTGATGACACCCCCTAAATTATTAACTTGACAGTGCCGTAAACTAATATGCCTGACCTCTTGAGCACCTTCTTTTCAACTAATTTCATTCCTCACGGGCATTGTTACCTCTGGAAACCGGGGTTAGTCTGGCTGCACATAACGTCCGATGCCTTGACTACCCTCGCTTATTACTCGGTGGCGGTTGCCATTGTTTACTTTACAAATGAACGTAAGGATCTGCCTACCCACACGGTGACGCTGCTGGTAGGTTTCTTTTTTATCTTTGCCTTATGTGGCACAACCCACCTGATCGAAGTAGTGACACTTTGGCACCCCATTTATTGGGTTTCAGGACTGATCAAAGCTGTCACTGGTGTTTGGTCTTTCTATACGTTCACCTTTTTACTGATTCCCTTAATTCCAGTGGCACTCGATACGCCCAGTCCAGCCCAACTCGCCCTTACAAACCAGGAACTAGAAGAGAGTCGCCACCGTATCCAGGCGATTAATCTGGAGCTAGAGCAACGGGTGCAGGAACGCACTGCCCAACTGGAAGCGTCTAATCGCACCAAAGACGAATTATTGAGCCGTGAACAAATAATTCGGGCAGAGGCAGAGGCCGCCAACCGTGCCAAGGATGAGTTTCTCTCGATTCTTTCTCATGAACTCAGAACTCCTCTTAACGCGATTTTAGGGTGGTCAACGATGTTACGGCTGAAAAACCTGAGTGAGGATAAGGTGGCGCGGGCTTTGGAGACGATCGAGCGAAACGCAAAGTCTCAAGCCCAGCTCATCGAAGATATCCTCGATGTTTCTCGCATCATCACGGGTAAACTGCGCCTCCGAGTCCGTCCTGTCAACCTCGTGCCGGTGATTGAATCGGCGATTGAGTCTGTACACTTGGCGGCTGAGGCAAAGTCAATTCGCCTGCAAAGCGTGCTCGATGCTGAAGTTGGCCCGCTCTTGGGGGATGCCGATAGGTTGCAGCAAGTTGTGTGGAATCTACTTTCTAACGCCCTCAAATTTACGCCTAAAGACGGGCGAGTCCAGATTGGTTTGCAGCGGGTTAATTCCCATGTTGAAATTACTGTCAGCGACACTGGAGCAGGTATCAGTTCGGACTTTCTACCGTTTGTCTTCGATCGCTTCAGCCAGCACGACAGCACGACTACTCGCAGTTATGGGGGGTTGGGTTTAGGGTTAGCCATTGTGCGTCAATTAGTTGAATTACATGGCGGGACTGTAACGGTAGTGAGTCCAGGGATAGGACAGGGGGCGACCTTTACAGTCAAACTGCCCGTGATGATTATCCATCTACCACCCAGCGATCTAGAGCCATTAAACTCACTCGTCGAGGCGAAGGGGATGTTTCAGGCCTCGCCAACCCTTGAAGGCTTACAAATCTTAGTGGTAGAGGACGAGGCTGACGCGCTAGAGTTGCTGAGCACCATTCTCGCAAAGTATGGTGCTGATGTCATGGCTGTTGCTTCGGTCAAGGAGGCCTTGACCATTATCGAAACCGCAACCGATCGCAGCCCCGATGTTTTAGTGAGCGATATTGGGATGCCGGATGAGGATGGCTACTCCCTGATCCGCAAGTTGCGTCAACTTGAAGCGCAGCGGGGCGGTAGGCTACCCGCGATCGCGCTGACGGCTTATGCCCGGAATGACGATCGTCAGCAGGCACTATTAGCAGGTTTTCAGATGCATTTAACCAAACCCGTAGATGCTGCCGAGTTAGTTGCGGTGGTGGCCAGCCTCACGGGACGTACAAGCAGGTGCTAAAACTCAGGTGTTCAAGAACAAATGTTGCGTTTGAGAATAATGGGCTTCTTGTCACCTTGGGGTGAAGGCTAGGGGTTGTGCCGAACCAAGCTTGTGGGTGTTGTCAGCAGGACAAACGTCTGTTAACTTGATTCATGTAACAAGTCTACTGTATCCAGGATAGGAACCACTCAGAGTGGTTATCGAGTAGAGCCTGTATGAGTGCTAGATTCTCTAGGGTGCGAATTTTGTCTTTTGGGGATTGCGGTCGGGAATTAGGGCGATCGCATTGTTTGCACGATCGAGCCAAGCATTCACTCCCGGGTCGGCGAATTTTTCCATCAACCGCTGGTTAATTTCCGACTCCGCAGCCCTGGGAAAGTGGAGCATTACTAACTCTTCAATTGTTGGGAGCAGTCTAGCGAACTTTAACATTTTGATTCCCGTGTTTGGGAGCGCATTGTGACATATATTAAAGCAGATTTACTTTCATTTTACTCTTCTCCTAAACCAAATAAACTCTCTGTACTAATATCTAGCGCCTTATCAAAAAAATCTAATCAGCCGGGTTTGTTGACTAAAAATCGGGCTTTTCAGATTTAACTGGCAGACATAAACCCGATTTATAAGCGGTGCTAAATGTTAGTAGCGACAGGCTTTTTCATCATATAACGTTATTATTAAATTAAAACAAATGTCAATTTCTCCCTATGCTTTTCCATAAACTTCAGCAACTCGTCCATCGTAAAATTAGAGCCCAAAAGTTAGGGATTACCTTTAACAGAGTTGCTAGCTTTCAATTGCCAGAACAATTAATTGTGCAAGGAAAACTCCATCCAGTAAACGTGCCTTCAGAGAAAGGCATGGACGGAGAATTTATAGAAGTGCTTTTAGACGACTGCTACGGAGTCGAGCAATTATCTGAATCACTGACGACAATTATTGATATTGGAGCCAATGTCGGGTTATTTCCGATTGCGGCGAGGAACAGGTTTCCCCAGGCGGTGATTCACGCCTACGAAGCTAATCCATACCTAGAAAATTATCTCAAACATCAATCTCAAATCGCAAATTTTACATATTTTATGGAAGCAGTAGGAGGCCGAGATGGTAAAGTAGTCCTCGACATTCGGGAAGTTTCGGGAAAAACCAGATCGACAGTTAGCGACAGCGGCGAAATACCAATGGTATCATTTCGCAGGGCGATCGAGCGAATTGGTGGTAGGGTCGATTTAGCCAAAGTAGACTGCGAAGGTGCAGAATGGCTGTTATTTGAAGATCGAGATACTTGGCAACTTGTGCAAAACCTTTCTTTAGAATATCACTTGTGGTTGGGTCACACTCACGCGGAAACCCGACAAATTATTGAAAACTTAGGATTTCGGATCGGAAAGCAAATACCAATCGATAAATGGTACGGCTTGATTTTAGCATCCCGAACCTGCAACCCTCAAGGATATAGCAGATGTTGAAGAAGGAAGTTCGGCAACGGATTCGCTTTCTTCTAAGGTAACGGATGTCAGAAAAAAGGTTAATTCTTCTTGTGGAGTTGTGGTGATAAGTCAAACTAATCAGAAAAGCCAGCTATAGCACTTATCAGAAAGATGAGGTATGATATAACTGAGATCTTGCACCATTCTCAATTAGCCATACTGCCAACCACTAACAGTGATGTCAAAACCCTGCTGACGAGCTAAACTCTGGGTGCGAGCGATATTAATTAACAGCCCCAAAACTACTAGAGAGGCCAATAAAGTTTCTCTCGCCAGTAGCGCCGCGTCTCCCCAATCTGGCAAGGTAGTTTTTCGCGATGCTAGATATGCCCAGAAGGCGAGAAAGTAGGCAATAAAAGATAATACTAGCCACCGATAAACTCCCAATAAAG
>NZ_JAUBPU010000105.1:0-9113 GCF_036700885.1 Microcoleus sp. S13_B4
ATTAATAATTAAGTGGGGTCGTAAAATCAAAAATAAGGGCAATGCTTGTATCACAGTTTAAATGTGCAACAGCTTATCGTATCTGCCTTCCCCAACCACAACACCTTTATAAGTTAGATTTACTGTAGGTTGAGGTTGAAAAGGAATTCCCCGGCGCGAGAGTTCTTCACGCAACGAATTCTCATATACCGCTTCCAAAAACCCCGGCCCCAACTCCTGATGAACCTCCATCGCCGCCCCAATCACAGCATAAGTCAACTCATTAAGATCCTCTCCCAACTCTCCTCTCTCCTCTTCTCAAACCAATAATCACAATCATAATCCAAAACCCTCCCAACACTCTTCCCTCTGCGCCCTCTGCGCCCTCTGCGGTTCAAACATCTTCTCCTCCCTCTCCTGTGGCACAATCTTAATATAAAACCTGCACCCTCTCGCCAATGACCGCAAACCTACCCCCCCAATACGACCCCCAAGCCACCGAAACCAAGTGGCAAAAATACTGGGAAGACAACCAAACCTTCAAAGCTGACCCAGAAGCCGGCGGCGAACCTTACTGCGTCGTCATTCCGCCGCCCAACGTGACCGGCAGCCTCCACATGGGACACGCTTTTGAAGAGACGCTGATTGATGTCCTCGTCCGCTATCACCGCATGACTGGACGCAATACCCTGTGGTTGCCGGGAACGGATCATGCTAGCATCGCAGTTCAAACTATTCTCGAAAAACAACTCAAAGCAGAAGGCAAAACTCGCCACGATTTAGGTCGAGAAAAATTCTTGGAACGGGCCTGGGAGTGGAAAGCTGAATCGGGCAATACTATTACTAATCAATTACGCAGTTTGGGCGTGTCTGTCGATTGGTCGCGCGAACGCTTTACGATGGATGAAGGCTTATCCGCTGCGGTTTTAGAAGCGTTTGTTCGTCTGTACGATGAGGGGTTGATTTATCGCGGCAATTACTTGGTGAATTGGTGTCCGGCGAGTCAGTCTGCTGTGTCGGATTTGGAGGTTGATCAGCAGGAAGTTGAGGGTCATTTGTGGCATTTCCGCTATCCTTTGACGGACGGTTCTGGTTATTTGGAGGTGGCGACGACTCGGCCGGAAACGATGTTGGGCGATACTGGGGTGGCGGTGAATCCACAGGACGATCGCTACAAACATCTTATCGGTAAAACTGTGACTTTGCCGATCGTGAATCGCGAAATCCCAATCATTGCTGATGAGTTTGTCGATCCAACTTTCGGAACTGGTTGTGTCAAGGTGACTCCTGCCCACGATCCGAATGACTTCGAGATGGGTAAGCGTCACAATTTGCCGTTTATTAATATTATGAATAAGGACGGCACTTTAAATGAAAATGCCGGAGAGTTCCAGGGACAAGACCGATTTGTTGCCCGGAAAAATGTGGTGCAGCGCTTAGAAGTTGACGGGGTTTTGGTTAAAATAGAAGATTATAAGCATACAGTTCCCTACAGCGAACGCGGCAAAGTTCCGGTCGAACCTTTGATATCTACGCAATGGTTTGTGAAGATAGATCCTCTTTCTCAGCGTGCTTTAGAAGCATTAGATCGAAGTAACTCACCAGTCTTTGTTCCTGACAGATGGACAAAGGTTTATCGCGATTGGTTGGTGAAGCTGAAAGATTGGTGTATCTCCCGCCAATTGTGGTGGGGACACCAAATCCCGGCTTGGTATGCTGTTAGCGAAACCCAAGGAGAAATTACTGATACAACACCTTTTATAGTTGCAAAAACTGAAGCTGAAGCTAAGGAAAAAGCTACGGCTAAATTTGGTCAGGATGTCAAGCTAGCAAGAGATCCAGACGTATTGGATACTTGGTTTTCGTCCGGGTTGTGGCCTTTCTCAACTTTGGGATGGCCGGACGAAACTAAAGATTTGGAGTTTTACTATCCAACAACTACTTTGGTTACTGGTTTTGATATCATCTTTTTCTGGGTTGCTAGAATGACGATGATGGCAGGACATTTTACTGAAAAGATGCCTTTTGATACTGTTTACATTCACGGTTTGGTGTTGGATGAAAACGGTCAGAAAATGTCTAAGAGTAAAAATAACGGTATCGACCCGCTGCTGTTGATTGGTAAGTATGGTACTGATGCTTTGCGCTACACCTTGGTTAAGGAAGTGGTAGGGGCCGGTCAAAATATTCGCATGGAGTACGATCGCAAAACTGATGAATCGAAATCAGTGGAAGCTTCGCGGAACTTCACGAATAAGTTGTGGAATGCGGCCAGGTTTGTGATGATGAATTTGGAGGGACAGACTCCGCAGCAGTTGGGAAGTCCTTCTGTGGGAGGTGGTTTGGAATTGTGCGATCGCTGGATTCTTTCTCGCTATTATCAAGTTGTGCAAGAAAGCCGCAATTGTTTGGAAAATTACGGTTTGGGGGAAGCGGCGAAGGGGCTTTATGAGTTTATCTGGGGCGATTTCTGTGACTGGTATATTGAGTTGGTCAAGTCTCGCTTGCAACAGGATGCTGAACCAAATTCTAAGAAAGTGGCACAGCAAACTTTTGCTTTTGTGTTGGAAGGGATTCTGAAACTATTGCATCCTTTTATGCCACACATTACTGAGGAAATTTGGCACACTCTGACTCAAACAGGTGATGATCAATGTTTGGCTTTGCAAGCTTATCCAGAAGCTGATATCTCGCTAATTGATGCTGAATTAGAACAGCAGTTTGAGTTGTTGTTCGGTACAATTCGCACAGTTCGCAATTTGCGGGCAGATGCTGATATCAAACCCAGTGTGAAGGTGACGGCGATTTTGCAAAGCGAAAGCGAGAAAGAACGCCAAATAATCTCAGATGGAGGCGTTTACATTCAGGATTTGGCAAAAGTCGAAAATCTGACAGTTACTGCTAATTTGGATGCAGATTTGGGACAGACAATTGCTGGGGTTGTCGGTACTGTGCAAGTATTGATTCCTCTGGCTGGGGTGGTCGATTTGGTGGCTTTGCGTGCTAAGTTAGAGAAGAAGTTGAGCAAGGTGGAAGCTGAAATTAAGCATACTGCGGCGCGCTTGACTAATCAGAAGTTTGTGGATAAGGCTACTCCTGATGTTGTTCAGGGGGCGAGGGATGCTTTGGCGGAAGCGGAAAAACAGGCGGAGATTTTGCGCGATCGGCTAAAGGTGTTTTAATAGTTGACTGGTGACTGGTGACTGGTGACTGTTTGTAGTCAAGTTGTAGGGTGCGTGAGGGCGAAAAATCTTGGAATTCCAATGAAAATACTGACTCTCACCCACCGCTGGCGCGATCGGCTAAAGTTGTTTTAAGAGTTGACTGTTGACTGTAATCTTGTTCCCAGGCTGTACCCATTAGTGACAACAAACACGTTAAACATACCGTCTCTTTTGTTTTTATCGAAGTCTAGATCCCCCCTAACCCCCCTTAAAAAGGGGGGGACAAGAGCCCTCAAAGTCCCCCTTCTTAAGGGGGATTTAGGGGGATCGAGTCTCGGCTACAAGCGAGATATACAAATAACCAATAACTAATAACTAATAACAAATCACCCTCATGTTATATTTAGCCCAAGTACAAAATCAGGAAAATTTAGGCGACATAAGTCTGCAATTGCTGGCTTGCCAAAATTCTGATAATACTTGGGCTATTCTTAGTGAAAAATTTTTCTTGACATTACAGAAAGATTTTGCTCAAAATCCAATTAACTCTGCAACGAATGTTTTAAATGAAGGAATTTTAGTATTAGCAAATGTTGACGAAAATAGCCAGGTTTTGCATATTCAAGCAGCTACAAACTGGGTGCTACAATTAGTAGAGAAATATTTAACAACCGGCTTTACTCCCGATTTTTTGCAGCAAGAAGCCCAGAAAGCAGAAGGGTGGAGGCAATCTCTCACTTTGCAGAGTCAAGAATTGTCTCGCCGCTTGATTGAAGTTGAAGCCCGCCGGGAACAAATTCAAAACTTAGAAGCAAAACTCCAGCAGGAAAAGCAATTGCTTGAAAGTTCGATCGCCCAATTGAAAATTGGGCCCGCTACTCCACAAATTTGACTTAAATTAACACAACACAGCTAGGGAGACGCCACTGCGGTGTCCCTACAAACCTAATATGCACTTTGCTGGACATCATATAATTTGTAACTTGACAAATACCCCTTATCCGTTGCCTAATCGCCAGCAATACCGGCTGCGACTAAAGCACTTTGGACTTCAGCCAAGCGGCGGGGAGACACAGCAGTTTCTGAGAATTGCTAACATAAGCCCGCTTCTGGAAAACATCGTACTGATTGCGTTCGATCGCATTTAAGATTCTGCTGTACAGCATAGTAGCCGCCCAAACAGTCCAGCGGATATCGGGACTGAGCACTTTAATTCCGGGCTCGGCGCTGGCGTATAATTTGCGAGCTCGCTGAATTTGAAACCGCATCAATTCCCGCCAGCGGTTGTCAATTACACCGTTGAATAAATCTTCTTCGGTGTAGTTAAACAAGGCTAAGTCTTCTAAGGGAATGTAAATGCGGCCGCGGCGGGCGTCTTCTCCGACATCGCGCAGAATATTAGTCAACTGCTTGGCAATACCGAGGGAGATGGCTTCTTCTTTGGGAATTCTATTCCCCCAGTGCCAATTCCAGTTAGCAGCGGAGCTCGATTCGCCTACACCCATGACAGACATCGACATCAGTCCTACAGTACCCGCTACTCGATAACAGTAAAGATTGAGCTCTTCAAAAGTTTCGTAGCGGCTGCGGTACAAGTCCATTTGCTGGCCCGCAATCATCTCTCGAAACGGCCCAATGTCGATCGGGAAACGAGACAGCGTATCCACCAAAGCTACGTCGTAGTCGTCGTGAGGATGGCCGGCAAACACAGATTCTAGCCGTTTTTCCCACAGATTGAGGGTTTCAGGGGTCGTTGCATCAGAACCCGGCCCGTCTACGAGTTCGTCGGTGCGGCGGCACCAGACGT
The DNA here is from genome assembly GCF_036700885.1 of Microcoleus sp. S13_B4. Lineage (NCBI taxonomy): Bacteria > Bacillati > Cyanobacteriota > Cyanophyceae > Oscillatoriales > Microcoleaceae > Microcoleus > Microcoleus sp. S13_B4. Next base: position 4,951 of record NZ_JAUBPU010000105.1, read on the forward strand.
AAATCGCCCAAATCGCCCGACGCTTGGCTTCGGGCATGAGTTGAGTGCCTAAATAAAAATTTTTGGCATAACTCGCCGTGACTTGGCGGCACAGTTCGTAGGAGTCATCAACAGAGGCCAGAGTTCTCATGCACTGGAGTTTTGACAGTTGCAGCATCCGAGAATAAGAAATTTAAAGATTAGAACTGATTTTCCCCCGTTTAGAAAACGGGAGATTCTTTTACGTCTTTATGAAAAATTCTTAATTTTTCATTTGTTATTGGCCGTCGAAATAGCCTGCGCTGTCAGCTTACCAGAAAGCACGGCACCTTCCATACTCGCAAGATAACGCTGCATTGTATAATCCCCCGTTAGATAGAAATTCCTAATGGGAGTTGTTTGTGTGGGACGGCACTGCTGGCGTCCGGGAGTGGCTTTGTAGACGGAACGAGGGGTTTTGACTACGTGATATTTGAGCAGTTTGGCTGGTTCTGGGATTTGATCGGGAAAGAGTTTTTCTAACTCGACCATTGTGGCTGCGACGATATCTTCGTCAGATTTGCCTATCCAGTCTTTGGCCGGTGCTAAAACCAGTTCCAGCATGGATTTGTCTGGGTTGGCATATTCGCGGCAGGTGTTGCTCATGTCGGCGTAGACGCTTAGCAGGGGCGATCGCGAGAACAGCAAATGGTCGATGTCAGTTAATTTGCGATCGAACCACAAGTGTACATTAATGACGGGTACTCCCTCCAAGCCTTCGAGCTGTTTGAAATAATCCATTTCGCCCCAAGGTTTCGGCATCATCAGCTTTAGCGGGTCAACCGGCATCGCGGAAACGTAAATATCGGCCGTCAGAATTTCTGAATCTGCCCCTTTTACTCCCCGAATCTGGAAGCCCCGCACCGTGTTGTCATCGTTGAGCAAAAACTCTTTGATGGGTGCATTCAGCCGTACTTCACCGCCGCGCTCAGTTATGTAGTCTACCATCGGCTGACACAACCTCTCTGTGGGGGAACCGTCTAAAAAGGCCATTTTCGAGCCGTTTTTCTCTTGCAAGAAGCGGTTGAGGGCTGTCAGCAGTATGGTTGCGGATATTTCGTGGGGGTCGATGAAGTTGAGCGCCTTGGACATGGCGATGAATACTTCTTTTTCGACTCTGGGGGGGATGTTTTGCTTTTTCAGCCAGTCGGAAAACGAGTATTTATCCATTTCTTCGACGTATCTTTGACCCTGAAGCATCGCCGGAATCAAACCTATACCAAAGCGGATTTTTTCGGGCCAGGTGAGCATATCGTTATTGCTCAGGATGGCTGCGACGCCGTTGAAGGGGGCGGGAAGGTCGGGAAAGTCAAACCGGGAATAGGTTCCGGGGGTTTCCGGCTGATTGAAAATCATCGAGTGCTCTTTCCATTGCAGCCGGTCTTCGATGTCAAGTTCTTTGAATAGTTGGAGCATATTCGGGTATGCGCCGAAGAAGATGTGGAGGCCGGTTTCGTACCAGTCGCCGTCTGCATCTTTCCAGGCGGCGACTTTGCCGCCGAGTACGTCCCGACTTTCTAGGAGGATGGGGGTGTGGCCCGCGTCGGTAAGATATTTAGCGCAGGATAGTCCTGCTAAGCCGGCTCCGGCGATCGCAACTCGCATTTGATACTACTTGGCCTCTGTGTTCGCTTCGGTTTAATTATACTTTACAACTCGTTACATTTTTTTGCGGAAATCTGTAGGGACGTGGAACTGCCCGTAGGTGTCAACAAACACGTTAAACCGACAGTGCGACAGTCCTCCCGCCTACCCGACAGTCCGGCAAGGGTTGAAACCCCTGCCTCAAAGCGAAAGTCCTCGCTCAAGAGGACTGAAGAATTCATTAGTCCTCTTGAGCGAGGACTTTCGCTATTAGACTAGACAGGGAATTCATTCCCTAGCGGACTGACGGACTGGCAGATGGTCGGCTTAATTTGCTACTAATGACCATCGAGGTACTCAGAAACCGGGTTTTTGCCAGAAAACTTTGTTACACCGTGTAGAAACCCCAAAAAAACCGGTTTCTTGACTCACCCGCGAAAGGTGCGATAGGCTGCTAATGCTGCTTGTTTCACGGTTTCGGGGACGATCGGAAAAGTAGTCAAAATATAGGCAAATTCTGCTTCGGTTAAGCCGTAAAGGTGGGCGATGATGCCGTCTAATTCGGCACGCAATTTAGCCCGTTCTGTTTCCTCGGTAACACCTTCTCGGTGGGAGTTTAAGCCGACTTCTTGGGCTAATTCGTCAAATTCTGGGGCGGTACAGATTAGTTTGGCGGCGCGCTGTACGATATCCGAGAAGTATTTGTCACGAGTTGTTAATCGCGGTACGGGAAGTTGGTATATGTAGAACATATTAATGTTGGCTGCCACTTGTTGACGCAATGCAAAATCTACACAAAAACTATTCAGCGCAGCACAAATGAATAATGTATATTTATTTTCTTGAGTTGGAGAGGCAATATTGAGTGAATTACCACAAACTACTTTTGAAGGCAGTATGGTACCAATAAGAGTTCTAGAATCGGTACTCCTAGCAATTGCACGATATCCAAAACGGTAACACTGATAATCAAAATTTTGACCGTTATCTATACCATTCCTTCCCAATAAAGCCTTTCTCGCTTCCTTTTCATCCACCCAATACCTCGGTTCAGCGTAGAGATGAGTAAACTGATGAATCATCTTACCTTCATAAAGAGCTAACATCCCGGGTGATTGCCCGCCATGATGTTAAAGTCAATATTCGGCAACGGTTCCAAGTCGTTGACATTCTGCGCCGCCGAAACTAAGGCTAAAAACAGTCGCAATTTTGCAATTTCCACTGCTTATGGCCTGATGTCCACGCCGTAGAGGTTGTCGCTAATAATCCGTTTTTTTATATAGTAGTTGAGTGAAGTATGATCGGTTTCTATGGTTTTGAGTAAGTCATTGAGGTAGCGATAGTTTAAAAAATTACTTGTACCCATGACTGTTGAATAGATGTAAATCAGCGTTTTCATGGCTGCGACTAAAAACACGCCGGAACCGCAGGCTGGGTCTAATAATGTTAAGTTTGGGAGGATTTCTGTTAGCAGGTGGTGGCAGAGATTGGCATCGAGATTTGTAAGGAGTCCGGTGATGGTTTCAAAGCTAGGGGCGGTGCCCCCGTGCCCGCCCTCTGTGCCGTAGTTGCCCTGATTGGTGGGAAGAGGAATTATCCCAAGCGAGTTTTTGGACAAACAATTTGTTGAATTCAAAGTCTTGGAGAAGTTCGCGAGATTCTTGAAGTGTTTGTGGCATAGTTATAGCAATCCTAAATGATTTTCTAGATCTAGAGCAATCCTAAATGATTTTCTTTGTGTAAGTATATTGGCGTATTTTGGGGAAATCAAATTTATGTTCGTTAGTAAAAAACTCAAATAAAAATTTGACAATCTTAAAAGATCTACATAAATACCAATACTTTCTTAAAAAGTTTTTAGCTTGTAACCAAATATCTTCAACGGGATTCTGTTGGGGAGCATTGGGAGCAAATAAAATACAAGTAATTGACCAATTATCAGGTTCTTTGTCACCATTTAGTTCTAATAAAAAGTCTCTAAATTCTCCATATTTATGATAAGTAGCTCCATCCCAAATCAAGATAATCTTGCGATTTTTATATTTATTTTGTAAGTATTTTATGAATTTAACTGTTGATTTTCCATCACCAGATGGATGGCTCTGAATATGGAATTCTTTGCTTTGATAATTGAGTGCGCCAAAATAAGTTTGTCTATCTTTTTCATTGGTAATTGGGACTTCAATTCTAATTTTTGATTGCCCCAAAACATAACCAGTTAGATCACCATGAAGTAGATGACATTCATCTAAAAACAATACTATTATTTCCCCAGATTCTATACCAGCCTTGTTTTTAAATAAAATATCGTTGATTTCTTCCGTCTTTTTTTTTACCAGTTCTTTATCAAATTTAGGATTTGTTTTTTGAGTTTTTTTCCAACTAATTTTTGCCCGATCAAAAAGTTCATAGTAACTCTGTTTTGATTTATATATCACACCAAATTTTTGAGCTAAATAAGTAACCAACTCATATAAATTCCAATATTCTTTATTCTTTAACCACTCGATTACTTCAGTATTTTGTCGAGCTGTTAAATACCCTTTTGACCCTTTATGTCC
>NZ_JAUBPU010000106.1:0-9108 GCF_036700885.1 Microcoleus sp. S13_B4
TTGGCGCACTTGATGATGTCTGCTTTCGCGATAAATTCGGTTTAGCAATTTTAAAGAAAGTGGATTGATATCTCGAAGTAAAAACATATAAAACCTCTTTGAACACAACTTGATATTTTTAATTATATCATATTAGTTGTTTGTGTAATTAATCTTGTGAGACTACTTAGTTCCTAAGTTTTTAAGGTGGATGGTTCCCGATAGAGTTGCTGAAGTCTGGACAGTGCCTATTTCTTTAAAAGATGGTCGAAATTACTATCCCAGCTTCGCTGAGTTTGTTGAGAAAGAAACCAAACGCTTTGAAGAAATTTATGTCAGTGAAGCTTATTCTCATCCAAGTCGGTTTGACATCACGCGGTTTAGTCGAGTACCCAAACACAACTTTGAGGAGAAAGAAATAAAGATTACTTTTATTTGGCGGGAAGATCGTCTGTTAGTTAACCGTTTGCTCTTGCGAGGTCTTAGAAAGCTGAATCAAGGAGAAATGGCACTGCCATTGCAAAATTTGAAAATTCAGCAGTTATTTGAGAAGATCAAGTTGCAAGTACCCGAAGCAAAATTTGCAGTGGCTGGTCTGGGTACACAAACTAAGTTCCCAGAATGGATTGAAGATTACAGGGTGGATAGTTTTAATGAAAAAATTGAAAAGGAGATTTGCCACCTTTATTCAGAGAGCCGCTTAATAATTGGTCTTCACGGCTCCAATATGCTGCTACCGTCTGCTCATGCTGGTATGACAATTGATTTGATAGATGAACGGTGGCGAAACTTTGCCCAAGATATTTTATACCAAGAAAGCGACCCGAGAATGGCTACTTTTCGCTATAGATTTTTGCCGTATCAGACTAGCAATGATACACTGGCCTTCATAGCGGCTGTGATGGTTCTGAATTGGTCTAAGTTTAAATCCCAGATGACTGCTGATATTATATAACCTGGGGCTAATTAGACATACTACCGAACCCGCGCTCGTTCAACTATTTTGCGTGTTATAAATATGGATAAAGTCGTCAATGTTGTGAAAATCTTTGACATTTTTTCTCAACCATTTTTCATCATTGTCCCACCACTTAAACTTCAGCAGAAAATCAATCTTTTGTTCATCAAACCTATAGCGAATAAGTTTTGCCGGAATTCCTCCATATATAGCATAAGGTGGCACATCTTTTGTGACAACGGCTCCGGCTGCGATAATGGCTCCATCACCAATAGTTACACCATCTACAACAATAACATTTGAGCCAATCCAAACATCATTGCCGATATGGACATTTTTTTCCTCTTCCTCAAAATATTTTTGGTCTACAAAAGTTGTCCCTACTAGCATCTTTGGCGAATAAAATATCGGATGGCTGGAAACAAAATTTCCCACAGGATGTAAGCCTAAGCGAATGATGCAGTTTGGCCCTATCGAACAAAAATTGCCGACAACACCATTGAAAATTCGCGTATTATCGCGCACATAAGTGTAAGAACCAATGACAGAACCTTCTATGGCTACACGACTAGACACACTAACATTGTGACTGATAGTTGAATTTGTAACCAAAGCCATATAGTCTTGATAAAAATTATTATATTTAAACTTGTTTTTCCACCAATTGACTAAAAATCGCAGATATTCAGTGATTGGATTTTTGATTATAGAACGGAGAAATGTTGAGATTTTAGACATGGTTACTAATTACTTAGTGAAGGTTAAATATTGTGTTCCCACATAACTTATTTAATTTTTTCTTAATGCGCCGGATTAATGGGGGATGATAATCATAAAATGTATCTTGAGTGAATTGATCGGCTACAAAATTTCGGATCGCGTGGTTTGGATGTCTTAAAGGAAAGGCGATTGCTTCCGTTGGCATATTACTATATATACTATCTTCTCCTGAAGTATGGGTGGCTTGACTGCCAAACCCAATATTAGAAATTAAATTTTTCTCTGGAATAATAGCAAGTCCATTTTCAACCCAACAAGTAAAAAGCCATCTAAAAAACCAATTGTTGACAGTTCCATCATAGGAAACTTGAAAAGCACTATCCCAAACTTTTACAGATTGAGGATTAGCTAATAAATTTTCGAGAAAGCCTGCTTCCCGAAGTTGAGGCCATAACTTCATGTCAACATCATAGTATTGCCATGCTCGGCGCCAAGTCGCCCATCCCCAACAGTTACTAAAACGCGAAAAATAGTAACTGTCTTCTGTTCTTTTTCTCCCAAATTGTAAATTTACGCCAGCGATTGACATAATCCGTTTGTCATCTCGATAATGCTCTAATAACTGCTCACAAAAAGGGAAGAATGTTGGGTCTGGCAAACAATCATCTTCGAGAATAATTGCTTCCTCTACGGTATTAAATACCCAGTCGAAACCGCTAGAAATGCGATCCCTGCAACCTAAATTAATCTCTGAATAATTTTTCAGAACTTCACAGTCCCAATCGACGCGATCGATAATTGCACGTACAGCGACGCACTTTTCAGCTTCCCCAGGTTTGTTGGCACGAGGGCCGTCAGCAATTACTAACAGCTTAGGGGGTTTAACTTGTCGAATCGCCTCGAAGACTTTTTCAGTAGTATCCACTCGATTGAAAACCACAAAAACAAGGGGAGTTTTTGTCTGATAATGTGGCATTTAAACTGTTGCACTCCAACGATTATAATTATTCTTGCTTAGGAGAACTCATCAATATTATGAATGTGCTAGGAACCTTGCAGGCTTGGCCTGTTAACTTAAGTTCTAAATTCCAATTTATCACCAAAAAGTTCGCCGGTCAACTATAATACAGCAATAGTTTACCCAGACCGACTTCTAGGACTGACGCTCTTAAACTCTCAAACCTTGATACCCCGACCCCATTGCCCAAGTGGGGAACTCTTAAACCCCCCTTGTGAAAGGGCTGTAGCGACTGCGTAAGCCCTAATTTCATTTTTGTAGCGACGGTTGCAACCGCCGAGCGAGTGGTAAAATAAAACACTGTTACTTTTAGCCTTACCTATCGTTAAAAGCAGCCAAATTGGGAATAATGAACCGTACTAAGATCGCCGCCCTTTTAACTTGCTTCAACCGCCAACAGAAAACATTAGCTTGCTTAGAGGCACTTTTTAACCAGGCCCTTCCCGCCAATGTAGATATTTCTACCTATGTAGTCGATGATGCCAGCACCGACGGTACCAGCGATGCAGTCCGTCAAACCTATCCTCAAGTCAAAATTTTTTCCGGCGATGGGAACCTATTTTGGAATGGGGGAATGCGTCGCGCTTTTAGCGAAGCAATGAAAGACGATCCCGACTACTACCTCTGGTTAAATGATGACACTATTATTTATCAAGAAACAGTAAGGGTCTTGCTACAAACAAGTCACAATTTATCAGAAAAAGGAGAAACAAAAGCAATCGTTGGCGGTTCTACCTGCGATCTCGAAACAGGTCAAACAACATACGGTGGTGTCGTGCGAAATAATCCTTTGCACCCCTTCCGATATGGTGTTCTCGAACCGAGCAAAGACCCTCAGAGATGCGATACGATGCACGGCAACTGCGTATTAATTCCTCGCAGTGTTGTGCAAATTGTCGGCAACCTCGATCCGGCTTTTGTCCATTATATTGGTGATTGGGATTATGGTTTACGAGCCCGACAGAAAGGATGTACAGTTTGGATTGCTCCCGGCTATTTAGGCACTTGTTCCCTCAACCCCCAGGTGACAAAAACGGCTGCTGAGAATTTAAGCGAAGGATTGGACAAAATGAGCAAACCGAAAGGTCTATCCTTCAAAGATACTACCCTGCAACCGGCTCAAGAGTGGAAAGTATTTACTCAGCGGCATGGTGGCTTGTTGTGGCCAATTTATTGGCTGCTACCTTATCGAAGGTTAGTTTGGCTTTCAGTGTTGAGTAAACTGGGATTGACTAAAAACAAAACTCAAGGTGAATAGGATGGTTGATAGAAATGAACTCCGCATTGCTTGGCTGGTTCCAGAAGTGGGACTGGGAGCGTACTGGCAGCCTGTTTTGAGAGAATTTACGAAGGTTTTTAAGAATACTGTATTTTATACGGGTGGGGTTTGGCCGGGGTTCGATCCAAAAATGCCTGGTTCGTCGGCAATTCAGTTAGTAGGAAAGACGAGTTTTGTAGAGACGACAAAGATAGATACAGGCTACGATCGCGGATTTATCGTAGTATCACCTAGTATTATCGGCTATCTGCTCGATTTTCGTCCTCAAGTCGTATTTCCCCAAGCTTTCTCTTTGTGGACTGTGATTGTAGCACTTCTAAAACCTCTGATGCGGTGGAAAATTGCGATTATTTATGATGGTAGTTCCCCCAATACAGATTTTCGAGATTCCAGTTTTCGGACTTTTGTTCGCCGGATACTTGTGCGGTTTGCTGATGCTTTTATTTCTAACAGTAATGCGGGCAAGCAATATTTGATAGAAGCGCTTAATGTACCCGAGGATAAAATTTTTACCCGAACCTATCTTGTCCCCGATGCGGGAGCTTTAATGAAACGGCTGGAGGGCACTGAGTCGCCGAATTTGGAGTTGAAACGCCCAATTTTTCTGTATGTGGGGCGTATCACATCAAGAAAGGGAATTAAGACGCTTTTAGAAGCTTGCGCTATTCTTAAAAGTCAAGGTTATGTTGATTATTCGCTGTTGATTGTTGGCAAGGGAGATCAGCGGGAAGAACTGGAAAATTTTATTAAAGAGCGCAATTTTGAAGATCAGGTAACTTGGGCCGGATGGGTGGAATATGGAAGTTTGGGTACTTACTTTCAGCAAGCTGATGTTTTTGTATTTCCTACTTTTGAAGATGTCTGGGGAATGGTGGTACCGGAGGCGATGGTTTTTGCCAAACCTATACTATGCTCCAATGGTGCCGCTGCTTGTGAGTTGATTGCTGAAGGGGAAAATGGTTATATTTTCGATCCTCACGAGCCCTCATGTTTAGCTGAAGCGATGCGGCGCTTTCTAGACAATCCAGATTTGATTAAGTCAATGGGAGAGCGCTCACGCGAACTAATTGCTCAAAAAACTCCCGAAACAGCCGCCCAAGCTTATGTGGAAGTAACATCCTTTTTAACGCTTAGTAGTTAGTGGTTAAGCTGTTGTGGATAGTAGCAAAAAACAGCGTTTTTAAGTAAAAATAACTACTAACAACAAATTAACGGCTTACGACTAATTACTAACCACTAACCACTAACCACTACAAATTGCCGATGAAAATTCTTTTATCTGCCTTTGCCTGCGAACCCGGACAAGGATCTGAGGAAGGAGTGGGCTGGAATGCGGTGGTAGAAGCCACCAAGCATCAAGAAGTTTGGGTACTAACTCGCACCTTTTACCGTACCGCTATTGAAGCCTACCTCGCCACGTACCCCAACCCTAAGCTGCACTTTGTCTACATTGAGCCTTTCGGCTGGAGCGAAAACTTTAAAGGTAGACAGGGAGGGCTGCAATTGCACTATTACCTGTGGCAAATTTTGGCTTACTTAGAAGCGCGCCAGCTCCACCGCCAAATTAATTTCGACATCGCCCGCCACGTTACCTACGTTAAATTTTGGTCGCCCAGCTTCATCTCGCTGCTGCCAATTCCTTTTATTTGGGGGCCTGTGGGCGGTGGCGAAGCAGCCCCTAAACCTTTTTGGGAAGATTTTAGCTTTAAGGCAAAACTTTACGAAACAGCGCGAGACTGGGGGCAGCGCCTGGGTGAGAGAGATCCCTTTGCCAGGATGACGGCTCGCAGAAGCGTCTTAGCTTTGGCGACAACGGAGGACACGGCGAAGCGGGTGCGGGCGATGGGGGCTAAAAAAGTGCAGGTGCTTTCCGAGGCGTGTCTGTCGAAGGAAGAGATGGCGCGGCTGGGAGAGTGCCAGATGCCAGGGCTTTCCCCGATCAGGTTCATCAGTATGGGGCGGCTGCTGCACTGGAAAGGCTATCACCTTGCGTTGCGGGCTTTTGCCCAAGCTAACTTGCCGAATGCCGAATATTGGCTGCTGGGGGATGGCCCGGAACGCGATCTCCTTCAATCTCTAGCGGAAGAATTGGGCGTTTCCTCTCAAGTTAAGTTCTGGGGGAGGCTGCCGCGCGAGGAAACTTTGGATAAGCTAGGGGAGTCTCATGTACTTATCCACCCTAGCTTGCACGATTCAGGTGGCTGGACTTGCTTGGAGGGGATGGCGGCGGCGCGTCCCATCATCTGCTTGGATCTGGGAGGGCCTGCTACTCAAGTGACGGCCCAAACGGGGGTAAAAGTACCTGGTTACAATCCAGAACAGGCAGTGCAGGGTCTAGCTGAGGCGATCGCTCATTTAGCGGGCGATGCCGAGTTGCGATCGCGCTTGGGTGAAGCAGGTCGCAATCACGTCAGGGAAGTATATGATTGGGATGTTAACGGTGAATTCTTTGCTCAATTGTGCGAAGATATAGTCTATCGAAAATCATGATAACTTCTGATTTGTTCGATCGGACCCAACAAAGAAAACTATATTTTTTAAGGCGGTGAAACGTGGGCGTTGCAATCATTACTGGCTCGGCAGGTTTAATTGGCTCTGAGGCGTGTAAGTTCTTTGCCAAACAAGGCTTAGATATAGTTGGCATCGACAATAATATGCGCGAGTTCTTTTTTGGTGCTGATGGTTCTACAAGCTGGAACCGCCAACTGCTCGAAAACTCCTTGGGTACCAAGTATGATCACTTAGATGTGGACATTCGCGACTCTGAAGCCATTATCCATATTTTTAAGCGGTACGGCGAGTCGGTCGAGTTAGTAATTCACACAGCAGCCCAACCGAGCCACGATTGGGCTGCCCGCGATCCTCAAATAGATTTTACCGTCAACGCTAACGGTACTCTCAATCTTTTAGAAGCAACTCGCTTGTACAGTCCTAAAGCGGTGTTCATTTTCACTTCTACCAATAAAGTATACGGCGATACACCCAACAAATTGCCTTTAATTGAATTAGAACACAGGTGGGAAATTGAACCAGGCCATACTTACGAAACCGGCATTAGGGAAGATATGTCAATCGACCAATGCCTGCACAGTTTGTTTGGTGCTTCTAAGGTAGCTGCTGACGTTTTAGTTCAAGAATACGGTCGATATTTTAATATGAACACCGCTTGTTTTCGTGGTGGCTGCCTGACAGGACCCAATCACTCGGGAGCTCAATTGCACGGCTTCCTCGCCTACTTGATGAAGTGCGCCGTGACGGGAACTCCTTACACCGTGTTTGGCTACAAAGGCAAGCAAGTCCGCGATAACATTCATAGTGCTGATTTAATTGCGGCTTTTTATGAATTTTATAAAGCTCCCAGAAGTGGCGAAGTTTATAATACAGGAGGAGGCAGGTACAGCAACTGTTCGATGTTAGAAGCCATTCAGATGTCGGAGGAAATTGCAGAACGCAAATTCAATTTGACTTATGCTGAAGGGAATCGCATTGGCGATCACATTTGGTGGATTAGCGACAATTCAAAATTTGCCAGTCACTATCCAGACTGGAAAATGAAATATAATGTTAAACAAATCCTACAGGAGATTTATGAGTGTAACCGTGAGCGTTGGCTGAAAGAAGGCTCCGATGATTGAGCTGAGAAAAAAGAATGTGCTGGGAATTGGGGTAAAGGATGGAATACAAAGTTAAACAAATCCTACAGGAGATTTTTTATGAGTGTAACCGCGAGCGTTGACTTAAAGAGGTATTCCATGATTGATAAAGGAAAAAAGAATGTACTCGGCATTTTAGTTAATGCCGTTAATTATGAAGCGGCTGTTAGCAAAATTATTGCGGCAGCCAGCGCCGGAAAACCTATGTCAGTTTCAGCTCTAGCGGTTCACGGGGTAATGACTGGGGTTCTCGACAGCACTCATCGCTATCGTCTCAATCACATTGACTTAGTATTGCCAGACGGACAGCCGGTCAGGTGGGCGTTAAATTTGCTCTACCATACGGCATTGCCCGATCGAGTTTGCGGGCCGAATGCGATGTTACAAATCTGCGAACGTGCGGCAGAAGAAGGATTATCTATCTATTTGTACGGCTCTCAAGCTTCTGTACTTGAAACTTTATCTCGCAATCTTTGCCAGCGTTTTCCCAAGTTAATTATTGCTGGAACTCAGCCTTCTAAATTTAGGCAAGTTTCGCCCCAAGAGAAACAAGAAATTGCACAGCAAATTCGCAACAGCGGTGCAGCAATTACTTTTGTCGGTTTGGGGTGTCCCCGGCAAGAAGTCTGGGCTTACGAATACCGGGACGACTTATCAATGCCGTTGATAGCTGTAGGTGCTGCTTACGATTTTCATGCGGGTAATTTGGCTAAATCTCCTGACTTTTTATCTAAAATAGGTTTGGAATGGCTGTTTCGGATGATGAAGGAACCTCGGCGCCTTTGGCAGCGGTATGTTTTTTTGAATCCGCTTTATATCTGGCTGTTTTTGCTACAAGCTTTGAAAATTAAACACTTCGACCCCACAGACGCCACGCCGCCTGTAGAAGAAGTATTATATGGTTGAAATTTAAAAGTATCTTGTGAATTATGGATGCTCACAAGAAAAAAGTAAAAAAGCAAACACATCGTAACTAATCGTTTTGAGGTGCAACTGGGATCGCATATTCAAGAAAACTTATATCAAATCCGGTGGCATCGGAATTATAGTGGGATGTCTTAAGCTCGCTACCCAAATCGCGAGCTCTTAAGCTCCCACTGACATGATCCAAATATATTATTCCGACGCCACTGCAAACGATATTACGCAAGAAAGGAATTTTTACATTATGTATGTGGTAAGGTGCGGACTTCACGGGGTGACAACCCCGTCAGAACATAGATATAGTCATTTCAAATAAGTATGAGAATATTAAAAAATGACGTAAAAGGAATAAAAATAGTTAACCAGTTAGGAAAAGGTCTTACAGCATAGATTTGAGAAAAAGAGTCGTGGCCTATGTAGAAAATGGCGGTCGTATCGCCCAAGCGGCTGTCCTATTTAAGGTAGGAAGAACAACGATATATCGGCATTACTCACAAGCTATACCATTTTTTTAAAGATGTGATAGAGATAAAGAATGTAAAATCCAAGACCATCCGGTGAGAAAACCAATGACACG
>NZ_JAUBPU010000017.1:0-68496 GCF_036700885.1 Microcoleus sp. S13_B4
TATTTTAAAACTACGACTCATAAACGCACCATACAAGCTATCTCTCTATTATATGCAACTTCACATAAAATTGGTATAACGAGTTTCTTCCCATTGCAATTCAAATTGCTAACTCGCTCGACGGACTTTATCGCCACCACGTCATTCATAAAGACCTCAAACCTGCCAACATTCTAATTAACCCCGCCAGCAAACAAGTGAAGCTGATTGACTTTAGCATCGCTTCCCTGTTGCCGCGCCAAACCCAAGAAATTCAAAATCCCAACGTCCTCGAAGGCACTTTACCTTACATATCTCCAGAACAAACTGGGCGAATGAACCGAGGCATTGACTACCGCACGGATTTCTACTCTCTGGGAGTCACATTCTACGAACTGCTGACTAGACAGTTGCCTTTCCAAAGCGACGATCCGATAGAGTTAGTACACTGTCACCTTGCCAAGCAGCCTATCCCAGTCCATCACGTCAACAAAAGCGTTCCATGGGCGGTGTCTGAAATTGTTAGCAAACTGATGGCGAAGAATGCTGAAGATAGGTATCAAAGTGCGATCGGACTCAAGTTTGATTTGGAAACGTGTTTGCACGAATGGGAAGAGACAGCTCAAATTACTTCCTTTAAATTGGGAACGCGAGATTTGTGCGATCGCTTCATTATTCCCGAAAAATTATATGGTAGAGAGAGCGAAGTATTCTCCCTACTAGCCGCCTTCGATCGCGTGAGTTCAGGAAGCGCCGAAATGATGCTGGTGGCTGGCTTCTCAGGCATTGGCAAAACCGCCGTAGTCAACGAAGTTCACAAACCGATTGTCGCAGCTAGAGGCTACTTCATCAAAGGCAAATTCGACCAATTTGGGCGCAGCCAACCCTTCTCAGCATTTGTACAAGCTTTTCGCGATTTAATGAAGCAATTGCTGAGCGAAATAGATGCCAAAGTTGAGCAGTGGAAGACTCAGATCCTGGCAGCTTTGGGCGAGAATGCTCAGGTAATCGTTGAGGTAATTCCTGAACTAGAACGGATTATCAGCGAGCAACCCCCGGCACCAGAACTCGTCGGCAGTGCTGCCCAAAATCGCTTCAATCGCTTATTCGAGAAGTTCATTCAACTTTTCACCACCCAAGAACATCCCCTCGTCATCTTCTTAGACGACTTGCAATGGGCCGACTCAGCCTCATTGAAGTTGATTCAACTTCTGACGAGCGATCGCGATCGGCGCTATCTCTTATTAATTGGAGCCTATCGAGATAACGAAGTCAGTCCCGTACACCCTTTAGTGCTGACATTATCCGATATTCAACAAACGGGAGCTACGGTAAACACCATTACCCTCGCGCCGCTCGATTGCTTCAATTTAAATTGTTTAATTGCCGATACCTTAGTTTGTTCTATAGCGTTGGCTCGGCCCTTAACAGAACTGGTCGATCAAAAAACTCAAGGCAATCCATTTTTTAGCACGCAATTTCTCAAATCTTTACATGAAGATGGGTTAATTACCTTTAATTTTGAGGCACGGTATTGGCAGTGCGATATTGCCACAGTACGAACCTTAGCCCTGACAGATGATGTTGTCGAGTTCATGGCGCTTCAATTGCAAAAGTTGCCATCCCAGACGCAAGAAGTTTTAAAGTTAGCTGCCTGCATTGGCAACGAATTCGATTTAGCAACGCTGGCGGTAGTTTGTGAAAAATCTTCGTCAGAGACGGCAGCCAACTTGTGGCCTGCTTTGCAAGCAGGGTTGATTCTTCCACTGACTGAAATTTATAAGTTTTTCACTTCAGACGAGTTTGAATTCATAAATCAGAATGCAGAAGGAGAAAGCAATACTTCTGACTCGTGGTTCCAAAATCCCGAATCCTGTTATTACAAATTTATGCACGATCGCGTACAGCAAGCAGCTTACGTTTTGATTCCCGACTCTCAGAAACAATCCACTCACCTCAATATTGGTCAACTTTTGTTGATTAATACTCCGACCACAGAAAGGGAAGAGCAAATTTTTAATATAGTCAACCAGTTGAATTATGGTGTTGATTTAATTGCCGAACCCACCCAGCGTTACGAACTGGCTGAGTTGAATTTGATCGCGGGACGCAAGGCGAAGACTGCTACCGCTTATGCTGCGGCACGCAAATATTTAAGTTTTGGCAGGCAAATCCTAGCTCCCAATAGCTGGCAAAATCACTATGAAACAGCCCTCGAACTCCACGTATTAGGGGCAGAAACTGCATACCTGAGCTATGATTTTCAGGACATGGAGGAATTAGCCGATTTAGTCCTGCACAATGCCAGAACGCTCCTAGATAAGGTGAAAGTGTATGAAATCGAGCTTTCTGCTTGTACGGCGCAAGTCAAACCCAAACAAGCCGTTGAAATGGGCTTAGCAGTTCTCAAACTCTTGGGAATCTGCTTCCCAGAAAATCCAACTCCGGCAGATATTCAGCAGGGACTAGAACAAACCGCGTCACTTTTTGCGGGTAAAAAAATCGCGGAGTTTATTGATTTGCCAGAAATGGAAAATCTGCAAAAGCAAGCAGCCTTGCGGATTCTATCAGGTTTAGTTTCTCCAGCCTACATCACGGCTCCACTTCTCCTGCCGTTGGTTATTTTGGAAATGGTTAATTTATCGGTTAGTTATGGGAATGCTCCCTTATCGGCATTTGCTTACGGCTTGTATGGATTGGTATTAAGCGGTGTAGTTCAAGACATTGAAACAGGGTTTGAGTTTGGGCAATTGGCGTTAAACATTGTAGAGCGATTTAATGCCAATTACCTCAAAACCAAAGTATTTTATACAGTCGGGGTTCACATCATACATGGTAAACATCATGTCAAAGAAACTATCCCTCTTTTAAAAGAGGGTTACGCGATAGGACTGGAAACGGGAGAACTTGAATTGGGATATTCAGCCAAAGAAATCTCTCAATATTCATATTTAATCGGTCGAGAAATCGCGGGGCTAGAAGAGGAAGTAGCTACCTATTGCCATGCGCTGGTTCAATTCAAACAAGAAGCAGCGTTAAATTATACTCAAATCGTTCATCAGGTTTTATTAAATCTGCTGGGGCGATCGGAAAATCCCTGTCTATTTGTGGGAGATGCCTACAATGAAGAAACAATGCTCCCCTTTCACATCCAAGCAAACGATCGCAACGGCCTCCACTATTTTTACTTTCATAAAATGCTTGTGTGTTACCTGTTTGGAGAAACCGCGCAAGCTTTAGAAAATTCTCGGCAAGCCGAACAGTATTTAGACGCAGTGACGGGTATGCTCAACGTGCCGATGTTCTACTTTTATGACTCTCTAGCACGGCTGGGAGTTTGTAGGGAGGAGGATTCCTGCGAAGAGAAACAAGAACATCTGGAAAAAGTGAAAAGCCACCAAGAAACCCTTCATAAATGGGCGCATCATGCCCCCATGAATTTCTCGCACAAATTTTCCCTAGTGGAAGCCGAACTGTTCCGATCGCTGGGTGAAAATGTGTCGGCGATGGAAACTTACGATCGCGCCATTTTTCTTGCTAAAGAAAACGATTATCTCAACGAAGAAGCTCTGGCGAATGAATTGGCTGCTAAATTTTACTTGGCATGGGGAAAAGAAAAAGTGGCGCAGGTATATCTAATAGATGCTTACTATGCTTATGCTCGTTGGGGAGCGAAAGCAAAAATCGACGATCTAGAACAACGCTATCCCCAACTTCTGGCCCCTATCTTACAACAGGAAAAAGCTCGTTCCTTCGGGGAATTCGGGGAAGGTACTAGCTCCAATGAGACTTCATTCATTTCTAGTAATCACAAAACAATTACTGGCAGTACCAGCATCGCAGTCCTAGATTTACCCACGGTTATCAAAGCTTATCAAGCTCTGTCTAGCGAAATAAAGCTTGAACAATTGCTCACTACCCTGATGGATGTAGCGATTCAAAATGCAGGCGCTCAAACAGGAGTATTGATTTTGAAAGAAGAGGATGACTGGAAAATTGCTGTCCACTGTACCGATCGCCAAGGCTGTCTTCTGCAAGAAACTATTGGGATCGAGGAGAGCCAATCAATTCCCCAGACTGTGATTAATTACGTCAAACGTACCCATAAAACCCTAGTTTTCGATGATGTAAAGACTGAATTAATGTTTACTTCTGACCCGTATATACAGCAGCAGCAACCTAAGAGCATCCTATGTACTCCGATTATCCATCAAGGCAAAATGATGGCAATTCTGTATTTGGAAAATAATCTGACGACGGGGGCATTCACTGGCGATCGCGTCGCCCTCCTCAACATCCTCTGCTCCCAAGCTGCGATCTCGCTGGAAAACGCCCGCTTGTATCAGCAATCTCAACAGCTTTATCAACAATCTCAGGATTACAGTCAAAAACTAGAGCACTCTATACAGGATCTCAAACAGATGCAGTTGCAATTGGTGCAGGGTGAGAAGATGTCTGCTTTGGGAAATTTAGTCGCGGGGGTAGCCCACGAAATTAACAACCCCGTAGGCTTTATCGCCGGCAACTTGCAACCTGCTCAAGAATACGTGGGGGATTTATTCAATTTGATTGATTTGTATCAAGAAAAGTTTCCTAATCCGGGAGGGGAAATTGAAGCAGAAATTGAGGATATGGACTTGGAGTATTTGCGAGAAGATTTGCCCAAATTGATTGGCTCCATGAAAGAGGGGGTCGAGCGCATTCGCAATATCAGTACGAGTCTGAGAACGTTTTCGAGGGCAGATAGCGATCGACCAGTTTCTTTCAATATTCACGACGGACTCGAAAGCACTCTCCTGATTCTCAAGCACCGTTTAAAAGCGAGCGAGTTCCGCCCTGCGATTGAAGTTGTGAGAGATTATGGTAACTTGCCCTTAGTAAAATGCTTTCCCGGACAGTTAAACCAGGTATTTATGAATGTGCTTGCTAATGCCATTGACGCTCTGGAGGAGTCAAATAAGGGGCGGAGTTTTAGTGAAATTAAAGCTCTACCTAATCAAATTACGGTTCAAACTCTTCTGAGCGAAGACAACAATCAGGTTTTGATTCGCATTAAGGATAATGGAGTGGGGATGTCGGCGGAAGTCAAGGAAAACATCTTTAACCACTTATTCACAACCAAACCTGTGGGTCAAGGAACGGGATTAGGATTGTCGATCGCCCACCAAATTGTTGTGGAAAAACATGGAGGTACCTTACTCGTGAATTCTTCTTTGGGGCAGGGTTCGGAGTTTGTGATTGCTATTCCGGGGTGAGCAGTTTGTAGTAGGGCTTTAGCGCAATTATTGCGATCGGCTAACCTAGACTCGCTCCCGAGCTTCATCTCAATCGTAGTCATTGTCAAAAATATCGGGTTTAGTAGGAAGAAACATACGGATATTCCGGGTTTCTAGACACCCATGCGTTTAGAAGTGAAATTGTGAGTTTTAAGCTGTGAAACGTAATTTTTTCTATTGGCGTCCAATATTGTCAGTCTCGATTTTACCCGTACTGGCGATCGCCCCGTCTTTAATCTGGAATCAACCCGCAAGAGCACAACAGGGGGAGAAGGCTGGGCTGATTCATGCTTCGATCTCCCGCCAGGGAATGAAATCCCTGGCTGATAGCGAAAGTCGGTTAAAACCGACTGAAATATTGACCCATAGTTCTTTTGAGAAAACTTCAGCTATGAGACAGGGGTTTCAACCCCTGTCGGACTCTAGGCTTTTGGCTCAATCTGTACCGCCATCTTCGATAATTAGACAAGGCCGCCAAGTGTCCCTAAACGGCCGCATTCTCCCCCTAAGTTGGACTCAGCAGCCGGCAAACAGCACTTCTGGGAATTTCCGAACTTGGATTGCTGATGTTGGATTGATGCAAAGTGCGGGAGTGGATTTGCTCAGCAGCGCCGACAGTGCCAAACAACCAGTGCAGTGGTTTTCGGTATCTTTAACCGCCGATCAAAGCTTAGCAGCGCGGGCAACAGGCTCGTATCGTTACTTAGATGTTACAGATTTTGCTAGACTTGCGGGCTGGGAGATATCTGCTGATGGGAATATTCTAAAAATTACTTCTCAAACTGCAAGTGTTACCGGAATTCGGCAAGCAGAAATAGAATCGGGCGATCGCATTGTTGTAGATCTCGATCGACCAACTCCCTGGCAAGTCAACTTTGTCGATAAACCAAGCCCGTCGCCGACACCCACACCCAACCCCCCGGACGACCCCACAAAGCCCGCTATCCCACTGCAAAACCTCCGCACAGCGCCAAACCTCGAAACACCAGACGATCCGACCAAACCCGGCCTGCCACTGCCAATAACGCCCGCAGCGCCGATCGCCGGTCAAGAATGGTCGATCGCGATCGATGCCAAAGTCGATACGGCGTTACTTCAGGATACTTTTCAAATCAGCAAACAATTGCTATCACTAAAAGTCGAACCTGACGGCGCTCAAACTAAAGTCAAAGTGAAGATTCCTTTAGGTTGGCGGCCGCAAGTTTTCAGCCTGGGAAATCCCAATCGATTAGTGATCGACATTCGGCCAGATTCGTTAGTAGAAAAAAACATTGTTTGGGCGCCGGGTGTGCAGTGGCGGCAGCAGTATCAAAATTTAGGAACTGCTCGTTTTCCAGTAGTTTGGCTAGAAGTTAATCCGCGTCAACCCGGTGTAAAGATTCGACCAATTCTCAGCAATCCACCGACTGATCAAGGTACTGCACCTTTATTGCAAACAGCGGAAATTTCGGGAGCGGCTGCGGCAATTAATGCAGGGTTTTTTAATCGAATTAATCGGTTAGCTTTAGGAGCAATTCGGGGTGACAATAAATGGCTTTCCGGGCCAATATTGAACCGGGGGGCGATCGCCTGGAACGATCGGGGAGAATTTGCGATCGATCGTTTAACTTTGCAAGAAACTGTGATCACTCCGGCAAATCAATTTTTGCCTGTTTCTCATCTCAATAGTGCCTACGTGCAATCGGGAATCGGCCGCTACACTCCTGATTGGGGAACAACTTATACTCCGTTGTCTGCCAATGAAATAGTTGTGACAGTTGCGGGCGATTCCCTACGGGATAGCTTTGCTTCACGAGTTGTCAGCCAATCCCCCGGAGGTGCGACGGGAACAACAATTTTTCCCATTCCAGCTAACGGTTACATTTTGGCTTTGCGTTCGGATTTGTCGATCGCCCCTCAATTCACACCGGGCACTTTATTACGTCTGCAAACTAACACTTTTCCGGCGGATTTTAACCGTTTTCCGTACATTCTCGGCGGCGGGCCGATGTTGGTAAAAAATAGTCGAGTTGTGCTGGATGCGAAGGCGGAAGGGTTTAGCGATGCGTATGTTCGACAGACAGCAATTAGAAGTGCGATCGGGCGGAATGCTGCGGGGAATTTGCTGATTGTAGCCGTGCACAATCGCGTGGGCGGGGCGGGCCCTAATTTCGCAGAACTGGCGCAGATATTGCAGCAAATGGGTGCTGTGGAGGCTTTAAATTTGGATGGGGGAAGTTCTACGAGTTTGTATTTGGGAGGTAGTTTGCTCGATCGACCTGCGTCTACGGCGGCGAGAGTTCATAATGCGATCGGAATCTTCATTCAACCATAAACTGTCACGTTAAATTGTAGGGTGCGTCAGCGTCCGTTATCTTCTCAAAAATTGAGAATCTCCGCACTGACGCAGCTTACAAACTGTTGTCCCCCCCCTTATTAAGGGGGGCTAGGGGCGATCGAAAAGACTGTACAAGGAAGAAAAAACTCAACAAAATTCCCCCATCTCAGCTATAATCAAAACCATCCTCTCCATCCTCACATACCCCTCATGAGGCACTGGCCCCCTGGACAACAACTCCACGACGGCAAATACCTAATCGAAGAAATCCTCGGCGGCGGCGGATTCGGTGTCACTTACCGCGCTCAAAACCGCAAAGAAGGTAAAGTAGTCGCCATCAAAACCCTGAATGCCAACGTTCAAGGTAAACCAAACTTTCGCGAATTCCAAACCAAGTTTGTCAACGAAGCTTTATCTTTAGCCCGGTGCAGCCATCCCCACGTTGTCCAAGTTTACGAAGTATTTCCCGAAATAGTAGGAAATATCGAATTGTGGTGCATGGTGATGGAATTAATCCACGGAATTGACTTAGCTGAATATCTCGAAAATAACGGCATTTTGTCCGAAGAAAAAGCTTTGCCAATTATTCAACAAGTGGGAAGCGCGCTGAGTTTTGTTCACCAGCAAGGATTGACTCACCTCGATGTTAAACCCCAAAATATTATGCTAAGAACCCCCCCCAGCCCCCCCTTGGTAAGGGGGGGAGTAAGAGAAAATACCCCCCTCTCTTCTTCTCCCCTTAATAAGGGGGGTCAGGGGGGTGCAGTTTTGATTGATTTTGGCTTAGCGCGACAGGTGACGGCACCGGGGAAGTTGAGGACAAATAGCAATTCGGGGACTGAGTGTTACGCACCCATCGAATTATTAGAAAAACGGGCCGAGATTGGTGCTTATACTGATGTTTATTCCCTAGCAGCAACGCTTTATGTCATGTTGACTGGTGAGTTGCCGTTTCCGTCGCAATTCAGGAAGCAAAATATTCCTTTAACTCCGCCAAAGCAATTCAATTCTGAGATTAGCGACAGAGTGAATGTGGCGATGATGAAAGGGATGGAGTTGGAACCGCAAAATCGCCCGCAGTCGGTGCAGGAATGGTTGGATTTGCTGATACCTAAACCGAATGATGTTGAGGTTAATTTGCTTTCAGCCGTGGGAATGGATTATATAAATTTGCGGAATTTATTGGCGGCTAAAAAGTGGAAAGAAGCCGATGAGGAAACACAGAGAGTGATGTGTAAGGTGGCGGGTAGGGAGGAAGAAGGATGGCTGGATGTAGAACATATTGAAAAATTCCCCTGCGAGGATTTGCGTACCATTGACAAACTTTGGTTAAAATACAGCAATCAGCGCTTCGGCTTTAGCGTGCAGAAGCGCATTTATCAAAGTCTGGGGGGAACCAGGAAATATGATGAGGAAGTTTGGGAAAGGTTTGGCGATCGGGTAGGTTGGTGGAGAAAAAAGAACGAGTGGCTGTACGACGACGAACTCACTTTTTCAGAGCTAGCACCAGAAGCTCATCTCCCCAGTGGAGTGAGGGTGTTGAGTGGGGAGGTTTTGTATGGGTGGGGGTTGGGTTTGAGGTGGTGGGGCGTCTCTTCTCTCGCGTTGAGACTTGTAGACTGTAACCTCTAAGCGTTTCAGGATTTCATAAAGATTTATAACAAAGCCCAAAACCACGATCGCCACTTCTAAATTAATACCTAAAACCCCGAGTTACCATGACTATAAGATAAACTTTATTATTAACTGTAGGGGCGAAGCATTCGGCGAAAAATATGAGCTTCAAAACCGACAATATATTCCCCGAATGGTTCGCCCTGGCCTCCGCGCCAGATACAATTCCGATGTTTTAGAATTCGATTGATCTGATTTCCCACCGCAGATATTGGTAAACCCGCCCTGATTAGTGATAACCCTGAAGATTCGAGTTTACTCGCGTGAATTGGGCGAAGCATTCGGATGGTTTCGGCAGTTAAAAAACCAAACAACCACCGAACAAACTAAAAAAACGCTCTTACTCCCCTCCTTACCAAGAGGGGGGGCTGGGGGCGAGTTAAAATCTAAACAACCAAGGAAAAAACTAAAAAAATGCTCTTACTCCCCCCCTTAGCAAGGGGGGGCTGGGGGGGGTTAAAATCCTATATAACAATGACAAAACTCTACAACAGAACCTCAGAAAAATTCAAGCGACAGAAGCTTCGCACAGAAATGACAGAAACTGAAAAGCGGCTATGGAAACAAATAAGAAACAGACAGCTTGAAAACTGTAAATTTCGCAGACAATATAGCGTAGCAGCATTTGTGCTAGATTTCTACTCGCCGGAAATCAAGTTAGCACTAGAAGTTGATGGTGACAGCCATTTTGTGGATGGCGCTGTAGAATATGATGCAGAAAGGCAAGAGTTTATTGAGTCGGCAAGGATTAATTTTTTGAGGTTTACTAATGAGGATGTTTATCATAATTTGGATGGGGTTTTAGAGGTTATTGTAGAGGGGATTAAATCGCTGAGAACATCGGGTGTTTTACCCCCCCAGCCCCCCCTTGGTAAGGGGGGGAGTAAGAGTTAGTCCCTTGCTAAGGGGGGGAGTAAGAGTTAGCCCCTTGGTAAGGGGGGAGTAAGAGTTAGGAGGGTAGATTAGATTCAATCGTTTAAAACATCCACTCTTTTACCCCCCCCAGCCCCCCCTTGGTAAGGGGGGGAGTAAGAGTTAGCCTCTTGTTAAGGGGGGGGAGTAAGAGTTTCGATAGTCCAAAATCCCAAATACGAAATCGATATGAGTTCAAAAGTTACCCTCACCATCACTTCCGGGAATCTCAAAGGCCGAGAATTTACCTTTGACACCCGCACAACTTGCATTATTGGCCGCGCCAAAGATTGCTATCCTAAGATTCCCGACGACGAAAAACACCGCACGATTTCCCGCTATCACTGCTTGCTGGATATCAATCCTCCCGATATCCGGGTGCGCGATTTCGGTAGCAAAAATGGCACTTTTGTTAACGGCGAAAAAATCGGTCAGCGAGAAGCTCATCAAACTCCCGAAGAAGCTGCTCAAATTCAATTCCCAGAATACGACTTGCAAGGGGGAGATGAATTTACACTCAGCCATACTTCTTTTCGAGTTGGCGTTGCCCTTGACCCGGAAATTGTCAAAACTGCCGAACATCAAATACCCCCTGTCATTCCCTCAAATCAAGCGAATCTGTGGGAAATGCTGCAAGCTTTTCTGTTGAAAGCGGTGGCGAATCAAAGCAAGATCGGAGTTCTGGGCGATTACGTTTTGCTCAAAGAATTGGGTAGGGGAGGTTTTAGTTTAGTTTATTTGGCGCGCCACAAACCAACTAACGAACAAGTTGCCCTGAAAGTGATGCTGCCAAAAGTAGCGGCAAATCAGCGGGCTGTTAATTGGTTTTTGCGGGAAGTTGAAAATATGAAAGTTTTAAAACATCCCAATGTGGTAGGATTAAAAGAGTTTGGTTATGCTGATGAAACTTTCTTTTTCACGATGGAATACTGCGACGGCGGCAGTGTTGTGGATTTGATGGAAAAACGCGGTTTCAGCACTTTGCCGATTGGTGAGGCTGTGGCTATTATTTTGCAAGTTTTAGATGGTTTGGCTTACACCCATAATGCAGAAATTCCCAATGTCAGATTGGCTGATGGTAGTTTTGCAAAAGGACGGGGTTTGATTCACCGGGATTTGAAACCGGGCAATATTTTTCTGGCGAATGTGGGTGGGAAACAAGTTGCCAAAATTGGGGATTATGGGTTAGCAAAGGCTTTTGACCAAGCGGGTTTAAGTGGTCAAACGATGACTGGTAATGTTGTGGGTACGCCGTATTTTATGCCGCGACAGCAGGTAGTAAATTATAAGTACGCGCAACCGGATGTTGATGTTTGGCCGGCGGCCGCTTGTTTGTATGTGATGATAACGGGATATTCCCCGCGCAATTTGCAGGGTCAAGACCCGTTTTTGGCGGTGTTGCAAACTGATGCTGTGCCTGTTCGCGATCGCACTTCTGCGATTCCTCAACCGCTAGCCACCGTTATAGATCGCGCTTTAATTGACAATTCTCATATATATTATAAAAGTGCAGCGGAATTTAAACAAGCCCTATTCAATAGTATATCGTAAATTATGCTTCGACTACCAATAGGTTTTCAGAAAGTCGGTTTCTTGAAGAAACCGGGTTTCTTGGTATTCTCAATCTGCCATCACAGACAACACATACTCTCCTTGATTTACTGACTGATTTGTCGAAACATCAAAAATGAAAACATCCGACTCAGCAGAAACATCAACCAAACTCGGAAATTCCCCATTCTTATTAAAGCTGAGAATTTGATAAAGCCGATCGCCCTTTTTGACATAACTCCCCAACTCCACTCGATTTTGTATCATCCCGCCCGCCGGCGCGTAGTATTTGATCGCCGAATTCTTGGGGGTGAAAATAACTTGATGGGCGGCAGTTTCGGGGAGGGGAAATCCATCTATTTTCAATAAACCCTTACTTGCTAAGTAATTTTTGATTCCCCGCAAGCCATTCGCCACCGACTCGGGATTCATTTCCATCCCTGAACCTAATTCTAAAGTCCAAGCTTCCACGTCAAATTTGAGTGCACTTCCCAACTCTGCTAAAACCTTCTCAAGCGCCAGCCAAGGCTTGAGAAACGCCTCGTCAAAAGCATCGCCGTCGTACTCGTCCATCAAGATTGCCCGATCGAGCAAAAAAGCTTTCGCACTCTCCTCGCGGGAATTAAAACAGTAAAGGTAATCTAAACTTTGATTCGTAGAACTGTGCAAGTCCAGCACATAGTCAGCATCCAAACACAAAGATTGTAGCTGATATCGGTAAAGCTCGCTGTAGGGGCGGCAGCTAGGAGCGTTAATTTTTGCCAACTCTTTCGCAAAACTCAAAGCAATCGCTTTTCTGTAATTAACTTTGACAGTATCAGCATCGAGATGGATGTAAGACTTAGCAAAACCCAGAATATCTTCCCCTTGTTTTTCAAAATCCCAGAAAATTCGGTTCCAATTTACCCCATCATAAAGATTGTAGCGACCAGGGGAAAAATGGTGCGATCGCTGACTGACACCCACAGGATTACAAACCGGAACCAGCCAAATTTCTCCGATTAACTGACTGCTGTCCAAAGACATTAAAAACTCAATTAATTGGTGAATCACAGCATTACCGCTAATCTCAGCGCCGTGCAGGTTAGATTGGAGATAAGCTTTTTTCCCGGGAATCGCACCTTGGAACTGATAGACTTGCAGTGAAAGCCGATCGCCCGAAGCAAGCTGCACCACAGGAATAGTCGAAATAACTGGAATCATAGAGAGGGAAGAAGGAAGAAGGAAGAGGGAAGAAGGAAGAAGGAAGAGGGAAGAGGGAAGAGGGAAGAAGGCAAAAATTTTTTATGTCAACTGCCAACTGCCAACTGCCAACTGCCAACAGACTTATTCCTTAATAGCCGATTTGGTGGCGAAGGTTTAAAATCAATACAGTCCTCTGCTGACTTGCTTTCAGCAAGATTTAAGCATACTTATCCTGCAACCTTATAATAATCCTTGTGCCAGACACTGCCCAGAACCGCCCAGAGCTGGATCTGAAGACCATATTTCCATTCGAGCTAGATAACTTTCAGAGAGAGGCGATCGCCGCCCTCGATGCAGGTAAATCCGTTGTTGTGTGCGCTCCCACAGGCTCCGGGAAAACGTTAATCGGCGAATACGCCATCCATCAAGCACTCTCCAGGGGGCGGCGCGTCTTCTATACCACTCCCCTCAAAGCTCTGTCTAACCAAAAGTTGCGCGACTTCCGCAGTCAATTTGGAGACGACAACGTAGGTTTGCTAACGGGCGACATCTCCGTCAATCGAGATGCGCCGATTTTGGTGATGACTACCGAAATATTTCGGAATATGCTCTACGGTACGCCGATCGGAGAAGTCGGTACTTCCCTCACCGGAGTCGAAACCGTGGTGCTCGACGAGTGTCACTACATGAACGATCGCCAGCGTGGTACCGTCTGGGAAGAATCGATCATTTACTGTTCGAGCGAAATTCAACTGCTCGCCCTCTCAGCAACCGTTGCCAATAGCGACCAACTCACAGACTGGATTAACAAAGTCCACGGGCCCACAGAGCTCGTCTACTCAGACTTTCGGCCAGTACCGCTGCAATTCCACTTCGCCAATCAAAAAGGGATATTTCCCCTATTAGACGAGACCGGCAAAAGAGCCAATATCCGGTTAGTCCCCAAAAAGAAGCAGCAAAAAGCAGAAAGAGGCAGCATCCCCACTCCGAGTTTGACCGATGTTTTGGCCCGGTTGGACGATCGAGATATGCTACCAGCAATTTACTTCATCTTCAGCCGTCGCGGGTGCGACCAAGCAGTCGCAGAAGTCGGCAATTTCTCCCTGGTTAACGAAGCCGAAACAGCCGAACTCAAACGCATCATTGACGATTTTTTACAGCGAAACCCAGAAGCAGAACGCTTCGGTCAAAAAGAAGCACTTTTAAAAGGGATCGCCGCCCACCACGCAGGCATTTTGCCCGCTTGGAAAGGTTTAGTAGAAGAACTCTTTGGCAGAGGTTTGATTAAAGTCGTATTTGCCACCGAAACCCTAGCAGCCGGGATTAATATGCCCGCCCGCACCACAGTTATTTCCACCCTGTCCAAGCGCACGGACAAGGGACACCGACTGCTAAACGCTTCAGAATTCCTGCAAATGGCCGGTCGGGCGGGTCGGCGGGGCATGGACAAGCTGGGGCACGTCGTCGCAGTTCAGACGCGCTTTGAAGGCGCAAAAGAAGCCTCGTATTTGGCAACAGCCAAAGCCGACCCCCTCGCCAGTCAGTTTACGCCCAGCTACGGCATGGTGCTGAATTTGCTGCAAACTCACACTCTTGACGAAGCTCAAGAGTTGGTAGAGCGAAGTTTCGGTCAATACCTGTCTACCTTGTACTTGCAGCCGCAGCAAGAAGAATTAGACCGATTGCAAACTGAATTGGCGGTTCTTGAACAGTCCCTGGCGGCCGGAGGGAATGTCTCCACCCTGGAAAAAGAGCTCGCCCATTACGAAAAATTGCAGGCAAGACTCAAAGAAGACAAACGTTTGCTCAAAATTCTATTGCAGCAAGCTGAAGAAGCGCGATTTAAGGAAATGTCAGTAGCTGTGGCTTTTGCAGTTCTCGGTACGGTTCTGAGTCTCAAAGGTAAGCACGTTCCGACAGCCAAACGATCGCACACAAATCCTGTACCCGCCGTATTGGTTGCCAAAATCGCAGGTTCCGGCCAAGCACCAAATTTGGTGTGCTTGGGCAAAGATAACCGCTGGTATGTCGTCGCCATTAGCGATGTCGCTAGTCTGCACGCCGAATTACCTCGCTTGACCGTTGCAGATACCTTGAACCCGCCGTCGGAAATGGCCCTGAGACTCGGGCAGTGCCGCTTGGGAACTGAAGAAACTGCTTCAATTGCTGCATCGATCCCACAATTGCCGACGCCGGAACCGAGCCCGGAGGCGATCGAGCAACAGCAGAAAATCGCAGCCCTAGAAGCTCAGCTAGAAATTCACCCGGTTCTAGTATGGGGCAATCCCGGTACTTTGCTCAAACGCCAGCGCCGCCGGGAAGAATTGAAAAAAGAAATCCGCAAAAGCGAACAAGACTTAGAAAAGCAGCGAGCTCGCTACTGGGAGCAATTTCTCAACTTAATCGACATCTTGCTGAATTTCGGCTGCTTGGAAAGAGTAGTTTCGGCAACTGGAAACCGAGATGACTCCTCCGACAGGTTGGTGCCGACAGTCTTGGGCCAAGCTTGCGCCGCCATTCGCGGCGATAACGAACTGTGGCTGGGTTTGTCCCTGATGTCTGCGGAGTTTGACGAACTCGACCCCCACCACCTCGCTGCTGCTTGCGCGGCCTTAGTTACAGAAGTTTCCAGGCCCGACAGTTGGACTCACTACTCGCTGTCGCCAGAAGTTTTGGCACCTTTGGACAATCTGCAAAAAGGCTTGCGTCGCCGATTGTTTCAAGTGCAGTACCGTCATGAAGCTGCAATCCCGATTTGGCTGGAACGGGATTTAGTGACTTTGGTCGAACAGTGGGCTCTGGGTGTTGAATGGCTGGAACTGATTAGCCATACGAGTTTGGATGAAGGGGATGTGGTGCGGATTTTGCGCCGGACTTTGGATTTCTTGTCTCAGATTCCTCATGTTCCTCATGTTTCGGATTCTTTGCGGAGGAATGCTTGTCGGGCGATGCAGTTAATCGATCGATTCCCGGTGAATGAAGCTGCAACGCCAGAAAATTAGTTGACTGTTGACTGTTGACTGTTGACTGTTGGCTGTTGGCTGTAAGCTGTCCGGCATCTAAATTGTATTTTTGGTTTTTCAACCCAAATGCACGCAGATTTTAATCTAAAATCGTTTCCGGTGGCATCGGTATTGTTCAAATGCCCAAATGTCCAAACAGTCAACAGTCAACTGTCATGAGGAATAGATCCCGATTTAAATCCAAAATCTAAAATCCAAAATCTAAAATCCAAAATCTAAAATCTAAAATCTAAAATCGATCGATCGCACATTTTCCTGATTCAGGTTGCAGGGCAGGATAGAAAATTGTATGGTGCGGATCGATCGATCGCTCTTAATTGTTATTGAATTTTTGTCTAGCGGTGCGCTGGGTAATTCTCATATTTATGATGCAACAAATCAAAAAGCCTCATCAAATGCCTGATGCCTGCTCTCAGGCTCAAAAAATTCGCTTTTTCACTTTCTTGCAAAGAGTCTTAATTGGCACTCTAGCAAGTACATTACTCAATCTCTTTATCCTATTTCCCTCTCCGAGTTTCGCTGAAGTAGTTCTGGGTGTTGTTCGCAGTTCCGAGAATTCTCCCGATTGGGTAAAGATTACCACGCGCCTCTGGGAAAGTGGCATTGCTTACAAACCAATCAATCTCGAAGAAATCAAAAGTACGGCGGATTTAGCAGGCGTTAACGTGCTGTTTTTGCCCAATATTGAAACCTTGAGTCCGGCGCAAATTAAAGTTTTAGAAGCTTGGGCATCCCAGGGCGGTCGCTTGATTGCTTCGGGCCCAGTCGGTCGCAGTTCCCCGGCCTTGGTGCGCCAATCTTTGCGATCGCTCCTTGGGGCCTATTGGGCTTTTCCGTTAACCCAGCCAGCTACCCCGCAACCGCGCAGCCGCTGTCGGGATCTTGCTTGCACTACTTCTAGCAATTGGGTGCCACCAGAACAAAAAAATGCCTCAGTCCAAGGCGGTGTCTTGATTCCGGCTGATGCGAACAGTCAAACTATTGCTACTTGGAAAGATAGTTCCGGTTCCTCCGCAGCCATCGCCACCGATCGCGCTACCTATCTCGGCTGGCGCTGGGGTAGCGACGGTTCGGAAAATGTAGATAAGGCTTGGTTGCAAGCCTCGATCGCCCGCTGGGGAGGCACAATTGCTTCTGGGCCTTTAGCGCCGCCCACTGCTGCCACCGCTCCACTACCCAATCCCCCGTCCAGACTCACTAGAAACAGCCCTAGTTCGCCACGTAGTAGCCCGCTGAGCCGACTTTCTCCATCGGGTGCGCTTTCCGATCCTGTACCTGCAACTTTTACAGACCCTTCTGATCAGTCGGCGTCGGCGGGTTTGGATGTGCAGGCAAATTCCAATAAGCCGATCGTCAGCATTGAAGCGTACTTGATGCGCCAAGAACTCACTAACCTCCTCGGCAGATTTGAAAGCGCCCTGACAGCAGCTAATTCAGCCAATACGCCTGTTAACCTCAATGCTGCTACCCTCCCTCAACTGGTAGCGGCAAGCAACAGTGCCGGCGGCCCGGCAGCCAGCCGCCCGCCTGTTCTGCAAGGAGCAACGGCGCGGGCGATCGCCCAAGCGCGACAGGTTTTGCAAAGTTTTGACCAACTCCTGCAAGAGCAAAACTACGCGGAGGCTAGAAAGCAGTGGGTGGAAGCGCGGCAGTTGCTGTGGCAAAATTACCCGAAGGAAGGACAGCGCGTTGGGGCGGAAATTCGGGCGGTTTGGCTCGATCGCGGGACGATCGTCGCAGCGCGATCTGAACAGGGTTTGGCCGCAGTGTTCGATCGGCTCGCCGCCGCCGGTATCAATACTGTTTTCTTTGAAACTTTGAATGCCGGATATACGATTTATCCCAGTCAAGTTGCACCGCAACAAAATCCCCTCACCGTTGGCTGGGACCCGCTGGCATCTGCGGTTAAATTAGCTCACGAGCGAGGCATGGAACTGCACGCTTGGGTTTGGGTTTTTGCCACAGGAAATAAGCGCCACAATACTTTAATTGGCAAGCCGAGTTCTTATCCAGGTCCGGTGCTTTCCGCTCATCCAGATTGGGCAAATATTGACAATAAAGGACGCACCCAAAATCCTAACGATGGTAAATTTTATCTCGATCCTGCTAACCCGGAAGCGCGTAATTATTTGCTGCGAATTGTCAGCGAAATTGCCAATAGCTACAAAGTAGATGGGGTGCAATTAGACTATATTCGCTATCCTTTTCAAGATGACAATGCGAATTTTACTTACGGTTACGGTATTGCGGGGAGGCAGCAATTTAAGCAGTTGACTGGTGCCGATCCGGTAAATATTTCCCCCAGGGACGGCAGTTTGTGGCGGCAGTGGGTTGAGTTTAAAACTAATCAAATTAATACTTTTGTAGCTGAAGTTTCTCAGCTTTTGCGACAGAATTATCCGCGCACAATTCTGTCGGTGGCGGTGTTTCCGCACCCGGAAAGTCAGCGGATTTACAAAATTCAGCAAAATTGGGAAGTTTGGGCTCGTCAAGGTATTGTAGATTTGATTGTGCCGATGACTTATGCTTTGGATACGAACCGACTTCAGCGCATCACCGAACCGTTGGTAAAGGAACAAATTCTGGGTTCGGCTTTGATTTCTCCGGCGGTTAAGTTGTTGACTCTCCCGGAAGTTGTGGCGATCGACCAAATTCAAGCTTTGCGCGATTTGCCGACTGGGGGCTATGCTATTTTTGCGGTGGAAAGTATCAGCAGCGGGATGCAAGGCTTTTTTAACCGCACTCAAGGCCCGCCGGTGCGTTCCACTTCTGCAGCAGAGCCGATTCCTTACCGACAGCCGTTTGCGGCGGCAGCTTCGCGCTATACTGCTCTCAAGCAGGAATGGAGTTTTTTGTTGGCTAACAATCAGTTGCGGGTGTCGGAATCTGAGCTGAAAGTTTTGCAAAGTCGATCGGATGAATTGGCGCAAGCTTTGAGCACATTGGCCGCAAATCCTTCTAGGGAAAGTTTAGCAACTGCTAAAAGATTGTTGGGGAGTTTTCAATCTCAATTTCAATCTTCAATGCGCTTGCATTCGGCAGATAATAGCTATCAAGTTCAAACTTGGCAAAATCGTTTGGAGAGTTTGGATATGCTGTTACGTTACGGTGAAAGAATGGAGTTGAATCGCAGGTAAATTCAGGTTTTTGAGCGGAGTTCGGGTTAGCTACTGTTTATTAAAACTGATATCTTGCACCATTCTCGCTTAACAGGCTTTCTGACCTGTTCGACAAAGAATGAGTTTTCTTGTGGGGTGGGTATTCTGCCCGCCCGTCCAAGAATTATTGAGAATGGTGCAATACAATGGTGCAATACATAAGATGATTTCGACTTAGGGCCGAGCGCGCCCAATTATCTGTATCAGTAGTTACGAAAAAACTCTTAGTATAAATACGCTATATTGATTTAAATTGATCGCCGGTACTGTGGTTAGTAAACTATAGCAGAAGGAGAAAAGGAAGGGCAAAGGGAACATAATTTACAATCAAAATTCCCAACAATTACCAATGCCCAATTCCCCATGCCCAATTCCCAATTCCTCTGAGGATGAATATGTTTCCTAAACCCCTCAATCGCTTTGCTACCAAAATTATCGGCAAAGCTCCATTACAAACGGTGCTCGTGGTTCCTTTTTTAGTGCAAATTGTGGGCACGGTAGGAGTTGTAGGTTGGCTGTCGTTCCAAAACGGTCAGCGGGCGGTCAACGATGTTGCGGCTCAGTTGCGGGGAGAAATTAGCGATCGCATCAAAGACCGCATGGAAAATTATATGTCCATTCCCCACATAGTCAATCACCTGAACGTTCAAGGCATAAAATTGGGGCAGTTGAACCTAGAAGACAACCAAAAACTAGAACATCATTTCCTAGAACAAATTCAATATTTTGATTCGATCAGCATCATTTACATAGGCAAAGAAAATGGAGAACATTCGGGAGCAATCCGCACTAAAGATAGGATTTTGATATCGGCTGCTGACAGCTCTACTGGCAATAAATTAGCTCGATATACTGCGGACTCTCAGGGAAACCGCCTTCACTTAGTGCAAATATCACCCCATATTTACGACCCGCGAACTCGCCCGTGGTACATAGCGGCAGCGGCGGCAAAAAAACCTATTTGGACTCCAATTTATACAGATTTTTTGACTAGAGAACTGGCAATTACTGCTGCTTTACCTATCTACGACGACGCTGGCAAATTGTTAGGAGTAGCGGGCAGCGATTTGCTCTTTTCCCGAATCAAAGAATTTCTCGTTAGCCTCAAAATTGGCAAATCAGGACAAACTTTTGTGATGGAGCGATCGGGGATGTTAATTGCCACTTCAACGGCGAGTCAAGAATTCGTCGTGGTGGAAGGTAAAGAAACAAGACGCATCAAAGCTTCAGAAAGCGAGAATCCGGTAATTCGCCAAACTGCACAGCATTTAGAGAAATCCTACGACAGCTTAGCTAAAATCAATAATTCTCAACAGCTTACTTTTGATGTTGACGGCAAGCGAAATTTTATTCAGGTAGCTCCTTTTAAAGACAATCGAGGGTTGGATTGGCTGATTGTAGTAGTTGTGCCAGAATCGGACTTTATGGAACAAATTAACGCCAATACGCGCACGACTTTTTTGCTGTCGGTTGCAGCTTTAATTGGGGCGACACTTCTGGGTATTCTTACTGCTAAATGGGTGGTGCAGCCGATTTTAAAATTGAATGCGGCTGCGAAAGCTTTGGCGCGGAATGAATGGGATACAAAGCTCACTCTGAATCGCGAAGATGAACTCGGAGAACTTGCCACTGCTTTTAACAGCATGGCCGAGCAATTGCAGCATTCATTTACTTCTCTCTCGGAAAGCGAAAACCGAGTTAAACAATTTCTCAATGCAGTACCGCTAGGAATTTTCATTGCAGATGCCAACGGTCAACCTCACTACATTAATCCTACCGGAGACCAACTTTTATCTCAAGGAATTGTACCAGCAGATTCCGAAAGTTTACGTCAATCCTACCAAGTTTATTTAGCTGGCACTCAGGAAATATACCCGGCGGAACGCGACCCAATTTTAAATGCTTTGCAGGGTAAAAGTGTAACTGTTGATGACATAGAAATCTCCTCGGCTGACAAAACTGTTCCCCTGCAAGTTTGGGGAACTCCTATTTATGACGCTCAAGGAAATATTATCTACGGGATGTGCGCTTTTCAAGATATTACAGAACGCAAACTAGCGGAGAAATTATTAAAGGAATACAACGACAATTTAGCTGTGCAAGTTGCAGAACGTACCGCCGATCTTGCCAAGGCAAAAGAAAAGTTTTCTAAAGCTTTCCGTTTAAGTCCTAATGCGATTACCCTGACTAGAATTAGCGATGGTCGCCACATTGAAGCCAATGAGAGCTTTTGTCGGATGATGGGGTACAGTCACGAAGAAATTATTGGAAAAACAGCGGTACAGCTCAATTTTTGGGCGAGTTTGGGAGAGCGCGATCGCATGATTCAAATGTTAAAAAATAAGACCGCTCTTCACAATTATGAACTCAGGTTTCGTAATAAAAATGGTACAGAAAGAACGGCATTGCTGTCGATAGAAACCATCGATATTGACGGAGAAGCTTGTTTTTTGTCGATTTCTAGCGATATTACCGATCGCCAACAAGCAGAAACTGCCCTCCGGGAAGCAGAAGAAAAGTACCGCAACATTTATGAAAATGCTTTGAATGGCATTTTTCAAACTGCTAGTGACGGGAAATACATCAGCGCTAACCCCGCTTTAGCTCAGCTTTATGGTTACGAATCCCCCGCAGAATTAATAGCAGCACAGCCCAATTTCAAGAACCAGCTTTATGTGAAACCAAACCGCCGCGACGACTTTGCAGCGCTAATGAACGAGTACGGGATACTATCAAACTTTGAATCGGAAATTTACCGCAAAGATGGCACCATAATCTGGATTTCGGAAAATTGTCGCGCTGTCTGCGATGAAGCAGGAAATCTACTTTACTACGAAGGTTTTATTAAAGACATTACGGATAACAAACAAGCGGAAATTAAAATGCAGCAGGCGAAAGAAGCAGCCGAAGCCGCAAACAAAGCTAAGAGTACGTTTCTCGCCAATATGAGTCACGAATTGCGATCGCCCCTGAACGCGGTTATCGGCTTCGCTCAAGTCATGGTTCGCAGTAAAACTCTGTCTCCTGAAAATCAAGAAAATGTCGGTATTATCCTGCGGAGCGGCGAACATTTGCTGTCTTTAATTAACCAAGTTTTAGACTTGTCAAAAATCGAAGCAGGACGCACTACCCTCTATGAAAAAAACTTCGATTTGTACAGGCTGCTCGACGATTTAGAAGAGATGTTTGCTCTCAAAGCTGAGGAAAAAGGCTTGCAATTAATGTTGGCTCGGGACGCCGAAGTACCCCATTACATTGGCACTGATGAAGTCAAATTGCGCCAAGTATTAATTAATTTACTCAACAATGCCATTAAATTTACTTCACAAGGCGGAGTAGCGGTGCAAGTCAAAGGAGGAAGGCGGAATATACACAAAAACAGCGCTGACCAATTGCCCGATCGCTACTCGCTGCATTTTGAAGTTCAAGATACCGGTGCAGGCATTGCTGCTGAAGAAATAAATCAGTTGTTTGAAGCATTCGTGCAAACACAAACAGGTAAAGACTCTCAGGAAGGAACAGGTTTAGGGTTAGCAATTAGTCGGCAGTTCGTACAATTAATGGGAGGTGAAATTACTGTTAGCAGCGAGGTCGGAAAGGGTACAATATTTCTGTTTGACATCCAAGTTCATCGGGTTGAATCTGCTGATATTGAAAGCAAAAGAACTCAACGCCGAGTTGTTGCCCTCGAGCCGAATCAGCCGAGTTATCGCTTGCTAATTGTGGACGACAAACCTTTGAACCGCCAACTGTTGGTAAAACTTCTGAGTCCACTCGGCTTTGAGTTGAGAGAAGCGAGTAACGGTAAAGAAGCGGTGGATATTTTTATGGAGTGGGAACCGCATCTGATTTGGATGGACATGAGAATGCCGGTGATGGACGGCTACGAGGCAACCAAACAGATTAAAACTACAACTGGCGGGCAAGCAACGGCGATTGTAGCCCTGACGGCTAGCGTTTTGGAGGAAGAACGGGCGGTGATTCTTTCGGCTGGTTGCGATGATTTTATGCGGAAACCATTCCGAGAGGAGGACATTTTTGTGGCAATGGGAAAACATTTAGGAGTACGCTATATTTATGAAGATCCAACCGTAGTCAGTGGGGCAGGTATGGGGGAGTCAAGTCAGGAGGCGCTGACACCGGAGGCTTTTGCCTCTCTTTCTCCAGACTGGATGGCCGAATTCAAGCAAAATATTTTGAGCGTGGACATGGAGGCGATCGCTAGTTCGATCGCACAAATCAGCAGTGTTAATCCCTCTCTGGCGGACAGGCTTCAAGATTGCATTAATAATTTTGAATATGACAGAATTTTAAACATAATCGATATCATAAATAACCCATAAATACCCGATGAATTCAACTTTATCTAAAACCAATCGACCTAATATTTTAGTAGTGGACGACACGCCAGAAAACCTGCGGCTGCTGGCAGGAATTTTGAGCGAAAAAGGGTATCAAGTTCGCCCGGTTCCCAACGGCAAGCTAGCATTATCGGCTGCTCAAAAAATACCCCCCGATCTAGTCCTGCTGGATATTATGATGCCGGAAATGGACGGCTATCAAGTTTGCCAGCAACTCAAAGATTCTGAAATCACAAAAGACATTCCTGTTATTTTTATTAGTGCGATTAATGACGTGCTGGATAAAGTTAAAGCTTTCGCAGTTGGCGGAGTTGACTTTATTACTAAACCGTTTCATGTTGAAGAAGTTTTAGCCCGGATAGAAACTCATTTAAAAATTTGTTCACTGCAACAAACTTTGCAAGAAAAAAATCAAGATTTAGCAACGGCTCTCCACCAACTGCAAGCCACCCAAGAGCATTTGATTCAATCGGAAAAAATGGCTGCCCTGGGACAACTAATTGCCGGCATTGCCCACGAAATCAATACCCCCCTAGGCATTATAGGTTCCTCAATCAATAATATAGCTACTTTTTCGGATGACTTTTTACAAAAATTTCCTAAAACTTTTCAAGAACTTTCTGACGAAAACCAAGGTTATTTTTTTAATTTACTCTACCGAGCTACACATCAAGAAACTTTGTTTACGAGCAAAGAAAAGCGGAAATTTAAGCAGCAGTTGACGGGGTTTTTGATGGCACAATCTGTTGAAAAAGCCGATGAAATTGCCGATACTTTAGTTGACATGGAAATCTACGACAACCTAGAAAAGTTGTTGCCGCTTTTTCAATCGCCGGATTGGGAAGTAGTTTTAAATACTGCTTACCAGTTTGCGAGCTTTAAAAAAAGTATTAGCCTGATCCAAAGAGCGACAGCGAAGTCGGGAAAAGTAGTATTTGCCTTGAAAACCTACGCTCATTTCGATAGCAAGCCTGAAAAAGTTCAGGCGAACTTGCACGAGGGCATTGAAACGGTGTTAACTCTTTATCAAAATCAACTCAAACACGGTATAGAAGTAGTTAAAAATTATGGAGATTTACCCGAAATTATGTGTTATCCCGATGATTTAAATCAAGTTTGGACGAATCTCCTTCATAATGCCCTGCAAGCAATGGATTATAAAGGTATATTGACGATTGAAACTCGGCAGCAAGAGGCAAATATTTTCCTCAAATTTACTGATAACGGCAAAGGCATTCCCCCAGAAGTTATTCCCAAAATTTTTCAGCCATTTTTTACGACTAAATCTGCGGGCGAAGGTAGCGGCTTGGGATTGGATATTGTGAGAAAAATTGTGGAAAAACACGAAGGCAGAATTGCTGTAGATTCTGTACCGGGGCAGACAACTTTTATAGTCTCGCTGCCAATCTATTAAACAAAAATTACCTGTAGGCGGCTAATTCCCGGTGGCACTCGTCGCTGTCTCCCTGACAAAGACAAGATTTATGGCGGTAAACCGAGTTTATGTTCGCAAGTTTTATGAAAATAATACCAGTAATTTTTTTTTACTGTATGTCCGTACTCCAACCCCTTATGAAATTAGTCATTCCATATAAAATGTAAAATCTAAAATCTAAAATGATATAAGATAGGGGACAGAGAGCCTGCATCCCCCCGCAAAATCAATAACGTAATAAGCAAGTCATGTCGCTAAACCAGTAAAATTAAAGCAGAGAGGAAAAGATGAATAAGCCTGTAATTATTTGCGTTGACGATGAACCCGATATCTTGAATACTCTCAAGATGCAGCTAAAAAATGAATTTAAAAATGATTACTTTTATGAATTAGCTGAAAGTGGTGATGAAGCTTTAGATTTACTTGAGGACTTTCAAGAAGAAGATCAGGTGATTGTGGTTGTTTCTGATTGGCTGATGCCGGGAATTAAAGGTGACGAACTTTTAATTAAAGTTCACCAAAAATATCCTAAAATTATTAAGGTGATGTTGACGGGACAAGCGGATGCAGTGGCACTTCAGCGGGCAGTAAAAGAAGCAAATTTATACTGTTGTTTGTCCAAACCCTGGCAAAGCAAAGACTTAATAGAGACTATAAAATCGGGGCTGGCTAAGTTATGAAAAAACCTGTGATTGTTTGTATTGATGATGAACCTGACGTTTTGAACAGTTTAAAGATTGAACTAAAAAAGGCGATCGGCGATCGGTGTATTATTGAAACCGCTGAAGGGGGGGCTGATGCTTTAGAGTTGCTGGCAGATTTGAAGGCCGATGAATGCGAGATTGCTTTGGTGCTTTCCGATTATATCATGCCGGATATTAAAGGGGACGAACTGCTTAGAAAAATTCACGAAAGCTCGCCGGATACGCTGACCATTATGCTAACGGGGCAAGCAGATTTGGAAGCCCTGAGTAATGCTATCAAGTATGCTAAATTATACCGTTATATCC
The DNA here is from genome assembly GCF_036700885.1 of Microcoleus sp. S13_B4. Taxonomy (NCBI): domain Bacteria; kingdom Bacillati; phylum Cyanobacteriota; class Cyanophyceae; order Oscillatoriales; family Microcoleaceae; genus Microcoleus; species Microcoleus sp. S13_B4. Next base: position 25,882 of record NZ_JAUBPU010000017.1, read on the forward strand.
CTAAACCTTGGCAAAATGAAGACTTAAAATTAACGGTAGTAGAAGCAGTTCACAGTTATTTGCAAGACCAAAAGCTAACAGATGAAATCCATAAGCGGCAAGAAGTAAACGAGGAGTTAAAGCTAGTAAATGAGGCGCTGTCTGCGAGTGAAAGCCGCCTGAGTCAATTTTTAGAAGCTTTGCCAGTGGGGGTATCTGTTTATAATCCCGATGGCTCGATCGCCTATTTCAACCAGACAGCGCGGGATTTGCTGGGTGCAGACACTATCCCGGAAAGCACTGCGGAACAATTAGCTGCAACTTATCAACTTTATGTTGCCAATACTGATGAGCTTTACCCGCCGGAGAATCTGCCAATTTTGCGCGCACTGAGAGGAGAATTTGTCAAGGTTGACGATGTAGAAATCCGTCAAGATGGCAAAGTAATTGCGATCGAGATCAATACCACGCCGATTTTTGACGCTAGCGGAAATATTGCTTATGCGATCGCAGCTTTTCAAGATATTAGCGATCGTAAACAAGCCGAAAAAATACTAGCAGATTACCAGCAAACCTTAGAAGCCCAAATTTACGAACGCACAGAACAACTGCAACAAGCCGCATTAGCTGCTGAAGCAGCAAACCAAGCTAAAAGTACGTTTCTTGCCAATATGAGCCACGAGTTGCGTACCCCTCTCAATTCCATACTCGGATTTGCACAAATCATGGAACCCAGCCCGAATCTTACTGTCGAAAACCGAGAAAATATGAGAATTATTCGCCGCAGTGGCGAACACTTGCTGACCTTGATCAATGAAGTCTTAGACTTATCAAAAATCGAAGCGGGGCGGATGACCCTCAACCCGAAAAACTTCGACATCTACCGCTTGCTTGACGATTTACAAGATATGTTTCAACTGCGGGTACAAACTCAAGAATTGCAGTTGCGTTTCGAGCGCGATGCGGAGGTTCCTCAGTATGTGCGAACCGATGATATTAAACTGCGACAAGTGCTGATTAATCTTTTGAGTAATGCGATTAAGTTTACGCAAAGAGGAGAAATCATCTTAAGAGTTATAAAGTTAGACAAATCGGGATTTATGGATTTATTGGACAGTCCCACATCTTGCTTTGATACCACAAGAAGTATTCGGGAATTTTCGACAAGTAGCACTAACTTGGCCCGCCTAGAAGTGAAAGAAGAGGTTGAGGATTTAACTGTTGGGGGGTTTTTCCTTCTGTTTGAAATTGAAGATACAGGAGTAGGCATTTCTCCGGAAGAATTGGAGAATATTTTTAAGGCTTTTGTGCAAACAGCTTCCGGTCAAAAAATCCAGAAAGGCACGGGTTTAGGATTGAATATTAGCCGTCAATTTGTCCGCCTAATGGGAGGAGAAATTGTAGTAGAAAGTCAACTGGAACTCGGAACAACTTTTAAATTTGAAATTCCAGTCGGTGCGGTTTATGCTGCTGATATTCCAGCTCCGCAAATTCACCGCGAAGTTACGGGGTTGGAACCAAATCAACCGTGCTACCGAATTTTAATTGTGGACGATCGCGAAGACAACAGGCAACTTTTACTCAAAATGCTTTCTCCCTTGGGTTTCGGACTCCAAGAAGCCACCAACGGTCAGGAAGCAATAGAAATGTGGGAAAATTGGCATCCGCACTTAATTTTGATGGATGTGCGAATGCCAGTGATGGACGGCTACGAAGCTACTAAACAAATTAAGACCAGAATAAAGCAGAGAGAGCAAAAGCAGCAAGGAAACGAGGAAATGAATATTTCCCATCCCAACTCCCCGATTCCGAAGATTATTGCTTTGACCGCTAGTACAATTGAAGGGAGGCAAGCGTTTGCTTTATTGGTCGGCTGCGACGATTTTATTAGCAAACCTTTCCGCAAAACAGATATATTTGATACCCTCAACAAACATTTGGGGGTGAAGTATCTCTACTCTAACTCAAGGGACTTTATCTCAATAGGCGAGCGAAATAATCTATCTGCCACCCACTTTAATGCTGGGCTTGCTTGTTTGCCCAAACTTCCCGCAGAATGGATAGACAACATGAAGCAGGTAATACGCAGTGCAGATTTTGACTTAATTGTCAGGACAATCGAGGAAATAAGGGATGCTCATCCTGAATTTGCCGAAATCCTCCAGGGTCATCTCGATAATTTTGATTACCAGAAAATACTCAATTTAATTGCCGAGGCGGAGGAATCAGATAATGCAGCTCAAGGCGGAACAAACTGAAGACTATCAAGCAGATATTTTAGTAGTTGACGATACGCCAGATAATCTGCGTCTGTTGATTAGAATTTTGCAAAAAAATGGCTATAAAGTTCGACCTGTTACTAATGGTTTTTCAGCGTTAGATGCCATTCAGTCTAGCGCACCTGATTTGATTTTACTCGATATTATGATGCCGGATATTGACGGCTACGAACTTTGTAAAAAATTAAAATCAGAACCGCAATATAGGGAAATTCCCATCATTTTTCTCAGTGCGTTAGAAGAAGGAATAAATAAGGCAAAAGCTTTTGAAGTGGGCGGATCAGATTATATCACAAAACCTTTTCAGGTGAAAGAAGTATTGGCGCGAGTGAGCAATCAACTTACTGTGCGTTCATTGCAACTGCAATTGCAAGAAAAAAATCAAAAATTGACAGATCAAAACGTCCAGTTGCACCAGGAAATCGCCGAACGCCGCCAGGTTGAAATGGAAACAAGCTTGCTGCTGAAGGCCACTCAAGCTATTAGCAAGTCGGAGGATTTTGAGTCGGCTATAGATGTGATTTTAGGTTTAATTTGCAAAACTATTGAATGGAATTTGGGCGAAGCTTGGATTCCTAGCAATGATGGCGTTTTAAAATGCGCTACAGGCCGGTACGTTAGCGACTTGAGTTTTGCCCAATTCCGACAAACAAGTTGGCAGTTAACTTTTGCTCCCGGTGTGGGGCTATCGGGGAGGGTTTGGCAGTCGCAGCAGTCTGAATGGATCGAGGATGTTTCTACTGCACCAAAACAAGTTTTTTTGCGCTCGGAAATTGCGGCGGCTGTGGGATTGAAAGCGGCTTTTGGAGTGCCTATCTTGGCAGACAACCAAGTGTTAGCTATTTTGATTTTTTATCGCGAGAAAGTTCTGAAATGTCAGCCGCGCTTGTTGGAATTAGTGAGTGCGGTTGCTACGCAGCTCGGTTCGCTGATTCAGCGGAAACAAGCTGAGGCAGCGCTGAAATTGCAGCAAGAGCAAACAGAGAAATTGCTGCTGAATATTTTACCGAAACCTATTGCCGAACGCTTGCAAAAAGAGCAAAAGTTGATAGCAGATCATTTTGATGAGGTGAGCGTATTGTTTGCTGACTTGGTCGGTTTTACAGAGTTTTCTGCTCACAAAAGTCCGACGCAGTTGGTAGAAATTTTGAACGGAATTTTCTCGGAGTTCGATAGGTTGTCTGAGTTGCACGGGTTGGAAAAGATTAAGACGATTGGGGATGCTTACATGGTGGTTGGGGGTTTGCCGACAGCGCGGGAGGATCACTCCTCGGCGATCGCACTTTTAGCTTTGGAGATGCAGGCAGCTTTGAGGAGGTTTAATGCCAAAATAGGAGAAAATTTTCAATTGCGGATCGGAATTCACAGCGGTTCGGTGGTGGCGGGAATTATTGGGATTAGCAAATTTAGCTATGATTTGTGGGGGGATACTGTTAATGTTGCTTCGCGCATGGAGTCGAACGGATTGCCTGGCAAAATTCAAGTGACGGTACCGACTTACCAGCGTTTGAAAGAGCAGTTTGTTCTTGAAGAACGGGGTCATATTTTGGTTAAAGGTAAAGGAAGAATGCTGACTTACTGGTTGATTGAAGAACAAAGTAAATATTTTTAAATTTTTGATGTAAATTTCAATTAATATTAAAATTAGACAGAATTTCCACTTTCAGGAGGCTAATCCTTTGCAAACAGTTGAAACAAAATCGCCGACAGCATTGAAAAAAGTCCTGGCTATTTTAATATCGCTGCTAGCAGTAGCGGTACTGTCGATCGCTACTTTTATCGCAATTCCCGGAGAAAAAACAATGTTTGCTGGAAAAAGACCTGCCAATATCGGCATTGTGTCCGGAAAACTCGCAGCGTGCCCGAGTTCCGCCAACTGCGTCAGCAGCTTCAGTCAAGATGCCGAACACCAAATTGAGCCTTTGGCATACACTTCGTCCCAGAGTGAAGCGATGGCAAAGCTCAAAGGGGCGATCGAGTCCTATGGAAAAACTAAAATTATCACGGCAACTGATAATTACCTATATGCGGAGTTCAGCAGTGCTTTGATGGGGTTTGTTGATGACGTTGAATTTTTGGTAGATGATGGAGCAAAAGTCATCCATGTGCGATCGGCTTCGCGTCTAGGAGAGTCGGATTTGGGGGTTAACCGCAGTCGGATAGAAGCTATCAGAACTCAATTCAATCAACTCTGAACTTAAATTTTCTAGCTTTCCGGAAGCCCCTCTCCTGCAAAATGAGGGGCTTTAATATTTAGGTATTACTATGTAATGTTGATTTTTCACCACCTAGTTAACAATTATTAACAGTAGGCAGAGCGCAAAGGAGTGTTTTGCAGGGGGAGTAGGACACAGCAATGCCGCGTCTCTACGGTTGGCTTTGAGTTTTAATACTTGTTATAAGATTGACGATTGTAGAGTTTTACAATCTTGAAAATAGCTGAGTCAGCTAGCACAGAAGAAGAGATGCCGTAGTATTCCTATAGTATTAAACAACCTAAATTATACACTTCTGACTTTAGGGAGAGGGAAGTCAACAAATTAATTTCTACTATTAACTTAAGTAGAGCAAAGAGGAAAAAACACATGGCACTTCAAAGATTAGCAGAATTTTATCCTAACTATCAGGAAGAAATCTTTGCTGGAGACGACATCAAGGGATTTGATGTTTATGCTGGCGACTCTGATGAAAAAGTAGGGACGGTTTATGATGCTTTGGTTGATGACACGGGTCGTTTCCGCTATCTGGTAATTGATACCGGTATTTGGATTTTTGGCAAAAAAGTATTGTTGCCAATCGGCTCGGCCCGCTTCGACTACGGAGCCCGTCGCGTCCACGCAACAGGCCTTCGCAACAAAGCTCAAGCAGAACAATTGCCTGCTTACAATGAATTAGAATCAGTAGATTACGATCGCGAAGAACAGGTAAGAGGCGTTTACCGCAATCAAGGAACTGCCGCTGCAAGCACTGCAACTCCTGCTAGCTACGATCGCAGCAGCTACAACTACGATATCGACCGCCCCCTCTACGAAACCAACGAACAGCAGCACCAAAATCTCAAGCTTTATGAAGAACGCTTGATTGCCAACAAAAACCGCGCCAAAACAGGCGAAGTAGCAGTTGGCAAGCGCGTGGAAACTGAAACAGCGCGAGCTTCAGTACCTATTGAAAAAGAACGAGTTGTAATCGAGCGAGTAACCCCGGTAGAAGCTGGTCGAGTAGTTTCAGTCGGTGACGCTGACTTCCAATCAGGGGAAGTTGCACGCATGGAAGTCTACGAAGAAACGGCCGACATTCACAAGGAAGCTTTCGTCCGGGAAGAAGTCAACGTCAGAAAAGAAGTTGTTCGCACCACGGTTGAGGGCGAAGAAACCTTGCGTCGTGAAGAATTAGACGTTAAGACTGATGGAACTGCGGTTGTAGATAATAAAAATCCAAAGATCTAAACCAACCGCAACAGCTATTGCATAGGAATTGCGCCTTAATGACATAATTCTGTCACCGCGCAGGTTTGATTGGATTGGTAGCGATCGCGCAATTCCTAAGTGAGGGGCGGGGGGGTACAAAACTTGTCTGGTTTTGGCAACGTTTATGCACTTTCCCCGCCTTTACCCATTTGCCCTTACCAATTCATAATAAAAATCCCTAAGCAGGAAAGTTTAAAAAATGAACGGTCAAGCATCAGCCGAAAAGATAGCAACTGCTAAATCAATTACCCCTCTCAACCGGGTACCCGAGAAAGTCAGGACTAAGCTAAAAAGTTTTACAGTCAAAGACAATCAAGGTCACTTGGTAGGCAAAGTTAAAGATGTCTATTTTGATGATAACGGTCAGTTAAACTTTGTGGTAGCCGGGCTAGGCAGCGAAAATACCCGTCTTTTCTTATTAAGTATTAAGCTGCTAAAAAAAGTCGATTATCACGAAAAATCCCTCTTTGTAAGTATAAATTCGGCGCAAGTCGAACTGCTGCCGGGAATTTCGACCAATAGCGGGCGTCCGTATTTAGAAAATGCCTCAGCAGAACCGCATAGTGAATTTAACAACACCGAGTTAACCAAGCCCTCAAAAGTTATGTCAAATCTAACAGATGCCGATCGCACCGATGAAAGTTTGGAGACAGATGAGGATGAGGAAAATTTAGATATTGTCGATCAAGAAGTAATTCGCCTCCTAGAAGAACGATTGGTGATTAATCGTAGCAAGCGCAAAGTTGGCGAAGTCATAGTGCGTAAAGAAATTGAAACTCGGATGGTACAAGTACCCATCCAGTGGGAAAAGCTGATTGTCGAACAAGTCGGCGACGATCCGAAGGTGTTGGCCGAAATAGATTTGGGCGAGGGAAGCATCACCGGTATAGATTTGACAGAGATTAAGAGCGATCGCCAGGAACCGACAGTTAAGGCTGAATTTACCTCTGTCCAGAAAGCTAGCAAAATCTTAAATTCGATCGCCTCTCAACCCCGCCACGGTTGCGTTAAAGTCCGCCTAGAACTGGTTTTGGAAGACAAGCAACTGGAGGAAACTTACCAAAAATGGATGACGGAACACCACTCAGAGAGTTAAAATATTCGTCCTTTTCGCTCTAGATTTTAGCTATTAGCAAGAAACTTAAATCTAAGAGCGGACTGTGGCGAGTCGTGGTAGGGAGAAAGTTCACCGCCATCTACTAAGATCATGTTCAGTAAATTAACCGTAATTTTGGTAGGGGCGGGTTCACGAACATCTATTATATAAGCCTGAGATCCGTAAACCCGCCCCGACCGGGATATTTAAATTTTTAGCGATGGGCCTCTCGACAAATTTGTACCGAATTGCGGTAAACTTTTGGTGGTCAAATTTAAAAGTATGGGAAAATGCCTAACACCATCTCCGACATTAAAGTAAAAACGATCGCAGGCGAAGACAAGCAGCTAGGAGAGTACGCGGGCAAGGTACTCTTGATAGTTAACGTAGCTTCCAAATGTGGCTATACACCTCAATACAAAGGGCTCGAAGAATTGAGCCAAAAGTACAGCGCGGCTGGACTCCGTGTTTTAGGATTTCCCTGTAACGACTTCGGAGCTCAAGAACCCGGAAGTAATCCAGAAATCGTCAATTTTTGTACTACCAAATACGGCGTCACCTTTGAATTATTTGACAAAGTACGCGCTAAAGGCACTCAGCAGCACCCGCTGTACGCTAAGCTTACGAGTGCAGTCGATCCCAAGGGTGAGGTTTCCTGGAATTTTGAGAAATTCTTAGTTAGCAAACAGGGTGAAGTGGTTGCCAGATTCCGCAGCAGCGTGGGCCCCGATTCGCCAGAACTAATCGCTGCGATCGATCGAGAATTGGCAAAATAAGAAGTTCGCCAAGGCAGCAGCGTACAGGATTTAACGGATTTAACCGAGGGATGTTTAGGGAAAAGGGAAGAACTTAATATGATTTTTTTCTAATAATTGGAGAGCTTATTTTTTTCTTCTCTTCCCATTGTTTGTCAGCCCTCAGCAATTAACAATTACCGATGATGTTATTATTTAAGGGGAGAAGGGTTTAATTTAATGGAGAATACATCGGGATTAGATTTAGTTGTAGGTGTACTTGCCTTCGCAATTCTTGCAGGCGGTCTAGTCATGTTATTTGTAGGCATGGCATCCTTTCCTAAAGAAAAATAATAATACTAATGGATAGTATGCGGGATGGCACGACCCTAAGAAAAGTGCTTGTAGTGAAAACTTAAGTCCTCATAGAAATCTGAAGACTTAAGTTTTCAGTACCCAGTTAAAACGGTTATTTTACAGGACAGAATCTGAATAAATCTAACAGCATTCAATTTGAACATTCGCCCTTGACAATCATGCAAACTACCGAAAACAACGTCAAAATTGCCCTCGGGCCGGGGAATTTGCGCCGCGTTCACCATATCGCTTTAAACGTGCGCGACATGAAAGCTTCCCGCCACTTCTACGGTACAATTCTCGGCCTGCACGAACTAACAGGTGCAGAAATTCCCGCAACTTTAACAGAAATGGTAGCCGCTGGTAAAGTCGCTAATTTCGTCACTCCAGACGGCACTGTTATTGACTTATTTTGGCAGCCCGACTTGGAACCGCCAAACCCAGACCCGGAGAAAGCTTTTACTCGCGCCAACCACTTAGCCTTCGATATCGAGCCGACTTTGTTCGATCGCGCTCTGGAAGTGCTACAGTCAAATCAAATTGCGATCGACAGCGGCCCCGTCACTCGGGCTACAGGACGCGGCATTTACTTTTACGATCCTGATGGATTTATCATCGAAATCCGTTGTGATGCAGTTTAAACAGTCGCTCTCGGGTTCTCGGTGATCGGTGCACACCCTACATTTAGAGTTCTTTCACTTGCCGTCTTTGCTAATAGGTTGCTTCGGCCAAGTAAACCGAAAAGTTGCTCCCTCACCTTCGGCAGATTCTAGGGAAATACTGCCCCCTTGACCTTCGACAATTTTCTTCACCAGCGACAAACCAATCCCAGTATTTTCTACTTTATCGCGAGCTTCCAAGGTCTGAAAAATTACAAAAACTTTCTCGTGATATTGAGGATCAATCCCCGGCCCGTCATCCTTTACAGAAAATTCGTAAAAATCATCTAACTCTTTAACAGATATTGTTACGTGACCAGATTCAGCTCGGTTGTGCTTGATTGCGTTGCTAATTAAATTAGAAAAAACCTGCTGTAGCGGCAATTTTTCGGTCACAAAAGTTGGCATTCCCGGTTCAACTTTCACCTCAAATTCAGACGGTGGCGCCAACGAATCAATAATTTCTGCTAATAAATTCTCAACTTTTACCTTTTCTGAAGCTACTTCAATGCGCCCGACGCGGGAATATTGCAGCAGTCCCTCAATCAAACCTTCCATCCTGTGAACTCTGCCGCGCAGCAGGTTCATTTGGTGCAGAGTATCCTCTGTCATCGACTCGCTGAGGTCTTCTTCTATCCAACTGCTGAGATTTGCGATCGCCCTGAGTGGCGCTTTCAAATCGTGAGAAACTACATAAGCAAACTGGTCTAATTCTTGATTCCGCTTTTTTAAAACATTTGTCGTTTGAGCCAGGTTTTGGGCTGTCAACCTCAATTCTTGAGCGCGCAACCGCAGCGATTCCTCCGCTTGTTTGCGATCCCTAATATCTTCTACCACACCCATCAGAAATTGAGTGCCATTTTGTTCTCGCAGCAGCGAAACCGTCAAGTTTGCCCACACCAACTCTCCGTCTTTGCGGATGTAGCGCTTTTCCAGAGAGAAGTTTTCAATTTCTGCTGCTAACAATTGGCGCAAAAGTTCCAGTTCGCTTGCCAAATCTCCAGGCCACGTAATCTCCTGAAATCTTTTCTCCACCAATTCTTGCCGGCTGTAGCCCAAAATTTCGCAAAGTTTTTGATTGACTAACAGAAATTTCCCTTCCACACTCGCTTGAACCATGCCGACTGCCGCCTGCTCAAAAGTAGCGCGAAACCGCTGCGCGCTTTGGGCTAAAGCAATTTCTGAGCGTTTGCGATCGCTAATATCGTTGCTAATTTCCAAAATAGCCACGGGTTGATCTTGATCGTCGTACTGCAAAGTCCAGCGGCTTGCCACCGTTATTTTTGTGCCGTCTTTCTTGGTTCGCACCAGTTCTCCTTGCCAAGAACCCTGCTCGAAAAACACTTTTTGAATTACCTCCAAAGGTTGAGTCCATTCTGTTTGTAAAAGCTTGTGAATATTTTTTTCTATTGCTTCCGACTTCCGCCACCCGTAGAGCCACTTGGCCCCCAAATTCCAATAAGAAATTGCCCCATTCAAGTCTAGTACGGCGATCGTATCGTTCGCCAAATCCAGCATTTGCGCTTGCTTTCGCAGAGTTTCCTCGGCTTGTTTCCGTCCTCTGGCATCGCGGCAAATCGCAATAAACAACTGTTGATTTGCCAGACGCATTTCGCTGACAGCCAACTCCATCGGAAACTTAGTTCCGTCCCTGCGAACTCCAACTGTTTCTTGCTGGTAAGTCTTCAGCTTAGTATCGGGATTTAACACAAAATATTCGATAGAATAATCCCCTGCGGTGTTGTAAGGCTGCGGTTGAGCTATCAGTCGCCGCAGGTTCGAGCCAATTACGCGATCGGCTTTCTCGCCAAAAATATTTTCTGCTGCCCTATTAAAAGACTCAATATTTCCCCATGCGTCCAAAGTAATAATACCGTCAGCCGCATTGTCTACCACAGCTTGAATACGACTTTTACTTTCTTCCAAGCCAGCTTCCCGCTTCCTCAATTCCTTCTCTAAACTATCAAATAAATACCAGGAAGCCCCTCCACCCAAACAGCCGAAAAGCAACCCAGCAACTTGCACAAAATTAGTGAAATCTATCAACTCCCGTATTTGCCGATCTACTGCTTTCTGGTAGGCTTCGCCTACATCAACAAACGCATTAAATTTTTCGCGCAGGTTATCCATCTGCAACCTACCTTGACCGAACACCTGAATTATTTCCGGCGACTGCACGCTTGTTGCCGAACTGTCGAGCTTATTCAAAGTGTTTTGCAAGAAATTTATTTGCTCTTCGGTACTTTTTTTAATTTCTTCAAATCGCTGAGCTTGCAGTGGATTGCCTCGAACCGCAACCTTGAGTTTAGCCAGCAGCGGAGGCAAACTCTTCTTGGCTTCTAAGTAGGGTGATAGAAATTCGCGGCGCTTCGTCAACCCGTAACCCCGAATGCCTGTTTCGGCATCCACCATCATTGTTAACAAGCGGTTAGTTTCCTGAAGTATTGCCTTATTAGTATCGGATCGCTTTCTTATCTGTAGGTTACTATTCCGCAGGCCTGCAATTGCTATCAGCGAAGCAAACAGACAAATCACGGGGATAGCAACGATGACTGTTCCCCGTTGGCGAAGTGGTCGGTCTGTCCATACAAATTGGACGGCGCGATCGAGCAAATACTTCACGGATATTGAAGGAGAAAGTTTGCTGCCAGTATATCACTTTTTGGCAGTTGAGGCTATGGATAAGTTTGTTTTGTTTGATTTGGCGAGCGCCGGGGACTAACCGTGGAAACTAGATTAGACCCCTGCGATAGCTACCTGCTGACACTAACAGCAGATTTTTTGGCACGGTGTTTAAACTGAGGCAAGGAGAAAGAAAGGACTTTTCTCGACCCCGATACAGCAGGCGAAGCAGAAAGGATCGTTTCTGCTTTACCTTCCTTTTCGCCTTCGGCTTCTGCTTTTAAACTAGAGTCTGTTTCGCAAGTGTTTGGAACACTTGTAACTACAGTAGTCCACCTGCCTGTAGCCGGATCGCGATAACAAGTAAAAGGATTTATTTTTAGCGGTTGACTGCAAGGTTTAATCATGTAGATGCACTCCTTTGATTCTGAGAAATTGTGCATTGCTTTCAGCAGCAGTGCTATCTCGCCAGTAGAAGCAGTATGAAGGCAAAAAGCAGAATTGTGTTTCTGCGTCCAGAGACTTTTGAAACTTCCTGATTTCCTGTTAACTTTTGCCTTCTACTGCTTCGCGACCATAGCATTACTTTTACCAAATTGCCTGTCTGGAAGCAACCCCCCACCCCCTTAATTAGGTTGAGGTGGGATTTGTAAATGCAGCGAGGCGCCCGATCGTGCCTGCAGGACAATTTTTGGATAATATAGGTATTTTAGGCTGAAAAAAAATGCTACTGTGTGATCGACAACAGAGGTTGATCGCGATCGGTGTCACAATTAAAAAGCGAATTGGTAATTGGTAATGAGTAATTGGTAATGGGAAAATTGGGAAGGGGGGAATTATTCCATCTTTTGCCATCCGTTAAATCCGTTAAATCCGGTACACAATTCCTGGCAAAACCCCCACCCGTTAAATCCCTTAAATCCCCTAGATTGCTAGTTGCCCAACTTGCTTCTAACTAATATCAACTTTTGTCTTTAAATGAACAGTAAAAGTAGAGCCCACATCCAACTGACTCTCAACAATGATATCGCCGCCCATCATCTGGCAAAACAAGCGACTAATGGCCAATCCTAAACCGGTGCCGCCGTACTTGCGAGTAGTCGAAGCGTCCCCTTGAATAAAAGGTTGAAACAAACCCTGCTGCTGTTCTGCCGACATTCCAATCCCCGTATCAGATACCTGCAAATAAACCCAATCGCTGCCGCCTGCTGGTTCGCGAGTCGCGCTCAACAGTACCGTTCCACCTTCGGTAAACTTCAGGGCATTGGAAAGCAAATTAAACAGAATTTGCCGAACTTTAGTCAAATCTGCATACATCACTCCCAAATTTTCAGAGCAAGAAACTTGCAATTGATTGTGATTTTTTTCGACCAAAGGGTGCAAAGTTGCAACGACTTCTTCTATTAAATTGCTGAGGTCAAATTTTTCTAGATAAAGCTCCATCCGACCGGCTTCTATCTTAGAAAGGTCTAGAATATCGTTAATTAAAGTCAGCAAGTGTTTGCCAGCGTTATAAATTTTTTGGGTATCGGGAATGATGTCTTCGAGTCCCGATTCCCGTGCTTCTTCTTGTAGCATTTCGCTGTAACCGATAATCGCGTTGAGCGGCGTCCGCAGCTCGTGGCTCATATTGGCTAAAAAAGTGCTTTTAGCTCTCGAAGCTGCTTCAGCTTTGTGTAAGGCTTCTTGCAAGGCTATTTCGGCTCTTTTGCGCTCGGCAATTTCGATGCGGAGCAGTTTATTGGCGGTGGTGAGTTGAGTGGTGCGCTGATCGACGGTCATTTCTAGCTGCGCTTTGGCTTTGGAGAGTGCTTCCTGAGCCCGCTGGCGCTCAAATCCTTCGATCGCCAGCGCTACCAAATTTGCCAAAGAATCAGCGAAGGTGCGCTCCTCCAGAGCCCACTGGCGGGGCGCGCCGATATGTTCGAGAGAGAGGATACCCACGATCTGCCCACCGAGCCTAATTGCTACATTTAATATGGATGAATTAGGTTTGCTGGCATTGGGCAGCACCGCGGAATGTTCGACTAGCGAAGATGAGTGGGACAAATCTGTTTGTAGAGATTTTTGAGTCTTTGTCGTAGGTTCTAAAGCATTGTCCGATCGCAAATTTTCGCCCCGTGCGTCGCCTTCAACATCTAAAATTGATAAATTTAAATCGCTTGCCGATATGGACTCCCGACTCAAATGATTCTCCTGGGTGCGATCGTACAAGTCGAGACAAACTAATTTGAGGTTGGGGATTTTAAACTTAGAATGATTAACCCCCTCGCCTTGCTCTGGGGCAGCGGCCTCTGTATCGAGTGGCTCTGTTTGGTTCTGGGCGAGCACTCTCTCGGTAAAATTTAGCTGGGGATCTGTCGGGTAGGGAGTTCCAAATCTTCCATGGTTGTAAAGCCAGACGCTGACTTTTTCCACATCCAAAGTCCGGGCTGCAGCCTCGGTAATTTCGCGAATTCCCACATTCAGCGCACCGCTATTGAGAGTCCTCTGCCGACCTAGCTGCAACAAAGCCAAACTCTGGCGGCGGAGACGCTTTTCGCTCTCTTGAAGGGTTTGTTCTGCTTCCTTGCGCTGGGTGAGGTCGTACAAGGCGCACAATGCCGTCGCCTGCCCGTTAAACATCAGCGACTGAACCGAGAGCATCGCCCAGAAAGCGGTGCCGTCTGATTTTTTACAGTGGAGTTCGTAGTTTTGCAGGTATCCCTCTTTAGCAAGTGCCTCAAGTACCTTTGGGCGATCGACGGGGTTGAAGTAAAAGTCTGGAGTGCTGCAGCCGATCAATTTTTCTAGGGGTATGTTCAGGAGAGAAGCCAATTGAGCGTTCGCATACAGAATTAAGCCGTCACAGAGGCGAGAAACTAATACCGGTACGGGAGTTGCCGAGGCGATCGCCCGAAACTGCTCTTCGCTTGAACGCAGCGCCAACTGAGCTTTGCTCAGCAAGTGAGCTTCCATCGTATCTGAATGTTCGGTGGTCGTCTCCAGCAAAAGTTCTAGGTCAACCTTTTCGCGCTTCAAGTTTTCAAGTTCCGCACTCAGCCGCTGAACGTCGAAAAGTAGCTGTTCTGTCGATGGTTCTTCCTGCATAGCAATTGAAAATTGGTAATTTTTAGTCTGTTCTGAAGTTTTTTAGGGTTTTGTGCTAGTTTAACTATGACTTATTCCGATTAACTTCAGCCACCCTCCTCCTGGTTCCCCGACTTAGCCGGGGATTCATCTTTACCTTTTTCGTTACTATTCAAATTCTAAGTGCAAGGAAGGCATCAGCCGCTGCAAGTTCTTCAGGGATTTTATCTGCCAGGGGATCTGTTTAGAACCTTTGATGACCATTTGAATATTTTTTTGCTGCCGCACTTTGATCACAAATTTTGAGACAATATTAATTCCAGAACTATTTAAAAATTCTAGCTTTCGCAAGTCTAGAGTAACGATGTTTGGGCAGGAGTCAGCCACTTCGTTGAGCACATCGACGATCGGTGCGTATTCTTCCACCTGGCTGAGTCGGAACGAGCCGCTACAGGTGACTGTTTGGGTAGCGCGATCGTACTGGAGCGTGTAATCTTTGGTCTGAATCTCCATACTTTTGTCAGTTGCCGGTTTTGAGTGGTAAAGGGGCTTTGGCTGCGTGAGCGAGGATTGAGCTTCAGGCTAGCACGATCAAAATTCAGCCGTTTGCCGAATGCCGAAGGCCTTTGCGTGTGTAACTTTTATTACATATACTGCCAACTGTACCATTGCCACAGGGCAGTTATGAGTTATTTTAGGATTTACCAGTTGTGAGACCAGTTGGAAAAAACGAATGCAACTGTTGACTAGCTCCAAACCCTGATAGTCATCAGTCAGTGCCCATCTAACATCTCAAATCTCAAATTGTATGAGTTGTGGGTTGACGAGACCAGCTTTTGCTGAAGTTCCGAGCAGCTATCAATTCGATTTTTTTCTCAACTTGGTATTGACAAAATTACCAAAACATGAAATAAAATTCACATCTGACACTGAAGTGAAGGGAAGAGTATTTAATGGCAATTTCAGGAATTACAGAAAAGCTTTTGGCTGCTAAAAAAGCTCAAGGAATTAGTTTTGCAGATTTGGAAAAAGTTTTGGGGCGTGACGAAGTTTGGATTGCCGCGGTTATTTACCGTCAAGCTACCGCATCAGCAGATGAAGCCGAGAAAATTGTCTCGGCTTTGGGGCTAGATAGCGAGACGGCTGCGGTTCTCTGTGAACCTCCGTTAAAAGGTTCTTTGGATGCCTCGGTTCCAGTTGACCCTCTGCTTTATCGATTCTATGAAATAATGAAGGTTTACGGGATGCCGCTCAAAGCAGTGATTCAGGAAAAATTTGGTGACGGGATTATGAGCGCGATCGACTTTACTTTGGATGTCGAGAAAGAAGCAGACCCAAAAGGCGATCGAGTGAAAATAATTATGTCGGGAAAATTTTTGGAATACAAAAAATGGTAAGGCCGTGCAGCTTTATTTTCAAGTGAAAATGAAAAATTCAAATTTGCTCGAATGACTCGTAACTAATGACTAAAGCCTCAAAAGTGTTAACTTAGAAATAGAGATCGCGAAGCTTGACTGGCTTGGGTGTCCGATCGGGAAACCCTTCTAGGGCAAAGCTAAGGTCGCTCCCGCCGCAACTTCCCAAGTCGAAACAAGCAACCGCAACCGTAAAGTAAGAGGCAAATATGTCAAAATATGACTCCCATCTCAGATGCTCCTTTTGCGGCAAGTCGCAAGAGTACGTCCGCAAGTTAATAGCTGGGCCCGGCGTCTACATTTGCGATGAATGCGTGGAACTCTGCAATGAAATTTTAGAGGAGGAGTTCTTTGACTCCAGTAAAACAATTGGTCAACAGATTCCCCAATCAGAGGTGCGAGAGTCTCAGGGACAAGGAACGCGGCGCCCGGGTCGATCGAATAAATCGAAAATCGTTTTAGCTCAAATTCCGAAACCCACAGAAATTAAGCAGCATTTAGACAACCACGTCATCGGCCAGCATTCAGCAAAAAAAGTTCTTTCTGTCGCAGTTTACAACCACTACAAGCGCTTGAGCGTTGACCAAGCTAAAGATAACGACAAGCCTTCCCCCGACAGCGATGTGGAACTGCAAAAATCCAACATCCTCCTAGTTGGCCCCACAGGTTGTGGCAAAACTTTGTTAGCACAAAGTTTGGCGCAAATGCTCGAAGTCCCCTTTGCGGTAGCCGATGCAACGACGCTGACAGAAGCTGGATATGTGGGCGACGATGTAGAAAATATCTTGCTGCGGCTTTTGCAAATGTCCGATTTTGATGTCGAATCGGCACAGCGTGGCATTATTTATATTGATGAAATTGACAAGATTGCTCGCAAAAGCGAAAACACTTCGATCACCAGGGATGTATCGGGAGAAGGAGTGCAGCAAGCGCTGCTAAAAATGTTGGAAGGAACGGTGGTTAATGTGCCCCCGCAAGGCGGCCGCAAACATCCTTACCAAGATTTTATTCAAGTTGACACTAGCAAAATTCTATTTATTTGTGGCGGTGCTTTTGTCGGTTTGGAAAAAATAGTTGAACAGCGTTTGGGTAAAAAATCCTTGGGCTTTATTCAGCCAACAGAAACCGATAGCAACTCAACTTTGCCGGCGAAAGACAAGCGGGCCGCTGATATTTTGCAGCAGGTACAGCCGGACGATTTAGTCAAGTTTGGTTTGATTCCTGAGTTTGTGGGGCGGATTCCGGTGGTAACGGTGATTTCGCCGCTGGATGAGGCAGCTTTGATGCAGATATTGACCGAGCCCCGAAATGCGCTGGTGAAGCAGTATCAAAAGCTGTTGAAGATGGACAGCGTGGAGTTGGAATTCCAGCCGGAAGCGCTACGGGCGATCGCCCAGGAGGCCTATCGTCGCAAAACTGGCGCGAGAGCTCTCCGCAGCATTTTAGAGGAGTTAATGCTCGATGTCATGTACGAGTTGCCTTCTCGCAAGGATGTGGCTAACTGTATGATTACTCCTGAAATGGTCGAGAAGCGATCGACTGCTGAATTGCTGTGGCATCCCGCATGGCACAAACAGCACGAAACTGCTTAATTTCTAGTCTGTAGGGTGTGCGGCGCGCACTCTACAGACTTAGCAAGATTTTAGGGCACTAAAAAAATGTCAGCAGATATAGATAAAAAAAGTAAAACATACAGCGTTTCACTATCCAGTTTGCTGGTACGGACTGTAATTTACAGCGGTTTTATGGCTGGTATACTAGCATCTTTTTACAATTTCAAACTCAATACTATTGTCATCTCAAGTAGTCCGAAATCTCCGGCACTACAAGCAGATCTGGCTTCGATCAATAAAGCGCAGGAAGATTACTATGCAAAAAATAACAAATTTAGTGATTCCCTGGAAGGGTTGGCTATACAAGGTCTCAGCAAAGCTCAATATTATTACCACATTGACTCATTATTAATAAACCCAGTTCAAACGTTGGAGAATAAGCGCGAACCAGCACAATTTGAAAGCGCGATCGCATTTTCTAAAAAGCTGGATTCCGTTAGCGAAAAAGACTACGATCCAGTATATATAGGAGCAGTATTTGCTTTCAAAAAAGATGTTAGCAATCAACTAATAACTATTTCGGCAATCTGCGAAAGCGAGCCGGAAAAGGAGGTGGATCAATTCAATCTGATACAGCCAACTTTTGACGGCACAGAAATTCACTGCCCGCCCGGTACAAATATTTTAAGGTAATACCTTTAAACTATTTTGTGTCATTCTTTGATTGTCTAAATAAAATTCAAACTTCCAATTCCCAGGCTTGTCATCCTTTGTAAAATTGTACCCGCACCAAGTATTTAGTCTATCTGCCGTTGTTCTTAAATGAGATCGACCGTCGGCTGCCAATTTTCCTTGAGAGTCAAATACGCGACAAGTACCGTAATATTCTCCCGGTGAAAAGTTAGTAACACTGACAGCAAAATAGACTTTATGTGTTTTTTTTAAAGACACAAAATCTATAATTTTATCCGATTTTAGTTCGCTAGTTAACATCACTTGAGTCACAGGTTTTAACTTCGGTTTGCTGGTTTCTGGTTGGGATTTAACTACTTGTTGAGGTTCCTGAGATTTCCAAATAAATGGGAGTAAAATAGCAGCACTTGCTGTCAACAATCCGACTGATATCAGTGCAAGTTTTGATTTTTTAGGCGGGCGAACTACATTGAGGGGAATCAAAGCGTTGAGGGCCGCATCTGCGGAAGCATAGCGGTGTTTAAAATTTGGTTCCACCATTTTTTGCAGCCAGTCAAGAAATTCTGGAGTTAGCTGCGGCAAGCGATGTTTAAAATTAATCCGCCCTGTCTCGTCCATCAAGCTGCCAACTTCGGTAGAATTGATGCCGATTAGCAAGCAAATTAGCGTGGCGCCGAGACTGTATAAATCGGATGCGACTGTTAGCTGGCGGTTGAACATTTGTTCGGGCGGCATAAAGCCCAAAGTGCCTTTGACAACGCTGCTGGCAGCCACTTCTCCCCCCCCGATTCTAGCAAATCCGAAATCGACCAGGCTGACATTCATCCTGTCATCAACTAAGATATTTTCGGGTTTTAAATCTCTGTGAATAACAGGCGGCACCCGATTTTGCAGGTATTTGAGTATTTCTAACACAGAAATAGCAATTTGCTTAGTTTTTTGCGGTGTTTGCTGGCGGGAATTTGCGAGAGAATTAGCATTTTTGTATTCCTGCACCATGCAAAAACCCGATGCAGTTTGGAAAGAATCTAAATAACGGGGAATGTTGGGGTTATCGAGTTCTCGCAAAATCTGAATTTCTTTTTCATAAGCTTGATATTCGGTCCAATTAGCACCTGTCTGGGCAAATTGAAATTGTTTGACAACAACGGAACGTTTTGTATTAATTTCAGTAGCGAGATAGGTAACTCTACCGCCCGCGCGGTTGTGTCCGAGTTCGCGAGTTACTTGATAGCCGTAGTTGGAAAAATCAGGGAAATCATTCATAGGTTCGTAATGATAAGTTCTGTCACAAAAAGGTTTTTAGTAAGGACTTTAGTCCTCAATAACTGAGTAAAACAAGCGAGCAATTGTTTAAGGTTTAATTAAACTTGCTTGTAATTTGCGATACTTAGCAAGGATTCTATTTGGTTTAAAAACACTCATCTCAAGTAATGGAATACCAGTGACAGCTAAAGAGGCGATTATAGCTCCTCCTACAGCTACTATTTCCATTGGTTCAACCCATTCTCGTTGGGCGACAACGTTTAAAAACAGTCGAAATGCTACTACCAAGCTAGTACAAAATCCGGTCGTAAGAAAAGCTATTTTGTCATTATAAATGTTAATTATTCTTCTGAGGGTAGTCTGCTCGTCAATCCGATTATGAAAAATCCTATAAACTATCATGCAACACAAATAAACTATCATGCAACATAAATTGCTTAGGAAAATAAAAAATGCTGCATTGAAAGCCTCATCGAATATCATTGCCACGAAAGAAAACAATGCAAACAATGCAAATAATAAAAATTGCCCGATAATAGCAATAATCATAGCCAAATTCCTATTCATCATACTTCCAAGTGCAGCTCCACATAAACTAAAGAATATCAGCGCAATTACCATCCCTATCGAGGCAGCAATTGATAGAATTGTATTGTTCGATAGGGGTAAATTACGAATAACTTCAGTAACAACAGACAAAACGAAAAAATATAAAATTAATCCTATTAGCGATCCTAATACTCCTCCTACCCAAGTTTTTTTATTTCCATGTGATTCTGCTAAGAGTGTGATTTCAGCAACTGCAAATCCATAGACTAAGCTCATAATAATACCCAAAGCAATGTCATAGTTGCTGCCCATACTAAATAGAAAGCCGAATAACACCAACCAGCAGATCAAAATCAGGTTGCCCTTAGACAATAAAGTAGTTAGTTTTGGTATAGGAAGGAGAGCTGTTGTGACTTTAATTTTGAGTTGATAAGTGTCGGGTTCGGAATTTGTATGGAAGATTATATAGCGCTCATAAGCTTGACTTGCCAACAATTGTTTGGTATCAACTAGGATTTTGACATCAAAATTATTGCTCTCAAATTTCTGCGGCTCAAACGAGATCCAAGGGTGATCGTAAGGTGTATGCGGCGGATCATTCGGATGCGGCGCGACTTCCCATCTGCCACAAAGCATTGTATCGGGAATTGGGTTGCTAATTGCGATGGTTTGTGTTATTGTTTCTCCATATTCTGTAGCGGCAAATTCCAGCGTATCGCGCTCAATTCTCACTTTCGGCAAGCTGCTGACATCCAAAGATTCTAGTGCAGCTAAAGCATCAGCAGCCGACTGATATCTATCTTGAATTCTCGGCGCTACCATCCTTTCCAGCCAGTTCATCCAACCACGCTGTAACGGCGGGACTAAATGCCGGAAATGAATGCTATAATTCTCATCAATTAAGTTGCCTATTTCCCCCGATTTTATACCAGTTAATAAGCAAATCAGCGTCGCTCCCAAACCGTAAAGGTCGGATGCTTCTGTCAGTTGGCGGTTGAACATTTGCTCGGGCGGCATGAATCCCATCGTGCCTTTGACGACGCTGCTAGCGGCGATATTTCCACCTCCTATCCGAGCAAAACCGAAGTCTACTAAATAAACATTGAGTTCGTCATCTATTAACAAGTTTTCTGGCTTAATGTCGCGGTGAATTATCGGCGGTTTCTGAGATTGCAGGTCAACTAAAATCTCTAAAGTTGCGATCGCAATTTGCTTGATATCTGGCGGCGAAAAAGTCCGCGCGACAGCAGATTCGGCATTTTTGTATTCCTGCACCATGCAGAAACCGCTGTCAGTTTGAAAAGAATCGAGATAGCGGGGAATGCCCGGAAAATCCAGATTTTGCAAAACTTTAATTTCTTGTTCGTAAGCTTCGTATTCTGTCCAGCTAGCACCTAATTGGGCAAATTGAAATTGCTTAATTACAATTAATTTTTTAGTATTCGTATTTTTCGCTAAGTATGTAACTCTGCCACCGATACTGTTGTGTCCGAGTTCTTTTTCAATCTGATAGCCGTGAGTGGAAAAATCGGGGAAGGCGTTCATATAGTTTGTAGTAATGTTCTTGTGGGAGGGGATTCTAGCCCGTCATTAACAGGCAAGATGCCTGTTACACAAACAGTGAATTTTTTTTGAATGGGTTTCTATCCTGTCGGCAACAGGCAAGATGCCTGTTACACAAAGAGTTATTTTTTGGCGTGGGTTTCTATCCTGTCAGCAACAGGCAAGATGCCTGTTCCACAAAGAGTTATTTTTTTTTGGATGGATCGAGATTACCAACATAACTTTTTTCCAAAAAGGCGGCAAGTGCGGTATGATGTGATTTCGCGATCGGTTCTAGCGGGGAGCAGCCGTTAGAGGAAACGGGGAAAGTTCGGTGCAAGTCCGGCGCTGTCCCGCAACTGTAATGAAACTGTTGTGGTTTCTCAAGTCAGAATGCCCGCCGATATCTAACTCACTTTTGAATGCATCTGCGAGGTACGGATGATAGATGGAATTAAGACGGCTGTACGCACAAAGCACAGTCTATTTGTTTGCACTGCTTGCGCTAGTGTTTGGAAAAACGGCAAGCGCGAAGGCAAAAGCGGCGGTCAACAATTTATGGAAAATTTGTCGCAACTCGCTAAAGATTGGGAGTTTTCTGATAAGTTTGAGATTCAAGAGGTTGAGTGCATGAGTGCTTGCAGTCACTCTTGTGCGGTGTCTTTTGCTGCTGTTGGAAAGTACACTTATCTGTTTGGCGATTTACCAGCAAATGAGTCGGAAAGCGTCGAGGCTGTACTCGAATGCGCGGGTCAATACTATGCTAAATCGGACGGTTTGTTGCCTTGGTCTGAGCGTCCTCAAGCTCTGAAAAAAGGCGTTTTAGCAAAGATTCCGCCACTACCAAATTAAAGCCTTTCTCCTTACCCTGCTCGGCCCATTGGTGACAACTTAACGTCAAACCGATCGTCTCTCTTGTTTTTATCGACATCTAGATCCCCCCTAACCCCCCTTAATAAGGGGGGGGAAAAGAAATATTCTCAAAGTCCCCCTTCTTAAGGGGGATTTAGGGGGATCTAGACTTCGCTTTTAAGCGACTTTTATTGTAGATTTCAGTCTTAAGTTGTCACCTACGCTCTCGGCCTGGGAACGCCTAGCCTCGGAACAAGATATCCCACCACCAAATAAGCACAAAATTATCAATGCACAAAATTCCTGTTACTGTCATCACTGGTTTTCTCGGTAGCGGCAAAACTACTTTAATTCGCCACTTATTGCAAAATAATCAAGGTCGCCGCATTGCTGTTCTGGTGAACGAATTTGGCGAAATCGGAATTGATGGAGAACTGCTGCGCGATTGCCAAGTTTGCGACGAAGAAGAAAATGCTAGCAGCAATATTGTTGAACTAACAAATGGTTGTCTTTGCTGCACTGTTCAAGAGGAATTCTTGCCTACTATGCAGGAATTGTTGAAGCGCAGAGAACAAATTGATTGTATTTTAATTGAGACTTCGGGCCTGGCACTTCCTAAACCTTTGATTCAAGCTTTCCGCTGGCCAGAAATTCGCACGGGTGCTACTGTAGACGGTGTTGTTGCTGTTGTCGATTGCGAAGCTATTGCTAGCGGTACTTTTGTCGGTGATATTGATGCTTTGATGGCACAGCGACAAGCTGATTCTAGTTTGGATCACGAAACTCCGATCGAGGAATTGTTTGAAGACCAGTTAGCCTGTGCCGATATGGTACTTTTAACGAAGGTCGATCGCGTAGATGCGGAAACTCACCAGAAAGTCCAAAGCTGGTTGCAACAAGAGTTGCGTCCAAGTGTGAAAATTGTGCCTTGCAAAGGTGGCGAAATTAACCCTGATGTGCTATTGGGATTTAATGCGGCGGTTGAGGATGATTTGGAGTCTCGCCCGAGTCACCACGACACTGAGGAGGAACACGAACATGATGATGATATTAACTCGACTTTCTTTATTGCCGATCGCGAATTTGAACCTGAAGCATTGGTGAAAAAACTGCAATCCTTGATGCAGCAGGAGGAAATCTATCGGATTAAAGGGTTTGTGGCGGTTCCCAAGAAACCGATGAGGATGGTGTTGCAAGGTGTGGGTTCGCGGATAGAATATTTTTACGATCGTCCTTGGCAACCTTCCGAGATCCGCCAAACCAAACTGGTGCTGATCGGTCGAGAGTTAGAGCGCGATCGAATTGCAGCTATAATTAACAACTAATTGTCATTTGAGAGGGGCGGGTATATCGATATTTTGAATTGCAGCAAATATTATTGGTAAAACTCGCCCCTACAAGCTCTCACGAACAATTTATTAACATTCTTTAATATTGTGGGCGCTGCCAGCAGGTCTGGTGTAGAATAGCGATAATGGTTATCATTGTACAATAAGTGAGGTCAAGTATGGTGACTGCTGGGGCGATCGAATCAGTTCCTGTTACCGTTCTCACGGGTTATCTCGGCGCAGGCAAAACTACGCTACTGAACCGCATTTTAACACAAGAACACGGAAAAAAAGTTGCAGTCATCGTCAACGAATTTGGCGAAGTAGGCATCGACAACCAACTGATAATTGATGCCGACGAAGAAATTTTTGAGATGAACAACGGCTGCATTTGCTGTACAGTCCGAGGTGATTTAATTCGGATTATCGGTAACTTAATGAAGCGGCGAGACAAATTCGACCACATAGTCATCGAAACCACAGGTTTAGCCGACCCCGCACCCGTAATTCAAACCTTTTTTGTAGACGAAGATATGCGGCAAAAATTACTGCTAGATGCAGTTGTCACCGTAGTAGATGCCAAGCACATCTGGCAGCACTGGGACGCAGACGAAGCTCAAGAACAAATTGCCTTTGCAGATGTAGTTTTACTCAACAAAACTGATTTAGTGAGTGACGACGAATTGGCAGAATTAGAAAAGCGAATTCGTGCAATGAATGCAATGGCCAAAATCCACCGCACCCGCAACGCTGAATTAGCAATGGATGCTTTGTTGGGCGTTAAAGCGTTTGATTTGAACCGGGCATTAGAAATCGAACCAGACTTTTTGGGCGAACACACTCACGAACACGACGAAACAGTTACCTCAGTAGCCATAGTAGAATCCGGCGCCCTTGACCGCAACAAATTTAGCGATTGGATTGCGGAATTGTTGCGAACTCAAGGCCCGAATATCTTTCGGACAAAAGGCATTTTGAATATCGCCGGAGAAAACCAGCGATTTGTTTTCCAAGGAGTACACATGGTGTTCGATGGCCGGCTGGATAGACCTTGGAAAGCTACAGAAACTCCGAAAAATGAACTCGTGTTCATCGGTCGCAATTTAAATGAAAATCAATTGCGAGAGGATTTTCATAAATGTCTGGTTTAACTGACATATTGAACCATTTTTAATAAGCCTTTTAGGAACTGGAAAGATGCCTGTTCCACAAGAATAAAATTCATTCCTTGTGGAACGGGCATCTTGCCAGTTCTTAAGAATAGTGCAACATCTCAGATTCAATAAATATGGGTAAAGAAAAGACAAAGAAAAGTGAACAAACCCTGGAAATTCATGCCAAAGCAATGCTGTCTGACTACGTAACTGCTGTTACTTGGTCGCCCGATGGCACAACTTTAGCAGTTTGTTCTGCTGCGGGCGAAGTGATGCTGGCGAAAGTAGGGGCAATTCATGAATTGTCCTTGCAAACGCTACAAACTGCCACGGGTAAATCAGCCGATTGCTTGTCTTTTTCTCGCGACAGTAATTTCCTAGCTGCTGGCGGACAAGATGGAAAAGTACGAATTTGGCGCGTTAATTCTAGGGAATTAATTGCTGATTTGGACAACCAGCGCGTCTGGGTTGACAAGTTAGCTTGGAGTCCCAACTGCAATCAGTTAGCTTTCAGCATGGGCCGCTACGTTCAAGTCTGGAATGCTGAGGATAATGTTGTTGAAGTAACGCTGAATTTCGACTCATCATCTATCCTCGATTTAGCATGGCATCCTATGGTTCAATATCTGGCAGTTAGCGGCTATCAAGGTGTCAAAGTTTGGCATGGCGAAGACTGGCACGAAGACCCGGAAATTTTATCAGTACCTTCTGCAACCGGTGCAATTGCTTGGTCGCCACAAGGGGAATATTTAGCTTGTGGCAATATGGACAATACTTTAATTGTTAATGAATGGGGCAATTTTGAACCCTGGGTAATGCAGGGTTTTCCGGGGAAAGTTCGGGAGTTAGCTTGGTCGGATAAAACTAATTCTTTGGGTGCACCTTTGTTAGCCGCTTCGAGTTCTCAAGGCATTTCCGTCTGGGAAAAACACGCTGATGAAAGTGTCGGTTGGCATTCTTGGGCGTTAGAAGTGCATGAAAATGTGGTAAATGCGATCGCCTTTCAACCTAACACATTTTTATTAGCTTCCGCAGCCGCAGACGGTCAAGTTTGTGTGTGGTCTGAAGCAGAACAATTGCTGCAAATTCTAGAAGGTGCAGAGGGCGGTTTTTCCTGTCTCGCATGGCATCCCGCAGGCCAGTTTCTCGCCGCGGGCGGCTGTGGAGGTGAATTGCTTGTTTGGTCACAATCTATGGACGACAAAGAGTTCAGGGGGTGCTAAGTTTGTAGCAGGGCGATCGCACCAGTTTGACCAAAACATAAAAATTAAAAACTTGGTCTTGACAAAATGCTAAATTACAATAACATTTTAGTGACTGCACTATCCTCAAAGGCGATCGACAATTACCACCCAACAGCAATTTCTCGAACAACTCTACAGTATTCTCGACCAAAACCACCTGCTGAAACACCCGTTCTACCAAATTTGAAACGAAGTAAATAAACTCGACCGAGCAATCGCACAACAGATAGAGTGCGTCCAGGACTGTTATCCTCTCTTTCTTGTCAAAATTCCTTGACTGGGACTGAACAGCAAGGCCCCTAAAAATAACCCAAAAATAACTAATACAATTGCCGCCCCAGACGGCATATTAAAATAATAGCTGAGATACATACCCGTCACGCTAGCTGTAATCCCAATAATAGCTCCCAATCCCATCATTAAATGTAGCTCTTTTACCAACAAATACGCCGTTATTCCCGGCCCGATTAACAGAGAAATTACTAACAGCGCCCCCACAGTTTGCAAACTCGCAACAATCGTCAGCGTAATCGCCGAAATCATCCCCAAATAAATCCAGTTTACAGGCAAACCGGACGCTTGCGCCCCCAGCGGGTCAAAAGTATAGAATAGCAGTTCTTTGTAAAGGAGTTTAACCGCTACCAAAATAATCAAAGTTATGACAAAAGTCTGCTGCACGTCAGCAGGTGCAACTGACAAGATATTCCCGAACAAAAACCCGTCTAAATCTAATTTGGTTGTCCGCAACAGGCTAATTAGCGTGACGCTAATTGCTAAGAAAGTAGATAAAATTAATGCCATCACAGCATCAATTTTTAAACGAGATTGGGATTGAATCCACGCCATAATTACCGCGCTGATAATTCCCGATATAAACGCGCCGATCGAAATATTGAAACCTAAAGAAAAAGCTACTGGCAATCCTGCTAATACTGAATGGGCAATCATGTCAACCATCATTCCCATTTGCTGTACAATCAAGTAGGAGCCGACAACCGCGCAGAGAATTCCTAGCAAAATGCCGACGGCGATCGCATTTCGCATGAACTCGAAGTTGAGTGGCTCAATTAGTAGGTTTAACATTGAATTAGGTCAATAATAGGATTTTTTCAACTACAATCAACTGCACAGGCGGGACGCCCGTGCCACAATCAACTGCACAGGCGGGACGCCCGTCCCGCCATCAACTGCACAGGCGGGACGCCTGTGCCAGAATCAATTTTAAAGATAAATCTTTTTTTGCTTACGCTGAAACTAAACTTAAATCGTATCCATAGGCTTTTTGAATATTGGCTGCGGTGAGGACTTCCAGGCAGGAACCAGTTGCAATTAACTGCTTATTTAGCAATAATAAATTGTCGTACTGTTTTAAAGTTTCGCCTAAATCGTGGCTGATTACTAGCAAGGTTTTATTTTCAGATTTTAGTTCGGCAAAAATATCGAAAATAATTTCTTCTGTTGCTTTGTCGATCGCGTTAAAAGGTTCGTCGAAGAAGAATAAATCGGCTTGTTGGGCGATCGACCTTGCTAAGAAAATCCGCTGCTGCTGCCCGCCAGACAGTTCGCCAATTTGCCGATCGCGCAAATCCCACATTCCCACCCGCAGCAAAGCAGCTTTGACCAATTCTTGCGACTGCTTCGAGGGGCTGCGAAACCAACCAGTCTGAACGGTTCGCGCCATCATCACCGCATTCCACACCGTAATCGGATAATCCCAGTCAATTTGCGATCGCTGCGGCACATAAGCCACCCGCGACAACTGTGTTTTCAACAACCGCCCCTGATATTTTACCAAACCCCGACAGGCCGGGATCAATCCCAACATGGCTTTCACCATCGTGCTTTTCCCCGCGCCGTTGGGGCCGAACACACCAGTTAATTGCCCCGATTCTAAATGGAAATTCACGCTGTTGAGGGCCGAAACTCCGCGATAATTGACAGCCAAGTCTTGCACTTCTAGCATAATTAGAGATTTTGAGAACGATTCTTGTTCGTAGCTACTAGAATAGGATAACTCGAAAAAGCAATAACGATTATCGTTCCAAAGGTGAAAATGTTAAAGAAGTTGCCTGGAAAAACCGCCAGATTGTGGGGTGCGACTGTTTTGGCAATTGGCTGCGGAGTGGTTGGGTGCAGTGGAGGACAGAACGCCAGCAATCGGACGCCCGAGAGTCCCGCCGCCACTCAAACTCAAGCCAGTCGGGCCGCCAACTTGCCCAAAGTCGTCGCCACAACTGGCGTTATTTGCGACATAACTAAAGAAATTGCTCAAAGTTCGATCGACACCACCTGTCTAATCAAGCCGGGAGACGACCCCCACGCCTACCAAACCAAGCCGGAAGACCGCAAAGCGATTGAAACGGGCAATTTGATTTTATACGGTGGCTACAACCACGAACCCAGCATCATTAAGCTAATTGAATCTAGCAGTAATTCCGCGCCCAAAATCGCCGTCCACGAACTCGCTGTTCCCAAACCGTTGATGGGCAAACATGAGCACGAACAAGGTGAAGAGAAAGCGGAAAACAAACCCGATGCAGAAGGCGAAAAAGTCCCTGACCCTCACGTTTGGCATAACCCTCAAAATGGCATCCGTATGGTAGAAATTATTCGCGATGAATTGAAAAAAATCGCTCCCAGTAATGCTCAACTTTATACAAAAAATGCAGCAATCTTAACAGATAATTTGCAAAAAATAGATACTTGGATAAAAGTTCAGATTGCGACAATTCCCGCCCAAAAACGCAAATTAGTAACAACTCACGATGCTCTGACTTACTATGCCGATGCTTACGGTTTGGAGATTGCTGGAGCTTTGCAAGGTGTGACGACAGAGGAACAGCCCACAGCAGCAAGAATTGCCGAATTGTCCTCAGAAATTAAGACCGCAGGAGTGCCGACAATTTTTGCCGAAACTACAACTAATCCGAAGTTGATGCAGACTGTGGCGAGGGAGGCAAATGTCAAAATTTCCGACAAGGAACTCTACAGCGACGAGTTGGGTGGTCCCGGCACTGGTGCTGATACATATCAGGGAATGCTGAAAACTAATACTTGCACGATTACTTCTGGCCTCGGTGGTAATTGTACTGCCTTTGCAGGAGAAACTGCACCAAATCCCAAACCATAGAGTTCCTAAAGTGCGCCTACCAAGCACTTTACATTTCAATACGGTTCAGTTAAGCTCGCTCTCCCTGGCGCACCCCTTTTTAAGGGGGGGACAAGAACTTACTCAAAGTCCCCCAACAACCAGGGGGATGCGAGGGGAATCTCCGAGGAATAAATAGTTTTAACCCAAGCGTATTGCCTTATATTTGTTGGGTACGCAGCAAAACGCAGCGCTCGCAATCGCAGGGGTTTTCGATTGCAAACGCTGCGTTTGCTGCGATGACTTTAAGGTGAATTTGGCTCGTCGGTACTGGGGGGTTTTTGACCAATTCCCAATTGCTTCTTAGAGGATTTTAAGTCTTTCCAAAGCATCTTAATATCTTTATAGGCTTTCTCAGCGCTAATTTTCCCCCCAGTTTCCAGCGAGCAAATATAAGTTATTTTTTGAGCAAACTCCTGCAAGTTGGCGTTAAACGCCAAGTTTTCTGGCGTGAAATCACCGTAGTAGCGATTGCGAGGATGTAAAAAATCTTCCCGCTCTTTCATTGCCCCCTCCTAATTAAACTTTTGGTATTCAACTTTTGGTTCGGTCTCTGCTTTTAATAGCACTATGGGTACTCAGTATCGCGGCGCTAACTTGCTTCTATTGTATTGCGTAAGTAGCAATTGTGCTTTTTCGCTCTGTATTTAGTCTATTAATGCAGTCTTAACCTTAAGTTAGCTTTATTTTAACTTTTCTTTAACCTAAAAGCACAAAAATTGGGAAATGCGCTGTTCGCATCTCCCTTTAGATAGGTTTTAGAGTGGTTGATTAATCTTTGGTGAAGCCCAATATTTACTTGTGGCACTCGCAGCCGGCGTGGCCGCAGCCTTGGCCGTTGGGGTGGCCGTCAGCGCAAGCACTGGAACAGTATTGTTTGCCGTCTTTTTCTATGGGGGAACTGAGGCTAACAACACACACGCATGAAGGACAGGCACATTTTGTTTGGGTGGCGGTAGTCATACTTTAGATTCTCCTGGTGGGGTTGTTTGTCTCTACTAATATCTGAACACATATTCAGACATTAGTCAAGGGAATGTAAAACTTTTGTAACAAAAGGTTTGCCGATCGCACTAAAATGAAAATGAGAATTAAAACTAGCCGGGAAAAGATGTCACCCAACTCTGCTGTTAATGGAGCGATAAGTCAGCCTCACCAAGAAAACGATACACCAACGTGCGATTCATCGCACCTAGTTGACTGTTGGCGAGCCGGGGACATCCAAACACAAGTTCTCAACACCGCAAAAGCCCAGCGGATGGCAGAGTTTTTCAGTCTTTTGGGAGATGCGAATCGCCTGCGGCTGCTGTCAGTTTTGGCAAAACAAGAACTGTGCGTGTGCGACTTGGCTGCGGCGTTGAGTATGAGCGAATCAGCAGTATCGCACCAGTTGCGGGCATTGCGGGCGATGCGGTTGGTAAGCTACCGCAAGGTTGGGAGACAAGTTTTTTATAGTTTACTCGATCGCCACGTTTTGGAACTTTACCAAGCAGTCGCCGAACACTTAGACGAAGCAGAATGAGCTTTTGAGCATGGGGCAGGTTGACTAATATCGCTCGCCTCGAAGCTATTTTCTAACCCGCCCCTTCCTGGTGTAAACCTTCATAACCGGGTTTTTTGTCGTATCTACAGGCTGTAAGGAAGTATTCTCGCCCATCAAACCCGGTTTCTGGCTGCCTGCTGTAAACTCAATATCAATCTTCGACGGTGTGGCCCGTAGCAACAACCGCCTGTGAAATTGACTCTTCAGAAGCTTGAGCTTCTACTGTAACAGTCTTAGCTGCGACATCCACATTGACAGTAGCACCGGAGTCAACAGTTTTGATGGCTTTGGTAATTGTATCAGCGCAGCCAGAGCAGACGATCGAAGGAACGTTAAGTAGTATTGCCATAATTAAGCAAGATTTCGTAGATGACAGTATTATTTTTTATTTTAATCTAAATTCGTGAAACACGCGCTTTTCCCGATTTCGGCAGGGGTTTAAACCCCTGCCTCAAAGCTCAATTCGGTTAAAACCGACTGTAGAGTTTGACGTTAAAAGTTATACATTATCTGGTACGAATATCAGTTCAAACTTAATACCTGGGTCGGCAAATTAATCTCAGGTAGGCACCGCCCAACGGCGGCGGCTACAGCCCGCAAACTCGCAACTAAATCTACCATATCTGCCAAAGAAAGAGCTTGCCGCGCGTCAGAAACCGATTTTTCTGGTTGCGGGTGACACTCAATAATTAACCCGTCTGCACCGCAAGCAACCGCTGCTTTGGCTAGTGGTGCGACTAATTCTCGCTTGCCGACGGCGTGAGAAGGGTCTACAATTACTGGCAAATGAGTTAACTGTTTCAGCGCTACGACTGCACCCAAATCTAATACATTTCGCGTGTAGTTGTCGAAGCTGCGGATGCCTCTTTCGCACATAACTACATCAGGATTTCCGTGACTGACAATGTATTCGGCGGCCATCACAAATTCTTCGATTGTGGCTGACAAGCCGCGTTTTAGCAGGACTGGTTTTCCGGCTTGACCGATCGCCTTTAGTAACTCGAAGTTTTGCATATTGCGACTACCTATTTGCAGCATATCAGCATAGGTGACAACCGGTGCGATTTGGGCGATCGACATTACCTCTGTCACCACGGGTAAACCGTAACGCCGGCTGACATCGGCTAAAATTTCGAGTCCCTCAATTCCCATCCCTTGGAAAGAATAGGGAGATGTGCGGGGTTTGTAGACTCCGCCTCGCAAAGCTTGCACGGATGCGGCGGAGAGTTGGCGGGCGACTGTTTCCATTTGTTGGGAACTTTCGACGGTACAGGGGCCGCCGATGATTAATAATTCTGTGCCGCCGACTGAGACTGTTTCTGAGAGTTTGACAATTGTTTGGTGTTCGGGATGAGATTTGGTTACGAGTTTGGCTTCTAACATGAGGGTATTCTCCGGGAAATTTAAGTGGGTGGTTAACAACAAAAAAACCCGGAACTTTTAGGAGTTCCGGGTTGGTGCGAAAAGACAGCGCGACAATTTACCCAGAACTCCTGTGGGGCCAAAAATAAAAGCCGTAATACCAGTTACTGAATAATGTCATTGCTGTTTTCGCTTGTACTCGATTGGTTGTTGGGAAAAGAAGTAGAAAAAACAAAACCGCAGGTGTTAATCTGCGGTTCGCCCGGATGTTCACAGTGAATTGTAAATTCACTCCGGGCGAACTTGGCTGTACCAATAATAAAAATAGCTGTTGGCTGTGAACATATGTGAAGTGCTGCGATTTGTGGATTAAACACAATACTATTCGACAAGCTAGCACAGGGAGACTGGGATGTCAAGATATTTTTAGCAAAAGATTTATATAATGGGCGCTCTTGTCCCCCCCTTGTTAAGGGGGGCTAGGGGGGATCGAGGGGCTAAGTAGTAAGGTGGAGTTCGATCGCTCTTTTCACCCCTTAATCAGGAATATGTCTCGTTTATACCTTCGTTTCGATCGCCCCTAACGCCTCTTATTAAGGGGGATGAGTATTTAAAGTCCTCATGTATTTCTCGTTTATACCTTCGTTTCGATCCCCCCTAACCCCCCTTAATAAGGGGGGGACAAGAGGGAGCTTTCCGATGGGAGGGGGAGCGATACTTTGATGCAAGGGAGATATATTGATTAATCCCAGCCGAAATCTCGATCGCACATTTCGGCTAATCTCTGATTGTGCGATCGAAAATATGCTTTCAATTGCTCGTATACTGTGTCGCTGATGGGCGGATGTTGGGTGGCGTTGTACTTTTCGTAGGTTTGTAGTTGGTGGGGCGGCAAGTCTAGAAATTCTAACACGCTGTTGTATGTGCCACAGGGATTGGTATATAAATCTTCGCTTTTGAGGATTAAAAGTTGTGATTTGGGAAAAAGTTTCATCCAGGCTGGGAGTTGATCGGCGTAAATGCCGCGGGCTAGATAGCTGTGGTGTTGGTGTTCGTAACTATAATATTTGGGGTTGGCTAGGAGTTTTTCTATTTCGCCTTTGAGTCTTTCGGGCTCGGCGGCGATCGCCTCTTCTAATGAGAGGGATTCGTAGCGTATTTTGATATAGTAATAATAGTGGGAAATTGCGCGTTCTACGGGGTCTCTCAGCAGGGCGATTATTTTAACTTTGGGACATAAATCATAAATTCGCTGGGGAACTTGGGGGTGACAGATGTAGTAGGGGCTGGCTTCTCCGGTTAGTATATTTTCGCCTGTTTGGGGCTGGGGAAATTGGGAACAGTACCACTCCCAGCTTTGATCGAAGTTCAAGTCGAAGTAATGGATTTCTTTTTGGGCGGCGGGGGCGATTTGGGGATGTTGGATTAGGTAATTGTACAGAGATGTTGTGCCGCCTTTTTGGGTACCGATGATGATGAAGTCGGGGGATTTGGGAGTTTGTTTCATAGATGGTAGGTTTATATTTTGCACTTGTACTGACAGTGCGGCGGAGGGTAAAATGGAAACTCGATCGCACTTGGACGCATTACGAAAATTCGATCGCCCCATTTAGATTTGATTGCACCGATAGGTCTAATAACAATTTAATGTGAAGTTGCACATATCTCGATCCCCCTAAATCCCCCTTAAGAAGGGGGACTTTGAGCGGAATCTTGTCCCCCCCTTATTAAGGGGGGCTAGGGGGGATCGGATTCTACGGGGCCTCATAAAAAATTGGCCTAACCATAATTCCATTGCCCGATTTTGATTGTAGATTCCGGTGATTGAAACTGCTAGCAAGGCGACCACACAAACAAATTCCGCAAGGGCTGGGCCATACGTCGGATAAGATCCCGATCACTGTTTTGGGGTGATCTAATTCACTCTCGCCCTTGGTACTGACATTTC
Organism: Microcoleus sp. S13_B4; assembly: GCF_036700885.1. NCBI lineage: Bacteria > Bacillati > Cyanobacteriota > Cyanophyceae > Oscillatoriales > Microcoleaceae > Microcoleus > Microcoleus sp. S13_B4. Next base: position 59,741 of record NZ_JAUBPU010000017.1, read on the forward strand.
TATTTAACTAGATTAGAGTGGAGTTAGGGAACTCTCATCCTTGCTGGGCAAATCTTTCGCTGAAAAATATATGATCGGCGGTGGTTTTGGTTGGGGGTGTGTAGTTTTATTTTTCAGCCAAAGTACAGATTTAAATTTGTGCAAGAGGCTGATATGTAAGTTACAGAAAATGGGAACTATAAAGATGGGATTGTACTGTCGAGCAGTAACTACCTGCAATACCATCTCTGAAATTATTCAGGAAGGCGTCAATGTTTAAGAGCAAATTATCCAAAGTTATCGTGTCCCTGCTGCGGCGGATTGCTGGTGTTACCAGATCCGGGGCGAAGCGGCTGATGAGAGCAATGCTGCAAGCGCTGATGGCTATGGGCCGCAGGGCAAGACTACCGATGGCGGGGTTTGTGCTGCCGACGGTGACGATGGTGTTGTTGGTAGTGATTTTGTTGACAGTGGCGATTACGCTGCGATCGTTCGATCGGGCGAATACGGCGCGTAACGTGCGCGTGAACCAGCAGGTGCTGGCGGCCGCGACTCCGGCGCTCGATCGGGCAAAAGCGAAAATTCAATTTATGCTGCAGGAAGACCCGCAAAGGCCAACCGCAACCCCCTCCGACAATGAAATGTACCGGATGATGTCGGCTGCTGCTTCTGCTCAGGATATTTATACATTCGGTGGTGAAGAGCGACTGACAGTTAAATATGATCTCGACGGGAATGGTACAGTCGCTCCCTTTGACAAGACGAAGCTCCCGGATGCGGAAAAAGACGAACAGATAAATACTGCATGGAGATATCCGGTTGATACGGATAACAACGGCAAGTTTGACACTTTTACACTTTATGGTATTTACTTCCGCAGTCCAGAACGCAAAACGACTTCGCCAAATGCAGGGACTTTTACAAGAGCAAGACAGCCTTTAGAGGCAAGAACTCCACCGATGGCCGGGAAGCTAGCAGATCCGAAGTGTGCTGGGGCGGCTGGTACTAGCGCTAGTTTGGTAGGCGATTCTGGTTGGTATAAATCGGAAGGCAGGCTGAAAAAAAGTTTCTTTGTCTATACAGTTAATTTACCCATTACCGATAAGGCGGTGGTCCCGGATACTACAAAATATGAACAGTTTAAAGGAACTCCAAGCTTCTCGGCTCTAGAATACCAGCAAGACCAAAGTCGGATTCCCCTCAGTAATAATGCGGTTGTTTATGAAGATGATTTAGAAATATCGTCTTATCCTGCCTTGAATCTCAACGGTCGGATCTTCACAAATAGCAATTTGCTTGCAACCACTGGTAGCACCTTAAATTTATATCAAGTCAGTAGCAAAGATTCTTGTTTCTACGATCAAGAAAACAGCAAAATAATTGTAGCTGGCAATGTAGTTAATGGTGCATCATACGACAAGGGCCTTAATAATCCAGTTCAGGTCCATCTTTATAAAAAATCAGCAGATCCAGATCAAACTCCCAAAATTACAAAAAGCACTCAATCTGTTAGCGATGATTCCTTGAAGGTACTCTACAACAACAAAGCCTACTCAGATCGCCTTTCCTTGTTAGTAGACCAACAAATGGCAAAAGCTGCGACTTTAGATCCAACATCAGTCATCAATAGAAGCACTTCTCTCACTCGTCGACAAGCCCTGGAAGGTTACTTTAAAGAAAGAATGCGGAAAGTACCTTTTGCCGAAGTTCCAGTAGGTGGTAATAGTTTTACTCCTATCACCGTACCAGCAGCACCCGCAACCCCCCCGGTGGTAATACAGGGTACTGGGGATACTCTGGGGCCGGCTGATAATACTGGCTGGAACCTGCCTACAGGTTGGACTGCTACGTTGGGTAAAACTTCAGCGTCAGGCCTGACAATTCTTCCTGCTCAGCTAAATGCAACATACCCCAACCCGGAAGAACCTCTGATACAGGAAGATTTACTCGGCGATCGCGTCCAGGTAGGCAACAATTTACCAGCTCAGCGGTGGGACGGCGCTAAATTTGTTGGGATAGAGCAGCCTCAAGAGGTTAATGGCTCAACAAAGTGGACTGCTGGCGACATAACGAAGAACCGGACTCGCACCACTCGTGTGACGCAAATCGCTGATGTGGGTGCAACAGACCGCGCGGGCTTCTGGGAAGCAGCAGCGGCCCAAGTACCTAAAACAGCAGTCGATGGCATTGGCGGTTTGCGCGTCATCACTGGTGCAGGGGTTTACGATCGCACTAATTCATTCCTGCCGCCGCCTAGGTGGCAAGCTCTTGTTAACGGTGTATTCGGTACAAAAAGCGGCCCCGTATCGATCGCTACCCCTTTTGCTCCCGAAAATACTTACGACGACCCAGCAACGCCCGCCATTGAGCAGTACCGTGTCGTCTGGCCGGACTCCATGCCGATGTCACCGCTGGGGCAGGGGTCACAAGTATATGATAATGTTGCCGGTAACTGGACTCCCTGGCTCCCAGCTTGGTCTAGTCCTACCGATATCAGCGCAACTCTCCCATCAGCAGTCGCCTCTACTACTCTACTTCCAGGTATTGTTGAGCAGGCTACCACCGCTAAGAAATATGCCAAGGGCGACTTGCGGATGCGGGCAACAGCAGTTTATCACTATGCGGATAACGGCTACGACCCAACAAAGCTAACAGCAGGAACCGAACCAAATCAAACCCCAATTGCCTGCATCAGCAGCTATTACGACCCTAGCAACGCTTCCACAGCGAAAAACATCTCGACGGGAAGCCTAACCGATGTCAGCGGCCAGGTAGGACTGGGAACACGGCAAGCCTTTATCGGCTCCAACAACGGCATCACCTACGGCCCCCCGAAAGCGCGACCGGGTGCTTCAACGCTTTCTGCTACAACAGGCTTGCTTAGTGGCGGAGAAGCCGCTTTAGATATGCAAGCTAATTTAGTCTTCCCCGACGGTCGGTTTGCTAATAAGCCGTTGAGAGATGCTCTTCAGAAAGCAGACACCGCTCGCAATTTGGCAGAAAAAGCTGCGATCGACTCGACTAATTGTGCACTCGACATTCTACAGGGTAAGCTCACACTCGCTCCGGCACTGATTCCTCACGGGGCTATCAAAGAAGTGGCATTTTTGGATGGCCGAGAAGTTAAGGCCATAGATAAAAACGACCTAAGTACGACCGTTGACGAAACCTTTACCCTCAGCAGTCCCCTGACAGGATCTGCTGGGGCAGCCAAGTTAACAGGAAAATATGACCTCGCCCTGGAAGAACGGCAACCCCTAGAAATTCGGGCTACTGTTTTGGATATAGGTGCTCTGAGGGTGAAAGAAATTACACAGACAAATGATACAGGGCCGAAAAATGCTTCTGGTAAAGAGTATCTCCTACCATACAGCGGTATTATTTATGCCACCAGAGACGACGCGCTACCCGATCGCAGCGATCGACAACCCGATTCTACGGGCAAGTTTGATGAAAATACCAGCAAAACCGTAAGTCCAACAGACTCTCGGCTTGACCCAACCCGTCGCCCGAACGGGATTATGCTGATTAATGGAGGCCAGTTGTTCCGGGGCGCTACCCCTACAACAGGCAGTGTGGAAGACGTGGTAAAAGAAAAAGGCCTAACCCTGGTATCAAATTTGCCAGTTTATATCAAAGGTGATTTTAACAAACACACCAAAGAAGAGTTTACACAACCTCTGAATCCAACTTGGAGCAACTTCTACACCCGCAACACACTCGATCCGAGCTTTGCTTGTCGCCAAGGCGACCCCAGATTATCCGGTTGCACTGGTGACGACTGGCGGCCTGCAACGGTGCTGGGAGATGCTGTCACTTTACTTTCTGGCACTTTCCGTGAAGGCTTCCGCAATGAGGGAGATTTTGACCTGAGAAATAATGTCGGTACGGCTGCGGTTGGCCCTCGCAGGGATCAAGGATTCTACAACAACAACTTTGTTACGAATGGACTCAGTAGTGGCGCATTTAATGCTAGTGGCGTTGTTGACGGCACTCCCAACGATAATCTCAAGGACGCGGACTATTTGAAGGTTGATAATAATGGTCTAAATAGTTCTTATTTCAATAACTTTGTAACGCCTATCCAACGACGGGGCAACTATCCAGAGTATTTAATGGAAGTTTGCACAAAGCTGCCTGTTTCTGAGTGTACGGATGATGATTGGTCTGTAGATCCAACTGCAACACCAACACTGAAAGCTAATGGGATTACTCTAGGTTCGACACCTTACAATATCGCTACTCATAAGGCTGGGACAACCGTTGACCCTCCTGCTACTGCATTGCAACGTTTTCCTCGTCGGATTGCTTTTCAAAGGGACCCTAGTAGTAAGTTAGCCAATACTCCAACTGATACTAAAGTAACGGCTTTAGGAATTGATGGCTCAGGGAATATAGCTGCTTTTGACTCTTTAAGTGCCGTACCACGAACAAAAGCTAACTCTTTGTGGTTTGCCACAGCAACAAGTGCTAGTCCCTACCCAACTCCAGAATTCGGTGACGCTAAACCCCTATTTTTTCTCAATGCAGTAGACTTACCAGGTGCGAATGATGGCTTTCCATTCACAGATGGAGTCATAAAACCTCCTAAAATCACAGTAGCTTTAAGGCATCAGCCGCTATTAATGCCAGTCTTGCAAATCCATGCAACAGATTCAACATCAACAACAGCTACTACTTTACCAACAACAGGTATTAATAATGCTGAATCAACAAAGTGGATGTTACCAGCATCTACTCCTCAAGAAGTCAATCTGATAGTTGGAGCCGGGGACATTCCATCGCGGAACACAGATGCCTCTGGTGGTAGTGAGTTTAATGGCGGTGTGCAAAACTTGCCGCGCTTTCTTGAAAACTGGAAAAATGGTGGAATTAGCATCAAAATTTTAGGTGCATTCATCCAGTTAAATCGCAGTGCATACGCCAATGCACCCTACAGTCAGACTCTAGCGGGTTCTCTACCTCAGAGTGCTTTTTCTCCCACTATTAATACAGTTACTACTTGGTATCCCAACAAGTACAAAATTGGTAACAATAGCAGTGCGACTCCTTTCTTCAGTCCGCCTGCACGGAATTGGGGTTTTGATGTCGGCTTATTATCTCAACCACCCGACTTGTTTACCCAACGATTTACGACTCCTAGCACAAAGACTAAACCGGCTGAATTCTTCAGAGAAGTACCTCGCGATGACAATTGGGTACAAACTTTGATGTGTGCTTTCATTGATGACACTGTGGGGACAACGCAAGCTGTCAGTAGCGATTTACGCCCAACAGATTCATTCTGCAAATCTAAAGCAGGTGCCTAATCATGAATAAACTACTAAAAGACAACAGCTACTCGCAACCCTTGTTATTCGAGGGAGCAAAGACAGAAACAGGATTCAGCAGCCAGCCGACTGAGAGTAAATCTGGTAGTTGCGCCCAAAAAGTGAAGCAACAAGATTCGGGCTACACGATTATCGAGTCGTTGGTAGCGATGATTGTGGTTTCGGTGCTGATGATTGCGATCGCCCCGGTGATGGCCTTCTCAGTAGCGACTCGCGTACAAGCGCGGCGGATGGAACTGGCCACCCAGGCGGCTACAGCTTACATCAACGCTCTCAGAACAGGTGCTATAAAACCCGGTGTAGCAGGATCAGGTTTCCCAATACAGGGAGCAGCAGGTGATTTGGCGGCTACACGAGTTCCTACCGTCGGCGAGACATACTGCGTTGACATGGATGGAGGAGGTTGTTCCCCCAGTAGCAACAAAGACTTTTACGTTCAGGGCGCTTGGCTAAATCCAGATACATCTATTACTGGTGGCGATCCAACATCCAAAGGCTACCAGCTCTTAGTCAGGGTTTACAGGGCTGATTCCTTTGATGGCACTGTAACTTTGAATCCGACCCCAAAGACTGCGAAAAAGCAATCTGTTGTGGGTTCAGGTTTGGGCGATCGGACAATGCCAGTAGTAGAAATGTCTACAGAGATTCCCGCTACCGGAAATCCCTCGTATAAGTCCATCTTGGAGCGCCTCAAATAAACACCATAAACTACTGTATGCCCATAATTACAGTGAGTGTTATTAGATGAAAATCCCTCCCAATCACTCGCCAAAGGAAACCGTCAAAATGAAAACTTTACTCAGGTTGCTTCTCAAAAGTCAGCACCAGCGAAACCGCTCCGGGCCCGCTCAAATAGACAAAGGCATGACTCTGGTCGAGCTATTAGTCGGAGCAATTATGGCGTTTTTAATCATTACGCCGATGCTCAGCTTTGTAGTCGATATGCTGAATACCGACAGGAGGGAACAAGTCAAGTCAAATACCGAGCAAGACCTTCAGGCAGCAGTTGATTTCATTGCCCAAGATTTGAGCCAAGCTATTTATATTTACGACAATAATCCCGCTCTTACCATCACTGCCACCACTACCCCTACAGGCATTCCTGCTATCACAACTCAACTTCCTTCTGTCTCTAACGGAACTCCGGTCCTCGTGTTTTGGAAGCGACAGCAAATTACAAATGCTGTTCCTATTAACAATGCAATAACACCAATCAAATGTAAAGAGGCAGCTAATAAAGGTAAATGTAACGACACCTATGTACTATCATTAGTTGCCTACTACCAGATCAAAGAAACTGATCCTAAGTCTATTTGGTGTCAGCCTTCAGGTGGCAATTGTCCCACACGTATTGCTCGCTATGAAATTAGGGATGGAGTAAGAAAACCTGACCCGGTTGCGGCAGATACTAATCTTCCTTACTACAACAAGGCTGATACCGACGAAGATACTCAACAACCAGATCCAGCTTTTAATAAAGATTTTGACTTTACTAAACCCACCCAAAATGTGACCCTTGCGGCGGGGCTGACACAAGCTACATCTGGGGCAACCAAGCCACAGGTACTGGTTAACTACATAGACCACAGTTCAGGGCCGATATTAACTCCCTGCACGACTGCTCTTGGTAATCCTACCAATCCAAAAACTTCAACAGCAATCGGAGAACCCACTCTAAAAGTAACTGATACAGAAGGTAGAAATAGCTTCTACGCTTGTGTAGATACAGCGAGAAACATAGCCAGAGTTACGCTCAGAGGAAATAGCCTGCGTCGCCTTCAAGCCAACGATGCTGAGTTCAAAACTACCAGTTCGGCATATTTCCCAACAGCAACCGTGCAAGTACAAGGGTTCGGTGCGGTAGGAAAATAACATCTGTCTGAAACAGATTTCCGAATCACGTGACTAGCATATAAAACAGGAAAGTAAAATGAAAACCCCAATATTATTCAAAGTTTTGCAGATTTCTGCAACAAAAGCAAACCCTAATTACAAAAATACTGCATCCAGAAAGGGCGATCAGGGATTCACCCTTCTAGAAGTGCTGGTGATAGCGTTAATCGTAGGTATATTAAGTTCGATCGCCGCTCCAAGTTGGCTGGCATTCATCAACAGACAAAGAGTTCGCACTGTGAACGATCGAGTCCTCCAAACCTTGCGAACTGCACAAAGCGAAGCCAAGCGAACTAAGCGCGATGTCACGATCGTATTCAATACTAATACAAGCACTCCTCCTGTTGACCCGCCAACAGTTACGATCGCCGGTAATACTCAGCAGTTAAATAGTGGAGGCGAAATCAAAGCCAAACAGATTCTACTTTCCACGAAGATAGCGCCTGCAACCTCTGCCAACTCAATCACTTTTGATTACCAGGGTAATCTCGCATCAGGTACAACTCCATTTGTAGTAACAGTTGCTCCTGCTGGCGGCGGTACGCAGCAGTGCGTAATTGTTCAAACTCTCCTAGGAGGAATGAGGACTGATGAAGGGACATTCAATGCTTCAACAGGACAGGGTTGCCCGTAGCCCCGCAGATATTTTTTAATCTCTAACAGCAATTCCGCATAAGTTATGAATTGCTAAAATATATTAACATAAATTATTTTATATTTCAAATCCTATTAAAATAGTCAAAATATGCAGCTAGAACTAAAACAAATAATCGTCCAGCCAGGAAATCAACTATTACTCAAAGACATAACCTGGCCGATGTTTGAAACCCTACTAACAGAATTGGGAGAAAGTCGCGCATCCCGACTTTCCTACAGCAAGGGAACATTAGAAATCATGGTTCCCCTCCCCGAACACGAAATTGGTAAAGTCCTGATTGGTAACTTAGTCGAAGCACTACTCGAAGAACTTGGTATTGAATTTTGGTCTCTAGGTTCCACCACATTCAAAAATCAAAAAATGGCTCAAGGAGTAGAACCAGATACCTGTTTCTACATCCAAAACGAAGCCGCAGTCAGAGGCAAAAACCGCATCGACTTAGAAACAGACCCACCTCCCGATTTAGCCATAGAAATCGACCTCACCTCCCGCACTCAGTTCAATAACTACGAAGCATTAGGAGTTCCCGAATTGTGGCGCTACAACGGCCGCAACCTGCAAATCAGCGTATTGCAAAATGGAAAATATATACAGTCCGATCGCAGTCTCCAGTTTCCCAACTTCCCCATCACCGAGCTCATCCCCCAGTATTTAGAACAAAGCAAAATAGCTGGCAGAAACGTCGCCATGAAAGCCTTTCGATCTTGGGTGAAAACCCAAATTTAGCGATCGGGCGATCGACTCTCATCCACACCGGGCGATCGAATCAACACCCGCGATTTACGCGATCGGGCATTTATTGGGGCGATTTATGCGATCGGGCGATTTATGCGATCGGGCGATTTATGCGATCGGGCGATTTATGCGATCGGGCGATTTATGCGATCGGGCGATTT
>NZ_JAUBPU010000017.1:68596-98847 GCF_036700885.1 Microcoleus sp. S13_B4
ATGCGATCGGCCGATCGACAAATTTGCTGTAGAGATATCGTTTCGGATTGCAGACAGGATACAGAGCAATACGGTTCAGATAAGACCGATCCCCCCTAGCCCCCCTTAAAAAGGGGGGGACAAGAAGTTGCTCAAAGTCCCCCTTCTTAAGGGGGATGCGAGGGGGATCTCCGGGGAATTAACAGTGTTAACTGAACCGTATTGGGATATAGAGGACACGGCAGTGCCGTTTCCCTACCCCGATTTCCTGACTACCGTTTCCTTACCCGCATTTAAATTCGCATAAATTTTCAGTAAATACCGATCTACACACTCACCCAACCCAAAAGTTAAAATATACCCAAGAAAAAATAGCTCCTCCTAGCTGTTTTTTTAGGCCAGCTAAATATCAGGGAGTGCATCTACGTGTCAATATATAAAACGCTCAAAGGCAGAGCCACTAAACCTGCCGCAGGTTTTACAATGATTGAGCTATTGATAATTATTTTAATCATAGGGATATTTTCTGCGATCGTCACCCCCTCTTGGCTAATGTTCATCAACAACCAGCGGTTGAAGGTATCAGTCGATCGGGCTTATTCGGCAATGGAACTTGCCCACAGCAACGCCAAACGTGACAAAATTTCATGGCAAGCCAGCTTCAAACAAGTAGGACAAAACGTACAAATAGCCGTTCACCCAGCCGACATTCCCCCAGCCCAAATACCAGCCAACCAATGGAAAGAGTTAGAACCGCAAATTCAAATAGATCCAGATGAAACAACAGTGCTCCAAGTAAATGAAAACAACGAGCAAAAAGAAAACGGCACAATCCGGCGAGTCATGTTCAATCACAGAGGTTGCCCTGTATCTCGAAGCGACCACGACTGCACCCTAACGAGTATAAGAGCCAAAGGAACCCTAACGCTATATCATCCCAACTTAAGAAACAGCCAACGCTGCATCATCATTTCCACCCTCCTAGGACATAAACGCACCTCCAAAAGACAATCAAAACCCAACGAAAACAAAAGATATTGTTACTAACAGGGCGATGGCGTGCCTCCCCGCAAGCTACGATTATTTTGGGAGTAGGGAAACGGCACTGCCGTGTCCTTGTTTCCAAAACTTCGAGACTGTGACACAAGCATCCTAGATAGTGTTTTTAGCTACATTCTGCAAAGCCACGACAGTCAACAATGGTAAATAAAACTACAAGGACAGCTCCGAAATTGGCTGGCCAATAAATTTTTATGAAACCTCGAATCATTGTTTGCGGGTTGGGCCACACGGGACACAAGATTTTTTGTTTGTTGAGACAGCAAGGAGCGATTGTGGTTGGTATTAGCGATCGCCCTATTCGCAGCGAAACTTCTGATGTGGTTGTTGGTAATTTGCAAGCAGCTTCTACCTTGTTGGCGGCGGGCATTCAAAACACTCACACTTTAGTAATTGCAGCAGACGATGATGCTGTAAATTTGGCAATTTTGATGCAAGCGAGGATTCTCAATCCTCAGATTCGCATCATCAACAGATTGTTCAATACTAGCTTGGGCGACAGGATTGACCACACTTTGCCCGATCACTCTTCCATGAGCGTTTCATCGTTGGCGGCTCCGGTTTTTGCTTTTGCGGCTCTCGGAAGTCAGGCGATAGGACAGTTGCGTTTATTCGATCGCACTTGGCCGATTCACGAAGAATATATCGATGAAACACATCCTTGGAAAAATCGCAAACTGAGCGATTTGTGGGACGATCGATCGCGAATGTTAATTTATTATCTGCCCGCTGCTAACAAAACTGATTTAGTATCGGCGGTGCTTGCCGATCGGCAGTGTCAGCAGGGCGATCGGCTAATTGTTGCCACTCAGCCGACTCTCCACAGCCCCCAAAAAACTTTAACTCAAAAACTGCTCAAAACAGTAACTAGACTGCACAGATTTCAGCAGCACAGCCAAGCAGCAGTAATTGTTGTATTGACGCTGCTGTCAATGATTGCCGTTGCTACTGCTACCTATATTTGTGTTGACGATAATATCTCAATTGTCGATTCTCTCTATTTTTCAGTAGGGATGATTACCGGAGCCGGAGGCCATGAAAAAGTAGCCGAACAAGCTCCCGAAAGCATTAAACTATTTACCGTCGTCATGATGTTAGTTGGAGCCGGAATCATCGGCATCTGCTACGCACTGCTCAACGATTATGTATTGGGAACTCGCTTTACCGAATATTGGGATGTGGCGCGAGTTCCGCAGCGCAATCATTACATTATCTGCGGACTCGGAGGAATGGGTATCCAAATTGCTAAAGAACTGCACACTAACGGTTACGATATTGTGGTGATCGAGCAAGATCCGAACAGCCGGTTTCTGAACACGGCTCGCTCAATGAAAATTCCGGTCATTCAGGGAAGTGCCAGTTTGCCCGCAACTTTGGAAGCTGCTAATGTTAAGCAAGCGACAGCACTTTTGGCTGTTACTAGCAGCGATATGTCTAATGTCGAAATTGCCTTGAGCGCTAAAGGATTGGCACCCAAACTATCAGTTATAGTCCGCAATCAAGACCCCCATTTTGCTTTGATGGTGCAGCAAGTTTTTGAGTTTGAAGGAGTTTTGAACCCGACAGAATTGGCGGCCCCTGCTTTCGCGGCGGCGGCGATTGGAGGCAGAATTTTGGGCAACGGAATGACTGCTGACAGTCTATGGGTTTGCTTGGCCACATTGATTACGCCAAAACATCCTTTCTGCGGCCAGCGCATTCAAGATGCTGCTAAGTCTGCGGATTTTGTGCCTCTTTATGTAGAAACTAAGTGTCAAACTCTCCATGGCTGGGATTTACTGAATTGTTGTTTGAGTACAGGGGATGTTTTGTATTTGACGATGCCGGCGAATCGGTTGGATCAACTGTGGAGAACGACCTCGGAATTAATTAAAACTTAAGGGTTTGACGCGGAAATTTATGTTGCCGAACGCTCAATTGCAACTCAAACCTGATAAAATTGAGCCAGTAGAGTAAATTGGACTTACGGCTAATCCTCAGAAACTAAGTTTCTTCCCAGATTTCTCCCGGGTTTAGCGCAAGTTCGAGTATAAATAACCAACAGAGTCTCAATTAGTTGCCATATAGAATGAGAAAATTTTTAGCATTATGTGTGTTTGGTCTCATAATGGCGATCGCCTCTGTAGCTGTTGCCGTTCAACCGTTGTTCGTCGCTTACCCTCCCGCTAACCACAAAACTACAGCCGATCGCATCTTTTTAATCGGCACAGCGCCCGCAACGGGACAAGTGTTAGTAAATGGCAACCAAATTTCGCGCACCGCATCCGGCCATTTCGCCCCGACTTTTCCGCTGCAACTCGGCGAAAATCTCTTTACATTGCGTTACCAAAATCAGGAAGTCAAAATTAAGGTGACGCGGGAGTCGAATCAGCCGGAAGCCCCTGTAGGATTCGCTTTTGCTAAAGATTCCCTAACGCCCAAAGTCGATGTGGCGAGTTTGCCGGGAGAATATATTTGCTTTGGGGCGATCGCACCTGCGAATGCTCAAGTTTCGGTAAAATTGGCGGGCATTACTATTCCTTTAAAAGCGCGATCGCAAGTCGAACTACCCGACAACAAATCTGTACTATTAGGGGAAAACTCCCCGATCAAAAAAGGCGGCAGCCAACAGTATCAAGGCTGTGCTAAAACCCCCCCCAATCCCCCCTTGCCAACAGGGGGCAATGAGTCTAAGGCTCCCTTGGCAACGGGGAGCAATGAGTCTAACTCCTCGCTACCGAAGGCTGAAAAAGTTGATTTAGGAGTGCCTGTATTTGAGCTAACAATGAACGATAAAACTATCAGCCAACAAGGTACTGGCAAGATTTCTATTCTTTCTCCGGCTGACTTAGAAATAGCCGAAGTAACAGCAGACCCTGGTGTCGCCAGAACCGGAGCGAGTACAGATTTTTCTCGGATGACACCGCTGCCGAAGGGAACGCGAGCAACAATTATCGGGCGCGAGGGAGAATGGCTCCGACTCGATTACGGTGCTTGGATTAAAGCCTCGGAAGTGCGAATTATCCAGGATTCAGTGCCTCCGCGATCGATTATTCGCAGCGCCAGCTCGCGTCAAGTTTCCGGCTGGACAGAGGTGTTATTTCCCTTAGAAACACCCGTCCCAGTCACCGTGCAAGAAGGAGAACGCACCTTCACTTTAACGCTGTACAATACTACCGCTCAAACTGACATTATTCGCGTCTCTGATGACCCGGTAATTTCACGTTTGGAATGGCAACAAATCTCGCCACTGCAAGTACAATACACTTTTAATCTCAAATCTGCCCAGCAGTGGGGCTATAAGCTGAGATACGACGGCACAACTTTAGTGCTGTCTTTAAAACACCCGCCGGCGAATACAAGCATGATGCCGAATTCGCAAGCAAAACCCTTATCGGGAATTAAGATTCTAATCGATCCGGGACACGGCGGGCCGGAGGATTCAGGTGCTGTGAGTCCAGTGGGAATTAGGGAAAAAACAGTAGCTTTAACAGTGTCGAAATTGGTGCAACAGGAATTGGTGAATCGGGGCGCAAATGTGGTAATGACGCGGGTAGAAGATGTCGATTTGGATTTGCCGCCGAGGGTGGAAATGATTCAAAAAGAAGAACCTGCGATCGCAATTTCAATTCACTACAATGCTTTGCCGGATAACGGGGATGCCATTAAGACTAAAGGCGTCGCCGGTTTCTGGTTTCACCCGCAAGCCCACAGTTTGGCAATCTTTTTGCACAATTATTTAGTTGCCAAGTTGAACCGTCCGAGCTATGGTGTATTCTGGAACAACTTAGCCATGACTCGTCCTGCCGTTGCTCCATCTGTTTTAATGGAATTGGGATTTCTGATCAATCCCGAAGAATTTGAATGGATTGTGAATCCGACAGAACAAAAGAAATTAGCTGAGGCGATCGCCCAAGGTGTTACCGAATGGTTTGCCTCAGTCAAATAACAGTTAGTAGTAAGGACTGAAGCCCTTCTCAAAAAAATCATAGTCAGGACTTCAGTTCAGCCAATCCAAGGAAATGAAATAATGCTAGTTTTTACTCAATCAAAAGCCTTTTTTATTGCAGCCGTCGTTGCAAGTTTTAGCTTCTCACTTTACAGCTTTCCTGTTTTCGGCAAGCAGCAAAGCCTGGCTCCCGCAAAAGCAGAAGCTTTAAAAAAGCAAACTCAATGCTCGTTTATTACAGGTGAAGGTGGCGCTGTTAACATTCGCAAAGGCCCAGGCAATCAGTACCCGGTTGTTGCTAAATTGAAAAGGGGAGACGGAGTTAGGGCTGTCAGCAGACAAGGTAAGTGGGTGAAAATTGCCGCTAGATTTTCGGGTAATCCTCCTAATGAAACTTTTACAATCCTTGACGGTTGGGTGAACAATCAATTTATTAATGGCTGTTCCGAAGACCAATTTGACAGGTGGCGGCAATAGGGAATTTAGTTTGTAGTAAGGACTTCATTCCTGAGTTTTGATGATGACTTGCATTCCTGACTACAAACCACACCGGGAGATTTTTAAAAGTGGTACACAAAAGACGATCGCCCTGATTCATTGTTGCATTCTCAACCAGCTAAACACCTGTTCGGCGGTGATATTCAGGGGAATCATTTCGGGTACAGGAACCACATCGCTACCTTCGCAGAATTGCGGTTGTTGGTTGGGCAAAAACGCTAAAATCGATCGATCGTCTGGATCGATTAGCCACCCCAACTGACAATTATGTTGAAGACAGTGAATAATTTTTCTAGTTACGCGATTTGAGCTTTGCTGTGGCGACAGGATTTCGATCGCCCAATACGGTGCAATTAGCACATCATCTACTGGTTCGCCACTCTCATCAAATTGAATCTGTTCCCACAATAGTACCGCAATATCTGGAACAATCGATCGACCGTCAAAGGTACACTGCAACTCTGGAAAAGCGTAAGCTATCTTTGGAGTTTCCGTCACCTGATTAATTTCGTTGCAGGCTTTTAATCGCAATAAGCTGTGCTTTGTTTTCGGCAGAGGTTTTTGGATAATCTCCCCCTCAATGTATTCGCTGGCTGGTTTGGTTTCTGGCAGTTTCAGAAATTCTTCCAGCGTGAGGCGCCCAGTTGCGATTGTCATAAATAAATTACTCGGTTCTACCTATCTTCAGGGTAAGCTAAAAAAATATTGATCTTGCCTAATAATTGTGTTATCTAGCCTAATTTTGCGGAACAATCTGCTGTTTAAATTCAAACAAATTAGGATTTTCCGGGTCATAAAAAGCCCGCAACCAATGCACGTTTGGAGAACCAAAAGTTTCAACTCTAGTAAAATTTTTCATTCTCGGTAGTTGAGTCTCATCGGTAAAATGGGGTAAAGGTTTATCGATGCGGAAATAGTGAGTATCGCCGTGGACAAATACAACCTGCCCTGGGAAATTTCCTGTTTCTGTTTCCAGAGTTGCGATAAAATCGTTGTAGCCACTTCTTCTTTTGTCCGTCGGATCGAGTTCAAATCCCGGATTGGCCTGTGCAACTAACAGAATTCCTTTGCTGTTGCTGCGTTTGGCTAAAGCAAAACATTCTTTGATCCAGGCTAAGTTAGCCCAATTGCGATCGGCATATTCTGCATCTGCTTCGGGAGTGCGGCCAAGATTGTTGTTGCTTCCCGGCATATTAATCGCCAAAAACACAACGCCATGATAAATCCAGCGAACATTTTCGCGGTATTTAGCAAACTGTGGGTTTTCGCTTTGACGGGTGAGAGTTAAGGTGCGCTTTCCCAAACTTTGATTACCCTGGCTGAAGATTTCTCGCACTTTAGCGAGTCTTTCTACTGGATCGTAACTGCCGTTATTTGAACGGTGGCAATCCGTCCATTCATTGTCACCATAGGCAAGAATAAACGGTATCTCAAAATTGTCAAATAAGTGCTTGCGACTGACAAAAGTTGCATCATCGCAGACACTAGAACCGTTTTTAATGTCGCCGTCGTGGACTACAAACGCTGCGGGCGATCGATTGATATCTGCAATCAAACTCGGAAATTTTGCTTCCTGTTCGGCACTGTAGGGCAAATCGCCAATTAAGGCAAATTCAAAAGGTCTATCGCCCGAAGTTTGAGCGTAAGTTAAAACACCAAAACCCGTAATTGATACAAAAACAATAAAGGCAATAATTAGATATTTATTAGTCATTTATTTAGTTGCAACTAATTTAGTTATCAGGACTTACGTAGAACAATAAAAAATAGATGCTGCGATTGCTTCACTACCGTTCGCAAGGACAGACTTATGTTATTTGCTTAAGTCCTGGTCATGATACCATATAAGCCGACAAATCACTCTCAAAAATCATGAATTTTCGTCGGTTGCTCTCGCTAATTGCCATGCTTTCCATCGCAGGTTGCAATATCCAAACGCCACAAACCAACACACAGCCTACAGAAAGTCGATCGCCAATAGCAACCCCTGTTCCCGCCAAACCAAAGTCTGAGATCAAAGAAGCAAAACTAATTGCTGTCGGCGACATCATGATGCACAGTACCCAAACGATCTCGGGCTACGACGCAAAAAAGAAAACATACAATTTTGACAGTTTCTTCGCACCAGTTAAAAGTATCCTGTCAACAGGCGATTGGGTCATCGGAAATCTCGAAACACCTTTAGCGGGCGAAGATGCGGGCGGATATACGGGATATCCGCTATTTAACGCCCCGGCTCAATTAGCAGATGCTGCTAAAAAAGCCGGATTTAATATCTTGACAACCGCCAACAATCATGCTTTAGACCGGGGAGAAAAAGGGGTAATTAGGACGATCGCCAATCTGAGCGATCGCAAAATTGCTTCCACAGGAACAGCCACATCTACCGCTGAGGCTTCACGCAGTTTAATCAGCACCAAAAACAATATTTCACTAGCCATACTAGCTTACACATACGGCACAAACGGCATTCCCATACCCAAAGGCAAAGATTACTTAGTTTCCCTAATCGACGAAAAAAAGATAGTCAAAGACATTGCCAAAGTCCGAAAACAAGGAACAGATATTATCGCAATTTCCCTGCATTTTGGCAATGAATATGAGCGACAGCCAAACACCCAACAAAAACAATTAGTAGAAAACTTATTAAAAGCTGGTGCAGACATCATTCTCGGCAGCCATCCCCACGTCGTCCAACCTTACAAAATATTTAAGTTTCCTGGCAAAAATGGGAAAACCCGCAAAGCTGTAGCAATTTATTCAATGGGAAACTTCATTTCCGCTCAGACTAAAAATTATACAGACTTAGGCGTAATTTTACAAGTAAATATTCGCAAAAACTTTCCCGAAAAAACCACAGAAATTACCAGCATAAAAACTATTCCGACTTGGGTACACCGCTATACTCAAAACAATAAAACAAACTATCGCGTTTTGCCCTTAGAAACAACTGTCAGCAAGAAAAAAGATGCACTACTAGCAAGTTCGCAGTATCCAGTATTAGCAAAATATTTGCGAGATATGAACAATCATCTTAACTCTTTGAATACTCAGCAGAAATCAGAGTAATTGGTAATTGCAATTCTTCTCCCTCTTCCTTCGCGTCCTTGGCGTCTTCGCGGTTCAATTCAATTCAACTGCTTAATTAACCAAGCGATCGCCCCTGCGACATCAGCAACCTGCTCAACAGCGGGGATCTGCGGCCGCTGCACCATCACCACCGGAATTCCCAGTTCCCTAGCCGCAACAATTTTCGCATAAGTAGCAGATCCCCCGCTGTTTTTACTCACAATTGTATCAATCTGATATTCTAATAGTAATTTATGCTCGTCTTCCAATGAAAAAGGCCCCCTTGCTAATAACAATTTACCGTTAGGAATGGGAGTATTCTGTGCAGGAGAATCGATCGCCCGCATCAAAAACCAAATAGCATCCAAACCCGCAAAAGCAGCCAATTCCTGCCTACCAATGGTGAGAAACACCCGCTGAGACTGCCCTAATAAAGCCTTTGCAGCCTCCGAGTGGCTGGCAACTTCAATCCAGCGATCGCCCTCCACCCTCTCCCAAGCTGGACGCACCAGCATCAAATAGGGCACATTACATTCAGCAGCAGCAATAGCAGCATTGGCAGAAATCTGAGCCGCAAACGGATGAGTAGCATCAATTAACAAGTCGATCGGGCGATCGAGCAAAAACTCCGCCAACCCTGCCGCCCCACCAAACCCCCCAATTCGCACCGTACCCGTTTTTGGGGTAAAAGGCTGTTGAGTGCGTCCTGCTAGCGAAGATACCACCTCGATTTCAGCGATTTGAGACGCTCTTACCGCCAGTTCCGCAGCATCCCCCGTTCCGCCCAAAATTAGCAACCGTTTTTTCACCCAATTACTCCTAACTTATCCAAGCAACGCCCGCAATTTCGGTTAATAATATGTTTAGTAAAGTTTAAACTGCCAACAACAATGATTCGCTCATTTTTGACATTTTTTACAGTATTAATTGTAACCGGGTTAGTTTGGTTGGGAAATATCGCGCCCGTTGCCGCACAAGTACAACCAACAGATATCACCGATCCGCAGCAAGAATTGGGAGAACTCGTTCAAAAAGCTTTTGAAGCTACAAATGAAGGCAAATTTCCCGCCGCTGAAACTTTTTGGACTCAAATCATTGACAAATTTCCCTCACAAGCCGCCGCTTGGAGCAACCGAGGCAATTCTAGAGTCAGCCAAAACAACCTCACCGCAGCTATTTCCGACTACGAAAAAGCAATGGAACTAGCCCCCGATGCCCCCGATCCCTACCTAAACCGTGGCACCGCCTTAGAAGGTTTAGGACGGTGGGAAGAAGCGATCGCCGACTACAATCATGTACTAGAATTAGACCCCAAAGATCCAGCCGCCTACAACAACCGAGGCAACGCTGAAGCAGGTTTAGGAAAATGGGAACAAGCAATTGCCGACTACAGCAAAGCCTTTGAATTAGCCCCCGAATACGCCTTTGCCCGCGCCAACCATGCCCTCGCACTTTATCAAAACGGGCAAACCAAAGAAGCAATTCGCAACATGAAAAATATCGTCCGTAGATACCCCCAATTTGCCGACATGAGAGCCGCCCTCACCGCCTGTCTTTGGGAAGCCGGAAATCGCGGCGAAGCTGAGAGCAATTGGGTAGCCGCAGTCGGCCTCGATTCCCGCTACAAAGACCTCGATTGGGTTGCCAATAACCGCCGCTGGCCGCCTGTTGCAGTCAGTGCATTAGACAAATTCTTGCACTTGAAATAATCTCAAAGGGACAGTTGGCGGTTGTCATTGGTTATTGGTTATTGGTTATTTCAACAACTGACAACTGACAACTAAGAACTGACTAATTCTCGAATTCTCGCAGCCGTCAACTCCTCGACATTCCTGAAAACCGCTGCTGCACCAGCAGTTTTCAGCGCAGCAGCATAAGCATCGCACCGCACAGAATCATCCAAAACGTGAGGTGGCAAAATTCCAGTCCCCAGCCAAACCCGATGTGGTTGCACTTCCCGCGCCTTCACAACCGTGTAAATATCCGCAACAGTATCTCCGGCGTAAATCACCGGCAAATTTTTTTCTAAACCGTGCAGGTTTTCCAACTGTTCAATTGCGGCGAAAAGTCCAGCCGGATCAGGTTTTCCCGGTGCATCTTCCATCGCCACCAACACAGGGGAATTTAAACTCAGTTTCCCTTGCAAAACGTAAGCAGCTTCACCTCGCATCGCCCCGCTAAAAAAGCCCCAAACAACTCCCCCGACAGTTAAAGTTTCCAGGTAAGCCGGACTTAACAGCAGCGGTTCGCTACAAATGTAACCAGTCCAATTTTTATCATCGGGCCCGCGATAGCGACTTTGGAAAAAAGTCACTAATTCGTCATAGTTGAGAGCGAGTTCGCTGCGATTCCGCCCAATCCCCTCAAAATAACGGCAAACTAACTCGAAAGACGCCTGCCAGTCATTATTCCACACTCCCTCCGACTTCAGAGAGTCGATATCGAGAGAATTCGGGCGGAAAGCACCCGCCGTGAAATGTTCCACCGCATCCGCAATTGCCCGCCGGTAGGAACCGGACACATCCCGCACCACACCGTCAATGTCGAAGACTAAAATAACTCTGTTCACAACTTAACTATCCTTGTACCTAGGGCCGGTGAGAACCCAAATTTTATCTGTTGCCAGCCCCTGAGTGGCGCTAAAACCAGCCGTGCCACAAAAGTTTTTATGGTCGATGACCAATTATCGAACAGAGTGTGCTACGCTTAGCGATTGTAGAAATTTTTAACAAGTTCGATCGGAACCCTGGAGGTTTGCTTGTCCAAGTTCATCTTAAAAGTTCTCTGGCTAGAAGAGAATGTTGCCCTCGCCGTTGACCAAGTTGTCGGCAAAGGAACTAGCCCGCTGACAGCTTACTTTTTCTGGCCCCGCAAGGATGCGTGGGAAGAACTCAAAAACGAACTCGAAGCCAAACACTGGATTGCTGACAACGATCGCGTCGAAGTCCTCAACCAAGCTACAGAAGTAATCAACTACTGGCAAGAGGAAGGCAGACGGCGCCCAATGACTGAAGCTCAGTCAAAGTTCCCCGAAGTGACTTTTACCGGCAGCAACTAAGCCCCGCTTTAAGTTGCTACCCATATAAATTGCCTGTTATGGCTGACGAGGGGAAGGAGAGAGGGGAGAAGGCGAGAGGATTTGACGCTTTTTCCACCTCGCCGTGAAACATACAATTTAAATGCGCTACAGCTTATATTGATATTAACTCCGATTTTGGGATCTACTCGGGTTTTGGGCTTGGTCGATTTGAGATTTGAGATTTGAGATTTATCCAAAATAAAGCTCTCAAATCGGATTTTCTACAATCTAAAAAGACTAAGCAATCAAACCAAATAAATCTAAAATCGGCTTTTTTCTACTATTAAACTGTACAGTCAGCTCTCAACCGCCTTCCCTCCAACCTCCAACCTCAAAATCCCTCTGTTAAATCTTGTACACGGCTTCGTTGCCGAACTTCCTTCTTCCTTCTTCGCGGAATCTATGGGCGCCGAAAGTACAATCAACCAGACCGAACAGCTACCGCTGGTAGTAAATCCCGACATTCTCCAGCAAGCTATCCTCTACAAAATTAATACTCGCATCATCGCTCGCGGAGAATTAGTTTTCCCCTGCGTCCCGGGAATGCTAAGCCACTATCTCAAGTCGATAGAACAGCTATTTAGCACTCTGGACAGACCCCTGCCCGAAGACCGCAGAGACGAACTCAGCAAGCTTTTAGCCACCAAGTTAGAACAAGGCTACCGCACCTCCACAGCATCGATGTTGATCCTGCAATACGAATCAGTGCAGCCGCCACAAACTGGTTTAGCTTGCAAAGTGATTGTTACTACCTCAACAGTTGGAGAACAGTACAAAAGCTGGGTAGACACGAGAGAACCTCCGCTTTTCGGCTCTCATCCAGATGCAAAATTGATGGCAACGGCTGCTAAATTGGGCACACCCGATCGAGTGCGGATTTTGGATGTGGGGGCTGGTACCGGCCGCAATACCTTACCCCTGGCGAGATTGGGCTATTCTGTGGATGCGATCGAGCTAACTCCAGCTTTTGCAGAACAATTGAAAGCGGCAGTAACAGCCGAAAACCTTCCCGTGACAGTGACTGAAGGCGATGTGCTCGATCCCTTAATGCGGATGAAACCGGCCCGCTACCAGTTGGCAGTTGCCGCCGAAGTCATCTCACATTTTCGAGACAGCGATCAAGTACGGCTTTTCCTCGCTAAAATGTGCGATTCCCTGTGTCCGGGGGGCCTGTTGCTGTTCAGCACGTTTTTAACTGTCGGCGACTACCAGCCTGATGCCCTAGTGCGACAAGTTGCTCAACTCTCTTGGTCTACTTTATTTACGCCCCAAGAACTCGCCATTGCCATGGAAGGGTTGCCTTTAGTCCAAATATCCGACGAATTGGTGTTTGAGTACGAACGCCACCACCTGCCGGAAGGAGCCTGGCCACCGACGCCCTGGTTTTCTAGTTGGGCAACCGGTCGAGATGTCTTCCCGATGGCAAACGCACGCCCGCCAATGGAATTGCGCTGGATTTTGTGCCGCCGCAGTTAAAAAAAATCAGTCGGTTCTAAACGGACACAGCAATCACAACTCTTAACATTCAGTAACAGTTTCCTCAGATATTTTTATTTAAACAGCTAAAATCAGGCTCGCTGTTAATATTGTCCAGCCTGGACAGAAAAATTTACAAAAATATATATTAAAATGTAAAGAGAGCGAAGTTCGATCGCCCCTGGGTGACAAACCCAGTGTCTGATTAGATTCAACGCTGGTCAACCTTTTATTTCTTGCGAAAAATTGGGTGGCTAATGGCAATCGGGCTTGCATAAAATTCGATCGTCATCTCGATGGGTGCAACAAGAGTTAAGATGAATTCAACAAACCTATTCCTTCCGATAGATGACTTTTTAGGGAATAGGATTAACCAATAGATTAGCTCGCTAGTCAGCGATGCTGCTGAGAAACAAATATGCTTTTAACACGTCCACTACAAGCGTTTGGAGCAATCTTCGGGCACCAACCTTCTACAAATAGATCATCCATCGACCACAAAACCAATAAAAATTATTTGGAGGGGAATATTGAGTCCGCTGTAAACGAACAAATTGACTGGTACATCCAAGTGGAAATGCTAATGAGTAACGCTAAATCTTCCTGCACAAATGAAGAGATTACTGCTTGGCTGCGGGGATTGCTGACAATTGCTTGGGCAGACGGCAACTTTGACGAAGACGAGCAAAAAATGATTGCAAATCTAACTCAGGATGAACTACACCCGCTATCTTTTGAGGCGGGTTTTGAACCTATTGCCCCAGAGGAATTAGCCGCTATGTTAGGGGAAGACACCGCCAAGGGCGAGGATTTTTTGAGGACAGCAGTCATGGTAGCCTTGGCAGACGGTACATACTCGCTCAGCGAAGACGAGGTAATCCACAACTTTTGCACAGCTTTGGGTCACAATGTAGAGGCGATCGAAGCTCTCCGACAAACGATACAACAGAGCAAGTCCGATCCGCAGGGGCCCAGCAGTCAAATAGTGTTTGATGCGAATGTCGCCCCCGTCGCCGGAACACCCCTTTCATCTCGGCTACCTAAACCTCACCACAAAAATGTCCTGCAACCAGTCAAAGACTGGCTTGACGCCTGGGAAATTCACGACCCCAAATTGGCACACTTCGTCTGTAAAATTATTCCGCCCCAGTGTCCGTTTGAGCGAGATGTCGTGTTATTTGGTCGCAAAATCGTCCATATTCCCGCGATGTGCCAGATTAACCCGCTTTACGAACAGTTAGTCGGGATGCGCTTTCGAGCTCTCTGCTATTTGGCAGATGAATGTAAGGAAGATGTATCGATATATTGTTAGTATAGCAATCCTTGCAGGAGTCGTAAACTTTTTACCCCACCCCAACCCTCCCCTTATTAAGGGGAGGGAGTAAGAAATTCACAAATGATGCGAGGATTGCTATAGTTAGTAGTCAGTAGTCATTGGTCATTCTTGTGAAATCTTGGATTAATGAGTGTAATTATTAACCAATGACTACTAATTACTCCAGGATGCAAAAAGCGGGTTTTTCTAGGACAAAACATCGTTACATCCATCCGCCCCAGTAGAAAAACACGGTTAATTCATGTTGTGTGGGCGAGTCCTGTTAATATCAAATCTGCTTTGATATTACTAATTCAACAAAAGTCTTGGTATCATCCTCAACTTCTTATAAACATTATTAAAAGATTTTGGAGCCGGACACGGCAGTGTCATTTACCTACAGATGCTCGCGTACAATCTCTGAATCTGCACTACTTTTCAGAATTGGTATAATTATATTTTTCCGGCAACAGCAAATCGCGACTAAACTTGGCTGTCGTCCGCCGACCTGGACTAAAGGAAAAGGGGGATATGGTACTTGCATCTGGTATAATAATAACTAATGACTATTGACACTGACTATTGACTACTGACTAAATTATGCAATTTATCGATCGAGCAGATATTCAAGTCGCAGCCGGCAAAGGCGGCGACGGTATGGTAGCTTTTCGCAGAGAAAAGTATGTACCAGCGGGCGGCCCCTCTGGCGGGACGGGTGGCAAAGGCGGTTCCGTGTATATGGTGGCGGTGGAAAGCCTGCAAACGCTGCTAGATTTTCAGTACAACCGGATTTTTAAAGCCGATGACGGGAAGCGGGGCGCGCCGAAAAATATGACCGGTGCCGGTGGGGACGATCGCACGATCGAAGTTCCCTGCGGTACAGTTGTTTACGACGCGGAAACTCAGGCAATCTTAGCAGATTTGGTGACGCCCGGACAGACTTTTTGCGTAGCTAAAGGCGGCAAAGGCGGTTTGGGGAACAAGTGTTTTCTGAC
This sequence comes from Microcoleus sp. S13_B4, assembly GCF_036700885.1. Lineage (NCBI taxonomy): Bacteria > Bacillati > Cyanobacteriota > Cyanophyceae > Oscillatoriales > Microcoleaceae > Microcoleus > Microcoleus sp. S13_B4. The sequence continues at coordinate 83,995 of NZ_JAUBPU010000017.1, forward strand.
CAATTCTAACCGCGCTCCAGATTATGCGATGCCTGGAAAAGAAGGAGAACACAAATTTTTGCGTTTGGAATTGAAGCTATTAGCAGAAGTGGGAATTCTTGGGATGCCAAATGCTGGCAAGTCCACCTTAATTTCAGCTTTGTCTGCAGCTCGCCCCAAAATAGCAGATTATCCGTTTACAACTTTAGTCCCGAATTTGGGAGTAGTCAGAAAACCGACTGGCGACGGTACAGTGTTTGCAGACATTCCGGGATTGATTGAAGGAGCGCACGAAGGTGCTGGTTTGGGTTACGAGTTTTTGCGGCACATTGAGCGGACTCGGTTGTTGCTGCATTTGATCGATATTACGGATGAAGATCCGATCGCCAATTATGTCACAATTCAGGAAGAATTGAAGGCTTACAGGCGTGGTTTAGCCAATAAACCGCAGATTTTGGCTTTTAATAAGGTAGATGCGATCGATCTCGAAAGCGAAGAAATCGGTAATTTAATCAGCCGACTTAAAGAAATTAGCGGTGCTCCTGTTTTGTTGATTTCCGCTGTGAGTCGAGTTGGGTTGGATGAATTGATGCAGCAAGTTTGGCAAAAACTCGACGAGATGAACGAGAAAGAGGCGGCGGAACAGTTAGCAGTGGCGAGTGTTTAATCGCTTTCCGGTTCCTGGAATTTCCGTGAATTGGTAGGTGTTTGTTTGAGGGGGTCAAATCTTTAGGCTGTATGGCTTGTGCGGCAAGGGTTTGAGCCTCTATGCTGAAACTATAGGTTCACGGAAACGCTGAAATTATTGCTGTGTATAGCTTTGAGGGTTGTTGAAAATTTTGCCTCTTGACAGGTCGATGCCTGAAATGATATTTTTTGGAGGCTTGACGGAACAGTACCTTGAAAACTAAATACTGTAATGCTTCTGGAGCGATCGCCGAAATTAACCTAAATCCCTATCAGGGATTGAAACATTGTCTGACGCTGGACACGGTGACTTCATCACACAAGCCGAAATTAACCTAAATCCCTATCAGGGATTGAAACCCAAAATCCAACATCAAGCATAACTCATGCTTCTGTCTGTAAGCGTTTGTAGGCGTGAGCTTTGGCTAAACGCACCCAATGTTCTAACAGCAAATAGCGATCAAGTTCGATTTCCTCTCTGGCTGAAATAGTGCCGGATTTATTGCGATCGAGCAGTTGGCTCATGCGGGCTTGCAACGCAGGTGTGGGGCGGATTGCGAGGATTTCTTCTGGGCTGGGTTGACTGGCTAGCAGTTCGACGATTTGGCGATCGTCTTGGTAGGGGATGGTTTCTGCGGGGGCGAGTTCCCGAAGTGCGCGATCCAGGGCTTCCGGGAGACGATCGCCCAATTGTTGCAGTTTTTCGCCAAGGAGCTCGGGAACTTCTAGGATAATTTGCATTAGTGCTGATGTGAGGATGGGAATTCCCTTGATTGTAACAAACGGAAAAAATGCCGTTAACTTAAATCCCGATCGGGGATTGAAACTGCATAGTCCGGTATTTGCACAGTTGTTCACAAAGGAGATAACTGGCGAATTTGCCCGTTGTAATCGACTCTCACCCTCCCATCTTGGGAAACCGTAACAACAGTTTCTACCGTATAGACAGACGAACCAGGCTTGTTACCCTTAAAAGTAAAAGTCCAAGTTCCATCGCCATTGTCAACAAACGGCGATTCCTTAGAAGTACCGTGCATCGAAGCTTCAGCTCGATAGTTGCCTAAACCCCCATTAGCAATTTCTGCTGCTTGACGGGCTAAGTTTTTTGCCCGATTGAGTTCGATATTATTGTTAATCACTGTCACGCCGTCGGTCTGATATTCAGGAGCAGGATTAGCATTACTCAAGCTGGGAGAGACTCCAACGGCTAAAAAAGTTGAGAGCGCGACCAGACAAGCAAGGCGGATGCTTAGTTTCATAAATACAAACTGATTTAGAGTTTGATAAACTCTACGAGACTTGTCCGAAAAAACCCGGTTGAATTTTCAATTTTTAATTTTGACTTGTGAATCGTCTGGCATTTCTCCACCGTACAAATAGCGGTAACTCATCCGAGAAATATCCCGAATCAATGCTTGAGCTGGCTTCTCTGTTTCCGGTGAATGCTTCACCATCACCGCCACTAAATAACGCTTACCGTTCGGCAAATCCACCATCCCCGCATCCGCTAGCATTGTATCAATATTGCCCGTTTTGTGAGCAATAACTGAACCTTCGCCTAAACCTTTCGGCAGCAAAGAATCGTTTTTAGTTTGGCGCATGATTTGCAAAATGCGATCGCGCGATTTCACCGATACCAAATTACCCCGATCGACCTGGGCTATGATATTAATCAAATCCTTCGGACTGGTAGTATTAGTTCCCTCCAAATCGGGCAACTTATTACGCAGGACCGTGGTACTCAAACCCCAATTTGCAAAATGCTGATTCAAAACCTCAGCACCTCCCAACAACTCAATCATCATATTTGTCGCCGTATTGTCGCTGACAACAATCATCTTTTGGGCAACTTCCAAAGCCGAATACTTCTTACCCGGAGAGTCGTCTTGCATCTCCCCAGAACCGCCGACAATGTGTTCGGGCTTCAGCGTCAGCATCTGATCTAACTGCACCTTGCCTTCATCTACTGCTTGGAAAAAAGCTACTAAAATTGGCAGTTTAATGGTGCTAGCTGAAGCAAAAGCAGTATCGCCATTAAAGTTTAGGTAGCTTCCAGTATCTAAATCGACTAGAAATATTCCGGCTGTCAAACTAGGATTTTCTGTTGCTAAAACCTGAACTTGCGTTTTCAAAGCTCCTAATTCTTGATTCAGTTGCAGCACTTCTGGGGTTGCAGGTGCCGCAGATGCGCTATCGGCTGGGTTGTTCTGCCCTGTAGTGGTTTGTTCTTCTGTCGCTACAGTTGATGCTCGACTAACGGCATTTACCACCGACAGCAGCGTACCGCAAATCACCGCTATGCCAACTCCCAAAATCAGCAAGCGAGTAGCGTACACCAAGGGCGGTACGCTCCGAGGTGCAGAGCGTTTACCCGGTCTCTGACTCGCTTGTGGGCGCGGTTTAGGCACGGGGGTTTTTTTGGCATCTGTGGGGATTACCGTGTCTGGAATGCGAACTGGGGGCGAACTGGGACGACTTCCACGGGTGGTAGGGGGAGTGGCAGTTGGGAGCGGGCTGTTGGGATTGCTGGCGATCGAACTCACATTTTCCCGCTCCAGATTCGAGTCCGGAAACTCGAACATATCGACAGCAGCGAGACCTTTTTTCCCTAGTTGGCGAATCTTCGACTGCGGAGTTTTGCTGGTTCTGGGTTTTCTGGGGTTAATTGCCGATCGAGGATCGGATAAAAAGTCTTGTGTAGTAAATTCTTCCGAAGATGTGGGAGAATTGGCTCCAATTCTGGTGCCGCGCCCCTGTTGGGGTGGGAAAGTCGCAGGTTCGGGCGATCGAATTTCTGAATTGCCGTTTTGCGGTTGCGGAGGGCGACGGCGGCCCGAGTTGCCAGACTGACTTGCTTTGCCGGACTTAGGCTGCTTTGAGCCGGAGTTGGGAGAGGATATCGAGGATATCACCGATAATATCGATCCTTTGGGAAACCGCTCTGCCACGTCTTACTCCTTCATCACTACTGTAAAGTTCAAGTTTAAGATTTTTCAGCTTGCCAGCCAATCAATTTTAGATTTTAGATTTTAGATTTTAGATTTGCCCCAGACGCTGCATGGTATCAGCAACCGGGTTTACTGCTCGCAAATTATCGCAAAGCTTAGGTTTTTAGTCAAGAAACCCTGTTATGAAGGTGACAAGTGGGTGCAGGAAAGTTCTCTGTGAAAAAAATCCTCAATCTCACATCCCCAATTATCAGCATTTCTCCTAGCTATCCGTTGGATTTTCCGGCAACGCCCCATCCAGAGTATCAGAATTTGCCTCTCGTGGGTAAGTTTTGATTGCCCATTCTGTTTGGCGGAGCACCCCCCGCAGCATGGCGACTTCATCCACTGTCGGATAGGCCCTGTTGTACAAACGCCGAAATTTTTCCATCCGGCTTGCTGCTGTGTGCGGCTGCAAATATCCTATTTTGAGTAACAGCGTTTCTAGTTGCTGGTAATATCCCTCTAAATTTTCCAAGGGAGCACTGGCGAGGGGAATTGAAAGATTTTCTGTCTGGCTGGTGGCAAGTTTTTCTGGGTAACAAGTTGATAAATTATCTGTGGCATCGGGTATTGAAGAGGCATAGCCTCTGGATATGCGTTCCCCGGCTGAGCCTGGGAACGAGGCATCTTCTTCTTCCTTCCCTATTCCTTCTTCCCTCTTCCCTATTCCTTCTTCCCTCTTCCTTCTTCCTTCTTCCCTCTTCCTTCTTCCTTCTTCCCGGTATAGTTCGTAACAGCAGATAGCGACGGCTTGGGCGAGATTTAGGGAAGTGTAGGCATCGCTGCTGGGAATGCGGATTAGGCGTTGAGCGCGGTTTAATTCGGCATTGGTCAAGCCGCAGTCTTCTCGGCCGAAAATCAGGGCGCTGGGGGCTTCGAGGAGCCAAGGCAAGGCATCTGCGGGTTCTTCTAGTTGTGTTGGCAACGATCGACTATCATCCCCTGTAGTTGCGATCGCTCTGACACACCCAACCAAAGCAGCGGGCAAACTCTCGACTACTTTGGCCGTTTCCAATATGTCGGCGGCGCGAACAGCCATCAGTCGGGCTTCTTCCCCTAAATAATCGCATTGGGGATTTACCAAAACTAATTGGTGCAAACCCATATTTTTCATGACGCGGGCCACAGAACCGACATTCAATGGGCCTGCAGGTTCTACTAAAACTATTCGGATGTTGGCTAATGCCGTTTCGACCATTTTTATTTGGGGAGGTGTTAGACAGAAATTGGTTGTTTTGTTTGTTTTGATTAAAATTTAATCACTAACTAATGTAATGTCCAAATTAGCATGGCTAAGCAACGATCGAAATCTGATTTACCGACAAAAATGTGCCCAGTGTGCGATCGACCTTTTACTTGGCGCAAAAAATGGGCCGACTGCTGGGATGAGGTCAAATACTGCTCCGAACGTTGTCGTCGCCGCCGTTTGGCGGCTCAAGATTAAGAATTTAGGGCAAGTTGCTCGATCAAAGCTAAGATTGCAAAGGAAAAATTTTAGGTTATTAGGTTATAAATTATGGCATCGCAACAAGTGCAACCAAAGCTAGTTATTCACGGCGGTGCGGGCAGTTCTCTACATAGTAAAGGCGGAATTGAGGCGGTGCGGAAATCGCTTTACGATGTTTTGGAGGAAGTTTATCCGCTGCTGAAAGACGGTGCAAGTGCCGTAGATGCAGTGGTGCGCGGCTGCCAATTGTTGGAAGATGACCCGCGATTCAATGCCGGTACTGGTTCTGTGGTGCAGTCGGACGGTCAAATTCGGATGAGTGCTTCGTTGATGGACGGTTTGATGCAGCGTTTCAGTGGGGCGATTAATGTTTCTCGCGTTCAACATCCGATCGAACTTGCTCAATTTTTGCAGCATTCGGACGATCGAGTTCTCTCTGATTTTGGTTCGGCGGAATTGCTGCGAGAACTTCAATTGCCGATTTACGATCCGATGACGGATTTGCGTTTGCACGAGTGGATGCAGGAACGCCAAGGCAATTTTAGTAAAGCAATGGCTGACGTGGTGGCGGAACCGGCCGGTGTGGGTACGATCGGAGTCGTAGCTTTGGATGTGCATGGACGCTTGGCTGCTGGGACTTCGACTGGTGGCAAGGGTTTTGAGCGGATTGGGCGGGTTAGCGACTCGGCGATGCCGGCGGGAAATTACGCGGCCCAAAGTGCGGCGGTAAGCTGTACGGGGATTGGCGAGCACATTATGGACGAGTGTTTGGCCGCGCGAATTGTGATTCGGGTAACGGATGGTTTGAGTTTGAAAGCTGCTTTTGAGCGTTCTTTTACTGAAGCTGACGAACGTCAACGGGATTTTGGCGCAATTGGAATTGATGCTAGCGGGGCGATCGCTTTCGGCAAAACTAGCGAGGTGATTTTGGGTGCTTTTCACAACGGTAGAGAAATGGGTGATACTTTGGAAATGACCAAGGGAACGTTAATTTTTATTGCTTAAAAAGGCGATCGAAATTATCCTCCTAAAAGTTAGGACATTTTTGACAAATTGCTGAATATATGTATGGGCGGTGTGGTATGTTAGTTGAAATCCTCCTCACCGCCACTACCGATGACTCAACAGGAGAATCTCAATGCGATCGCTCAACATCCGATCGATCCAAAGAAATTAGAAAAGTTGGTCAAGTTATCTGGGCGCAGTCTGTGGGTAACTGCTGTGCTTGCCTTTACAGTTCCAATTTTTGCCTACTTTTACACTAAACGACGAATTGCTTGTTATATTGCTTTGCTGCTTAGTGGTTTGATGGCTGTATTGACTTTATTCATAGTTTTTTCCCGAGAAATCCCGAAGGGCAGTACGCTTCCTGCTACGGCATTCTATACATTTTCTTTGCTCGTTTCCCTGGGAATTACTGTTGACAACTGCGCCGCTATTTTAAGGGCGAGAAAAAAAGTTAAATCGTTAACAGGCGAGACTCCTTGGAAAACAGCTCATAATCAGCAAGTTAAAAACGGGCGGTGGCCGGCATGGTTTCCATATCCCAGTTCCTGGCTGAGAACTTTAGCTTTAATGTTGTGGATAGCTGTTGTTGTGAGAGTTGTCAGTTTTTGGATTGCTGTTATCGGAATAACTTTATCAGCAATTCAGCAAGATATGGGTTCATTTTTGCGAGCTTTAGGGCTAATAATACCTCTGTCTGTAGCAATACTATCTTACATTCATCACATTTTATTTTTCGATAAATCCAAGACCCCTTACACTCGGTGGTTGCCTAGTCCCAGGAGTTTGTGGGAAGGTTTGTACGCCCCACTTGTGGCGCTGTTATCTGTGATAATGGTTGTAGTTTTGCTGTTGCCATTTTTCCCGATTGTTTCAAGCTGCAACTACGGAGCAGAATTTGAATTGGCAAGTTGTGTTGGATCTTACAAAGCAGAGGTATCTAATTATCTATCTACTATTGCTGAAGTTTCGGCAGTGATTTGGGTAGTTACAGCGGCATATCTTTACCAAATAGATTACCTGATTCGCAACAACTTTTCTCTAAAAACACTGGCGGAATTATTTTTACTGGGATTTGTAACTTTTGTGGCGGTTTCAGGGGTTTCGCTGCTTTCTAAAAATCCCGAGGTGAGGCAGGCTATAAATTTACCTGCACCGACAAAGAATGTACCGAATTTGGTGACTTCTGAACAAACATCTGCTTTGCCAACTGTACCGATATCCAAACCATTACCTCCGACTTCTCCAACAATTAAATCTGACTCTTTTGGGGATGCAGTCAATAAAGCAACAAATGCAGCAAATCTTGCTCAATCGGCTCAATCTGAGACGCAGTTGCTCGCAGTAGTCACTGAGTGGCAAAATGCTATAGCCCTGATGAAATCAGTACCACCTTCGAGTTCCAATTATGATGTCGCCCAAAATAGAGTTGTACAGTACCAGCAGAATGTAGTTGCTATTAAGCGCAGAATCAATCGTCCTTTTCAACAGGGAATTGATGAGGCTCAAAATGCAGCTTTGTTCGCTCAAACTGCTCAAACTAAAGCTGAGTGGGAGTCCGTTGCTAGTCAGTGGGAGCAAGCGATCGTGTTTATGAAAACTGTGCCACAGTCGAATCCCAATTATGTTGTAGCTCAGAAGAGAGTTGTTCAGTATCAGCAAAATTTAAACGCTGCACGTTTAGCAGTTAGCCGCGCTAAATAAAACAAACAAACCGGGTTTTTCACTCCTAGTTAAAGGCCGGAATGCTGTATTTTCGTAAAAACCCGGTTTCTGCCTCATCGCCCCTAACCTCTCTAATCTTAAATCCGCAGTTGCCAAAGTTTAATAGTACCGTTCTCCCCGCCGCTGACGAGAGTTTCGCCCAAAAGCCCGATCGCCACCGCAGACACAGGGCTAGAATGTCTATCTAAAGTGTGCAGCAATTCGCCGCGAAGATTCCACAGTCTAACAGTACCGTCAAAACACCCCACTGCAAAGTATTTCCCATCAGGGCTAATTGCTGCCGCAGAAGTGATGCGAATTCCTGTATGCAGCGAATGCAATAATTCGCCTGTTTCCAAATTCCACAGTTTGATAGTTTGACCACCATGATTGACAAGAATTTGGCTATCGGAAGAAATCGCTACATAATTTTCGCTGCCAAATGTTCGTTTCACTTCGCCTCCCGGCAGTTCCCACAAAGTGACTGTGGCGCGACAGAAACCGCTGGCTGCATTGAGGCCACTGGCTACTAGCATTTTGCCGTTGGGACTCATGGCGATCGCACTAATGTCATCCCCTTGATAGCCTTCCAAAACTTGCAGCAGTTGGCCGCTGTTGAGGTGCAGAAGCTTGATTGTGCCACGGGTAGTGCCGATCGCCAAAATTTGCCAGTCGGGGCTGACAGCGACGGATTCGTGGCGGTGTACGTCTGCCAAACGCTTCAGCAGTTCGCCGTTTTGCAGGTTCCAGAGTTTGACTGCGCGCGCGCGCGATCGTGTCAGCAGCGTTTTGCTGGCGGGACTGAAAGCAACTAGCAACACGGCTGTTGAATGCCCGAAAATCGTCTGCCACAGTTCCCCGCTGTGCAAACTCCAAATTTTCACGGTACTGTCGTCAGATCCCGTTGCCAGTAATTGTCCGTCGGGACTGATAGCCGTAGACAAAATCCTGTCTGAATGGTGGAGAGTGGCTTTTAAGATGGCGCCCGTTGAGGTTTTTGGCTGCGTTTTATACCCTGCTATTTCTAGCCAGTCGATCGCATCTCTCCAATTTTTGAGATCATTTCGGGGCCGATTTGTCAATAATTCTATGTATCTGTACAAAGTTTTTGACAAATCAACTTCGACACCTTTGATTTGTTTGTTGAGAAAAACCGCAATTTCGGCTGGGCTGTAGCCGCACAACAAGCCGCAGAGGTGCCGCTTTTCTACAGGTGTCAGCCCTCTTCTGGTGTGTGGGGCGAATTGTTGTTTGGCAGTTGCCAAGTCGGTGTAAAGCTTTTGGATGTCCCAGCCGTTGCTTGCCCGTGCAAATGGTTCTTCGGGTCGATCGAGGAGAGAGGGTATCATTTGCGGCAGTCGCGATCGAGTTCCTAGTCAAATTCCTAACCAAAATCCTAACATTGGCTGTGCGCGATCGAAGTGTTTTCACCGCTAATCTATTTTTAACACAGCAAACAGGGGAAAGAGTTTCAGGCTGAAAGTTAGCCTAAATCCTTACCTTTACAGTTTGCCAAACAACCATACATCAATTTGATGCAACTCTTGTGGGGTGGGAAGGAGAACCCGCTCTCAAAATATAATTATGACTTTTATGAACTTAATTAATGAAATTTATGAATTGACCTTAAAAGAAAATTGTTGAAGAATTGTAGTTAAGAGCTTTTCTGTACCTTTACAGTTTGCCAAATAATTATACATCAATCGGAGAAATAGAAAATGCCTGGAATTGCGATCGCCTTATTTTTCGTCCTAGGTTTAGTTTTAAGTCTTGTTGGCTATTTTTGGGGATTAGTTCAAGCTTTTGGAGAGGAAACTATTTGGGGAGTGCTTTACTTCCTTGTCCCCTTCGCCTCATTGGTTTTTTATATCAAAAATTGGAGCAATAAAAAAATCCGAAAAACATTTTTAATTCACTGTGCTGGATTGCTAATGTTTGTATTGGGAGGCATTACTACTTCAGTATTTTAGGGCAAAAATTTTGTAAAAATTTCTGACTCGGGGCCTAATGTAGAGCAGAGGTCTAACAAGCAATCGCTCTCTTCTTTTCCTTCGGATTTTAACACTTCTCCATCACCAATTCAACAGCAATCTCCTGATATCTATGGAACACCAGGTGCTGAGCCTAATTTGGGTACTGTTGGCGGTCAACAATATGACTTCAATAAATCGATCCTGCTTGGGAAATTAGCCTACAAGAACGGAGACTATCAAACAGCTTTAATCAATTTTAACAGATCTGTACAAGCAAATCCCGGCGATGCTGAGGCCCTCAAGGGGGTAGAGGATTCCAAAAAAGCGATGGCCCAAGCAAAGACAAAATAATCCACAGCTTAAAAAATTACGGTTCTTTATCAGTCTAAGTCTGCCTGGGCAGACTTAAACAATTATCCTTGAAAATTCACTTGAAAGTGATTAAACATAAAATCATGAGACAGACATCAGACAAGCTCGAATTCCAAGAAATGTTCGCATTTTGGATACAGCTATTAGTTGGGGGGAGTTTTTTAGTAATCGGTTTGTCTATTGGTTGGTCTTCAGGCGATTTTTTCGTTTATTTATTTGCTGTCGTTGGTTTCCTTTTGGTGATATTTGTAGAGATTGAGACAATTACATTTGATAAAAATCTCGGTCATCTGACTATCAAGCGGCATAAACCACTCATTGCCAAAACGAAACTTATCAAACACCTGCTTCAAGATATTTCAGGCGTGGAGATACAGGAGATGTCAGGTAGTGAGAGTAATACCTATCGTGTCTGTCTGGTGTTGGAGTCAGGAAAGCGACGTGTTCCTCTAACTTCTTCTTTTAGCACTGGTTTGGGAGACAAGCGCAAAAAAGCCGAAGTCATTGCGACATTTTTGGATGTCAAAAATTACGGTAGTGACGGCTTTCCCAGCCAACAAATTTTTAGCGAAGAACTTAAATGGGAGACTATAGACGAGGAGATTGTCCACTGGGAAACTGCAATCAAAAGTGACCCTAATGATGCTCATGGTCACATGAGATTGGGATTAGCTTTGATTAGCCAAGACAAAACAAAAAATAAAGAACAAGCAATGGGCTATCTAAAACAGGCGGAGGCTCTTTTCAAAAGTCAAGGCTATGACGAGGAAGCAATGCAGGCGGCTCAACTTTACGGCGTGGCTTATTGGGGAATGCTGGGATAGTGACGTTCAGATTATCAGGATTTACGCACTCCGACTAAAGAAACCGGGTTTTTTTACCAAAATACTTAGTTGTAACCCGCAGATTCGGTAAAAAACCCGGTTTCTGGGCCTCCATCTAAGTCCTAATTATCCGACATCTAAACTTTACAGCCAAGTTTAATGTAACTCTTGTGGGGTCGGCATCCTGCCCGCCCTAAAAACCCAATTATGACTTTTATGAACTTAATTAATGAATTTATGAATTGACCTGAAAAGAAAACTGTTTAACAATTGTAGTTAAGAGCTTTTCTAGAGAACTCATAGAACAACTAAAGTTCTTAATCTAAATTCTCAATCAATTACACAGGAGCTAATACCTAACATGAAAGTTATTAAAAAAACCGAACATCTTCTAAAGCTTAATAATTTAGGAGAAATGATTTATAGTGCGATATCTCCTACCATATGGGTGACGGGATTTTCAGGAATACCTTTGTTTATGATGCTCTTCATTATCGGATCTTCGGGAGTGGAAAGACTTTCCTGCAAAAAAATGGAGCCAAAAAGCGCAAATTGCGAACTCAGGAAGTCAACTTTTATGGGATTTAATAAAGGCGAAGTAACCTCAATAGAGCAAGTCCGGGGAGCTAAATTTGAGACAAGCAAGACTACCGATAGTGATGGCAATCCCATGACTGTGAGCAATGTATTTTTGGTAACTAAGGAATGGGAGTTTTTGCTAGCCAATCAAAGTGCTAAGGATGCAAATTCGTTTAATAAATATATACAAACCTCGACCGGAGTGTTGGTGATAGAAACAGACAATCGGTTACTAAGTTTGGGAAGCATGCTTTTCCCCAGTTTGTTTTTAGTTATTGGTTTTGGAAAATTTTCTGGTATCTTGCGTTCTTTTATTGTTGAAACTTATTTTTTTGACAAAAATGTAAGTACCTTAACTATAAAGAAAAGGGGAATATGGGTGAATGAAGTTGCCGAACGATCGCTCAGCGAAATTTCTGAAGTCAAATTAGAAACAATATACGGCGAAAACGGTATTTTATACGAGGTGCGTTTGCTAATGAATGGAGGACATACCCTATCTTTAGGCGGTAGCTCGAATCAGAAAAAGCAACAAAAAATGGCTGATTTGATTCGCAGCTACCTCGACGCGTGCTCGCCCTGAATCAAGACATCGACATCAACAGCGAGCCGGAAATTTTTGCAAAAAATGTCAATTAATTAAACGGGAGTTGATACCTAAAATGAAAATCATTCAAAAAACCGAATATATTCTAAAGCTTAAAAATGGAATAAATCTTGTTGGTCTGCTATCAATACGGTTTACTTAAGGTCGAACAAGCGGTACACTAAGTATGATGTATAAAAAAGTAAATCGAGTATAATGCCGTACAAACAAATATTATTAGAATCTCCAAAGCTCAAAAGTAGCGAGATATTCAAAGCAATAGAGAGAGCGATTCCATCAACAGAAATAGAAGCGGCTATCTTGAAAACAAAATCAAGAGAAAAACGGCATCGTGCGCTACCATCACAACTGGTAGTATGTTTGATCGTAGCAATGAGCTTATGGTCAAAAGACTCAATGCGCGACGTACTAAAGAATCTGATTGATGGACTTAATGAAGTCTGGTTGAAAACAGGTAGATATTGGAAAATTCCGTGCAAGGCAGCTCTTACTAAAGCTAGAAAAAGATTAGGATGTCTTGTAATGAGCCAGTTATTTCATCAGTTGGTACGACCAATGGCTACAACTGAAACAGTAGGAGCTTTTCTGAATGGATTGAGAGTTGTAGCAATAGATGGAACCTGCTTAGACATCCCAGACAGTTATGAAAATGCCAGAGTTTTTGGCCGTCCAGGTAGCCGTCCAGGTACAAGAGCTGCTTTTCCCTTTCGCTAGATTAGTTATTTTAGTAGAAGCAGGAACACATTTAATATTTGATGCTTTAATATGCCCATACAAGATGGGAGAAAGAGTCAGAGCGTTAAGATTATTACGGTCAGTTACTAAAGAAATGTTGCTAATGTGGGATAGAGGTTTGCATTCGTATGCAATGGTATCATCCACGCTCAGCAAGGGTTGTGGCTATTTAGGAAGAATTCCATCAAATGTTAAATTGCTCAACAAAACACAGCTAGAAGATGGTTCTTACTTAAGTTTTATTAATCCCCCAGGCAAATTCAGAAAAAAAGGATTTAAACCAATCCAAATCAGAGTAATCGAGTACACAATTGAAAACTTAAATGACCCAAAAGCCGAAATTAGATATCGTTTAATTACAAGTTTATTAGACCCTCAAAAATTTCCGGCAAAGTTATTGGCTGCCGAATATCATCAACGTTGGGAAGTCGAAAATACAATTGATGAATTCAAAGTACACCTGTTAGAACGAAAAACTCATATTCGTTCTCAAAGACCAAGAGAAGTAGTGCAAGAAATTTATGGTCTATTATTAGGACATTGGGCTGTGCGGTCATTAATTTATCAAACAGCGAATAGTGCAGAAATTTCCCCATTAAGTATTTCTTTCACGGGTACATTACGAGTTATTCGTCGCGCTGTCCCAAAATTTCAGCGACTAGAAGCACAAGAAATTCCCTTTTTTTAACTTGGTTGAATTTGGAGATTCTTGATGCGACTTTGCCACAAAGAGTTGAGAGAAATAACCCAAGAGTTGTCAAAAAACCTGTTTCAAAATTTAAATCCAAAAAAGTTAAACACAGAGGTACTGGAATAAAAATTAATTCTCTTGTTTTTAATATTTTAAAGCCTCCCAACCCTTAAGTAAACCGTATTGGGTCTGCTATTTCCTGCTGTCTGGGTGACAGGATTTTCAGGAATACCCTTGTTAATGATACTTCTCACGATGTCCTCTTCTGGAGTGGAAAGACTTTCCTGCAAAAAAATTGAGCCGAAATTCGCAAGTTGCGAAATCAGCACATCAAGTTTGATGGGATTCGTGAAAGGGGAATTAGAGTCCATAGAACAAGTTAAGGAAGCTAAAATTGAGACAATAAATAGTACCGATAGCGAGGGCCACTCAACTTCTGTGGACAATGTATTTCTCGTAACCAACCAAGGGAATGTTCCGCTATCTTACCAAACTGCTAAAGATGCAGAGTTGTTCAATAAATATATACAAACCTCTGTCGGTAAATTCGTAATAGAAAAAGATAATCGATTATCAAAATTAGGCTCGATACTTTTTCATGGCGGTTTTGTCGTTATTGGTTTCGCTACAATATATTTTGTGTTCCATCCTCTATTCAGTGTTGAAACTTACATTTTTGATAAATATGCAAGTATCCTAACTATTAAGAAAAGGGGGATAAGGGTGAATGAAGTTACCGAAAAATCCCTCAGTGAAATTTCTGAAGTCGAATTAAAAACAGTTGAAGTGCAGAAAACAGAACATATGGACAGCTATAGCTGCTACGAGGTGCGTTTGCTAATGAATGCGGGAGATACCCTATGTTTAAGCCGTAGATTGAATCGGGAAGAGCAACAAAAAATGGCTGATTTGATTCGCAGCTACCTCCACAGGCGATCGCACTGAATCAAGATACTTGCTAACGGGCGATCGCTTCGGTGATTCTTTGCTAAACATCCTTCGCGATTACTCGAATCATCTCTATTAGCCGTCGATTGTGAAGTGAAGATTCTGTAAAGCTCGGCTGCGGTGCTTAAAGACTGTAAAACCCTGGGGATTCGCAGCTACCTCGACGGGCGATCGCTTAAATCAATAACCAACGATAAGCTGTTGTGCCTTTAAATAGGGTATAATAAAAAATGAGTTTATACCAATTCACTATGAAGCTGCACTTAATATAGCTTCAAGGATATAGTCCCAACCACAGAGAGATAAAACTTC